>NZ_CP104272.1:2400000-2768699 GCF_025244865.1 Arthrobacter sp. zg-Y1110
CTGCTGGTCTGGATCGGCGCTGCCCTGTTCATTGCCCTGGGGCTGGATCCGGTGGTCCGCTGGCTGGCCGCGCGGCGGATCCCCCGCCCCGCCGGCATCGCCATCACCGTACTGGTGCTCGCCGGCGTCGTCACGGCCTTCTTTGCGACACTGATCCCCACCATCGTCAGCCAGTCGACCGAAATCATCGCCAACGCTCCGGGCTACATCAACAACTTCCTTGCCTCGGATTTCTTCGTCAACATCGACAAGCAGTTCCAGATCCGTGACCGCATCGAGCAGGAAGTCGGCAGCTTCTTCTCCAACAGCTCCGCCGTGGGCGGCATTTTCGGCGGGGTCCTCAGCGTGGGCACGGTGATTGCCAACGGTTTGTTCGGCGCACTGATCATCCTCGTCCTGACCCTCTACTTCCTGGCTTCGCTGCCGTCGATGAAGAAGTGGGCCTACCGGCTCGCCCCGCGCAGCCGCCGCCGCCGGGTGGAGGCACTCTCAGAGGAAATCACCGGCAGCGTCGGCAACTACGTGATCGGCCAGGGCCTGGTCGCGATCCTGGACGCCACCTATGCCTTCATCGTGATGACCATCACCGGCGTGCCGTTCTCGGTACTGCTGGCCTTCCTGGTGGCACTGCTGGCCTTCATCCCGCTGGTGGGCCCGCCCATAGCGCTGGTGCTGGTCTCGCTGGTGGCCCTGACCGAGGGCTGGCAGACGGCGGTGGTTTTCGCCATCCTCTACATGGCCTACCTGCAGTTCGAGGCGTATTTTGTCTCCCCGCGCGTGATGCAGCGGGCCGTGGCGGTGCCCGGCGCCGTCGCCGTCATCGCCGTGATTGCCGGCGGCAGCCTGCTCGGCGTACTGGGGGCGCTGATAGCCATCCCGACGGCGGCCGCCACCCTGCTGCTGCTCAAGGAAGTCTTCATCGCCCGGCAGGACCGGCAGTAGCCCCTCAGTACCTGCGGCGGATCCGCCAGCAGTGGTTGTGCCAGTGCCGCCGGCCCTCGACGGCAGTCTGGCGGCCCAGCAGCGAGTCCTCCTGCCACACCACCAGGTGCGCGGTTCCGGGCGGGATGACCTGCCCGCAGCCGGGGCACCGGTAGTCCTTTGCGGCGTTGCCGGCCGTGATCTGCCGCACCGACCATTCGCCGTCGGGACCGCTTTCACGGCGCGGAATACCGGCACGCGTACGTTCCAAATCCCCCTCCGGCGGGGCGGACGCCCACTTGCGGCGGGCGTTCCGGCCGGCAGCGCTGCCGGCGGCAGGCGTGCGGCGGGGATGGTTCGAACGGGGCATAGAAGTCATTTTGCCGCAGTTCAGCCGGTAAAGTGCAACTGTGCGTTTAGTAATAGCCCGCTGCTCCGTTGACTACGTCGGCCGCCTCCGTGCCCATCTGCCCCTGGCCGTAAGGCTGCTTATGGTGAAGGCCGACGGTTCCGTCCTGATCCATTCCGACGGCGGATCCTACAAACCGCTGAACTGGATGAGCCCGCCGGCCACCATGCGCAGCGTGGAACCGGACGAGACGGACGCCGAAGCCGGCGTGACCGAAGTCTGGAATGTCCAAAGCGCGAAGACCGACGACCGCCTGATCATCAGCATCCACGAGCGGTTCTCCGATGTCTCCCATGACCTCGGAACCGACCCGGGCCTCATCAAGGACGGCGTGGAAGCGGACCTGCAGCGACTGCTGGCCGAACAGATCAACCGGTTGGGCGAAGGCCACACGCTGATCCGCCGCGAATACATGACGGCCATCGGCCCCGTGGACATCCTGGCGCGCGACGCCACGGGCGCCACCGTGGCCGTGGAGCTGAAGCGCCGCGGAGACATCGACGGCGTGGAGCAGCTGACCCGCTACCTGGAACTGCTCAACCGGGACCCGCTGCTGGCTCCGGTCCGCGGTATTTTCGCCGCCCAGCAGATCAAACCGCAGGCCCGCGTGCTGGCCGAGGACCGCGGGATCACCTGCCTGACGCTCGACTACGACGCGATGCGCGGCGTGGATGACCGGGATTCCCGCCTCTTCTGACTCCCCGCCCCGCTCCCGGCCGCCGGGCAACATGCCTAGAATCGGTGCATGAACCCCACAGCGCGCAGCCGGGACCGCGGCTACCTCCGCGGCAGCCTGCTGACCCCGGACGAGCTGGTTCCCGACGGCGCACTCGCGTTTGTCGGCGACCGGATCACCTACGCCGGCCCGGCCAGCGGTTTTGACGGCGCCGGCTGGCCGGAGCCCGCGCACCTGCCGGCCGGGTCGCTCATCCTTCCCGGACTCGTTGACCTGCACTGCCACGGCGCAGCGGGAAGCGATTTCACCACCTCCGACGCAGCGGGAATCCGGCGGGCAGCTTCCTTCCTGCATTCGGCGGGAACCACCACGTTGCTCGCCAGCATGGTAACCGCGTCCCGTCAGGACATGCTCGCTGCCGCCGCCCGTCTCGGCGCCCTGGCGAGGGAAGGACTCATTGCCGGAATCCATGCCGAAGGGCCCTTCCTGTCCCCGGAGCGCTGCGGTGCGCAGGACCCGAAGTTCCTGATCCCGCCGGACCCCGGCTTCGTGGATGAGCTGCTTGCGGCCGCGGACAGCGAACTGGTCACCATGACCTATGCGCCTGAACTGCCCGGAGCAGATGACCTCGTGGACCGCCTGGTCCTCCACGGCGTGACGCCTTCGCTGGGGCATACCGCCGCTGCGGACCCCGTTGCTGCCGAGTCGCTGGAGTCCGCCCGGGACGAAATGGAAGAAGCCGGTTTCGGAGGCTACGCTCCCCGGCCCACGGTGACACACCTGTTCAACGGCATGGACCCGCTGCACCACCGCTCCCCCGGCGCCGTCGCAGCGAGCCTGCGGGCCGCACGGAGCGGAGCGGCCGTAGTGGAGCTGATCGCCGACGGTGCGCACCTTGACCCCGCACTCGTACGCACCGTCTTCGAGCTCGCAGGAGGCGCCAACGTGGCCCTCGTGAGTGACTCCATGGCGGCCACCGGGCTTGGCGACGGCACCTACCGGCTTGGGCCTGCCGGCGTTGTGGTGGGGAACGGGACGGCCCGCCTGCCCGACGGCACGCTGGCCGGCGGCACGGCCACTCTGCTCCAGTGCGTACGCACGGCTGTCGCTGCCGGTGTGCCGCTCGCGGAAGCAGTGGGCGCAGCCACTGCGGTACCCGCGGATGTGCTTCGGCTCGCCGATGAAGTAGGTGCCCTGCGCCGCGGCCTGCGGGCCGATGCCCTGGTGGTCTCACCGGACCTGGAGCTGCACGCAGTCCTGCGCTGCGGAACGTGGCTGCCGCGCTGAAAAAACACGGTAAAAAAAGTTCCAAATATTTCGTTTCGAGCATTGACCAGGCATTTCGGTTATGCAACGCTGTTACCAAGTCTTTGTGTAGGTGTTTTTTCATGCTCGCAAGACCGTTGCGAGTGAGAAGCTCCTCAAGGAACTGCTGAACGGCAAGAACTTGGGCTTTCTTGCTTCAGTAACATATCCGGCACGGACTGTGCAGGTAAGTTCCACATTATGAGGAGAAACAAATGGCTCAGGGTACCGTCAAATGGTTTAACGCCGAAAAGGGCTTCGGCTTCATCACCCCGGACGACTCAGACGGCGATGTCTTCGTTCACTACTCCGAAATCCAGACCAACGGATTCAAGACCCTCGACGAAAACCAGCGCGTTTCCTTCGAGATCGGCCAGGGCGCCAAGGGCCCCCAGGCCACCGGCGTTACCGCCCTCTAGGGTATAACCCAAAAAAGGTTCCGCTCTTTCTTCCGCAAGGAAAACAAGGAAAGCCCCCGGCAAATGCCGGGGGCTTTCCTTGTTTTCCATTCGCTTTCTTACCCGCGGCTTACATACCCACGGCCTACTTACCCGCCGCCTACTTACCCACGGCGGCGGACTACGTTCGCACCGAGACCCCGGAGATTCTCCATGAATCTTTCATATCCGCGGTCAATATGGTCCACGCCCCGCACTTCAGTGGTTCCGTCAGCAGCCAGGCCTGCTATGACAAGGGCCGCGCCGGCCCGGATGTCGTTGGCAACCACCGGTGCACCGGAAAGCAGCTCGACACCCTGGATCAGGGCGTGGTGCCCGTCCAGCCGCACCACTGCTCCGAGCCGCGCCAGTTCGGAGGTGAAGCCCCAGCGGGCCTCGAAAACATTCTCGGTGACCATGCCCGAACCGTTCGCGACGGCGTTGAGGGCCACCACGAAGGGCTGCAGATCGGTCGGGAATCCGGGGTACGGCAGTGTGGACACGTTGATGGGCTCGGGACGGGCCGGTCCCTTCACCGTGAAGCCGTTCTCCCCCGTGCTGACTTCGCACCCCGCCTGGGTGAGCTTGTCCAGAACCACTGCCAGAGCTGAGGCATCCGCGGAGCGCACCTCGATCTCGCCGCCGGTGATCGCTGCGGCGAAGGCCCAGGTGCCGGCAACAATCCGGTCCGGCACCACGCGGTGTTCCACGGGGTGCAGCTCCTGGACGCCGTCGATGATGAGCGTGTTGGTGCCCACGCCGCTGATCCGGGCCCCCATGCTGTTGAGCATGCGGGCAATGTCAGTGATTTCCGGTTCCCGGGCAGCGTTATCGATCACCGTGCGTCCGCGGGCCAGAGTGGCGGCCATCATGAGGTTTTCGGTGGCGCCGACGGACGGAAAGTCCAGGATATGGTCCGCTCCGTGCAGGCCTTCCGGGACCGAGGCCACCAGGTAGCCGTGATCGATGCCGATCTCGGCACCCATGAGTTCCAGTCCGGCGCGGTGCATGTCCAGTCCACGGGAACCGATGGCGTCTCCACCCGGCAGCGCCACCTCTGCCCGCCGGCAACGGGCCACCAGCGGGCCCAGCACGGAGATGGAGGCCCGCATGGCCCGGACGAGGTCATAGTCCGCCTGGTGGCCCAGCTCCTGCGGTACGTCCACGGCAACGGAGGCGGCGTCGACGTCGTAATCCACCGAGCATCCCAGCCGGCGCAGCAGCTCCGCCATGATCCAGACATCCTGGATGTTGGGGACATTCGTGATGACGGACCGGCCCTGCGCAAGCAGCGTCGCCGCCATCAGCTTCAGGACGCTGTTCTTGGCACCCGGGACAGTGACGGCTCCGCGAAGGGTGGACGGGCCGGTAACAACAATGACGTCTTCCATTACTCCATAGTAGGGGGCCGGAGCAGGCACCCGCGGGGCGGCAAAAAGGGGCAGCAAAAAAGGCACAGGGAGAATTCCCTGTGCCTTCTAAGCAAGACTCTATTGCCCGGCCCGGCGCTAGCGCCAGGTACCGATGCCGACCACGGGGCCGGCTTCCACCCATGAAGACAGGCCGGTGTAGGCCTCGTATTTCATGGCCACCAGGATGATGCTGCCCTGGTAGTTCAAGCTGACGACGACGGCTCCTGGCTGGATTCGGGCACGCTCAGCCTCGGTGGGCTCCCGCCAGCCGGCCATTTCCAGCGAACTGCGCAGGAAACGGTACGGCGGACGCGGACTCAGCGAGACCAGGCGCAGCCATTCCAGATGGGTGTCCGTATAACGGCAAACCCCCATCCGCCACCCCGCAGGGGGGAGGCAGATGGAGGCATCGAAGGTCCCCAGGGCGCGCCGCAGCTGGCTGCGGCGCACCCCGAAGAGCACTACTGCAAGGACAAGCAGCCCAAAGAGGGCGGCCAACGCAATGAACACATAGGAGCTGTCCATCGGAAGGAGTCAGCGGGTCCCGGCGGTTGCTTCGTTGGTCACCTTGGCATTGTCGGCCACGATGACCACCCGGTTGTTGTCCACGGAGAAGAATCCTCCGTCAACGCTTACCTCAATGCGGGAACCGGACACCGGTTCGATGGCCAGTCCGCCCTCTGCCAGGATGGCCAGCACCGGTGAGTGCCCGGGAAGGATCCCGATCTCGCCGTCGCTGGTGCGGGCCTTGACCATCTTTGCCGCTCCCGACCACACGAAGTGGTCGGCAGCAACAATCTCAACTTCGAGTTCAGCAGCGTCCGCCATGGGGCTCACTTCCCGGTCTGCTCTTGGATCTTCGCCCACTGACGCTCAACGTCATCCATGCCCCCGACGTTGAAGAACGCCTGCTCGGCAATGTGGTCAACGTCGCCGTCGCAGATGGCCCGGAAGCCTTCGATGGTGTCCTTGATGGAAACCGTCGAACCCTCAACGCCGGTGAACTGCTTGGCGGTGTAGGTGTTCTGGGAGAGGAACTGCTGGATGCGGCGTGCACGCGACACGACGATCTTGTCCTCTTCGCCGAGCTCGTCGATGCCGAGGATGGCGATGATGTCCTGCAGTTCCTTGTTCTTCTGGAGGATCTGCTTGACGCGGATGGCCGTGTCGTAGTGCGCCTGGCCGACGTACTGCGGGTCGAGGATACGCGACGTCGAGGTCAGCGGATCCACGGCCGGGTACAGGCCACGGGAAGCGATTTCACGGGAAAGTTCCGTGGTCGCGTCCAGGTGGGCGAACGTGGTGGCCGGGGCCGGGTCGGTGTAGTCATCTGCAGGCACGTAAATGGCCTGCATGGACGTGATCGAGTGGCCCTTGGTGGACGTGATGCGCTCCTGCAGCAGACCCATCTCGTCAGCCAGGTTCGGCTGGTAGCCCACAGCGGAAGGCATGCGGCCGAGAAGGGTGGAAACCTCGGAGCCTGCCTGCGTGAAGCGGAAGATGTTGTCGATGAAGAGAAGCACGTCCTGGTTCTGCACATCGCGGAAGTATTCCGCCATGGTCAGAGCCGACAGTGCCACGCGGAGGCGCGTTCCCGGCGGCTCATCCATCTGGCCGAATACAAGGGCGGTGTCCTTCAGGACGTTCGCCTCTTCCATTTCAACCCAGAGGTCGTTGCCTTCACGGGTACGCTCGCCGACACCGGCGAATACCGAGGTACCGCCGAAGTTACGGGCAACACGGGTGATCATTTCCTGGATCAGCACGGTCTTGCCGACACCGGCACCGCCGAACAGGCCGATCTTGCCGCCCTTGATGTACGGGGTGAGAAGGTCAATCACCTTGATGCCGGTTTCCAGCATCTCGGTGGAGCCTTCAAGGTCCGCGAAGTTCGGAGCCGAACGGTGGATCGGCCAGCGCTCGGTGATCTCCAGCTGGTCTTCGGTAACGTCGAGGGGCTCGCCCAGGACGTTGAAGATGTGCCCCTTGACGCCGTCGCCTACGGGGACGGAGATGGGAGCACCCGTGTCGTACACGGCAGCGCCGCGGACCAGGCCGTCGGTGGCCTGCAGGGAGATGGCACGAACGAGGTTGTCACCCAGGTGCTGGGAGGTCTCGAACGTGATGGTGCGGGTCTGGCCGTCGAGCGTCAGCTCGGTGGTCAGGGCGTTGTAGATGGTGGGGATTGCGTCAGCCGGGAATTCGACGTCGACAACCGGGCCGATGACACGGGCGATACGGCCGGTGGCACCCGAGGCTACGGAATCAGATCCGTGCTCGACAGTTTGGGCAGTCATCTCTCTCACTTCACTCAGTTAGATGGCGTGTGGACTAAGTTTTTTATGCGTTGGAACTTATCTTCGAGCGGGGCAGGCTAGGAGGCGCTGAGCGCGTCCGCACCGGCTACGATCTCGGAAAGTTCCTGGGTGATTTCGGCCTGACGGGCGTTGTTGCGAAGTCGCGTGTACTTCTTGATCAGGTCCGTGGCGTTGTCCCCTGCGGACTTCATGGCGCGCTGGCGGGCAGCAAGCTCGGAAGCGGCGGCCTGGAGCATGGCTGCAAAGATGCGCGACTCGATGTAGCGCGGCAGCAGTGCGTCCAGGACCTTTTCCGGCTCGGGCTCGTATTCGTAGAGAGGCAGGAACTCAGCGTCTGACTGGGCTTCTTCCTCCACTACCTCCAGCGGCAGCAGTCGGATGACCGCAGGTTCCTGAATAACCATGGACTTGAAGCGCGTGTAGACGATGTGGATTTCGTCCACGCCGCCGTCTTCGTAGGCCGTGTTGAAGTCATCGAGGAGTGCCTTGCCGATTTCACGGGCTGTTTCGAACTCGGGTGCGTCGGTACCGCCGGTCCAGACCCGTTCCACTGAACGGTTCCGGAATTCGTAGTACGCCTGCGCCTTGCGTCCAACAAGGTAGGTCTTTACTTCCTTGCCCTCGTCACGGAGCAATTCATTCAGTGCTTCGCCCTGCTTGAGGACACCGGCGGAGTACGATCCGGCAAGACCGCGGTCGGAGGTCATGATGACCACGGCTGCGCGCCGGATCTGCTCCGGTTCGGTGGTCAGCGGATGATCGATCTCCGACTGGGATGCCACAGCAGAAACGGCACGGGTGATCGCATTGGCGTAAGGCAGTGACGCAGCCACACGGGTGCGCGCCTTTCCAATGCGAGAGGCAGCAATCAGCTCCATCGCCTTGAAGATCTTCTGCATCGACGTGGTCGACGCGATCTTCTGGCGGTAGACCCGAATTTGGGCTCCCATACTCTTCCTTTCAGTTCCTAGCGTTGAAGCTAGGGGCTAAGGCAATGGCCTAAGGTTCCGCTGCCGGGCGCACGGCCCGGCAGCGGAACTTCAAAGCCGCTAGCGCTTCTGCTTGACGATCTTTTCCTGGTCTACGGCGTCCTCGTCCAAGGCGGAGGTAGCTTCGTTGCCGGCGGCGACCATGCGGTCGTCACCTTCGCCGAAGAAACCCTGCTTGAACTTGGTGATGAGGCTCTTCATCTCATCAACCGTGGAGTCCTCGAGCTTGTTCGTCTCGGCCAGGACGGTCATGACGGACGAGGAGTGGCGTACGTGTTCCAGGAACTCGGACTCGAAGCGGCGGACGTCCTCAACGGGAACATCATCCAGGTAGCCGTTGGTGCCCATCCAGATGGAGACAACCTGGTCTTCCACCGGGTACGGGGCGTACTGGCCCTGCTTGAGCAGTTCCATGAGGCGTGCACCGCGGGTCAGCTGCTGGCGGGAAGCCGCATCCAGGTCCGAGGCAAACATGGCGAACGCCTGCATGTCGCGGTACTGGGCCAGTTCCAGCTTCAACGTACCGGAGACCTTCTTCATGGCCTTCTGCTGTGCAGCACCACCGACGCGCGAGACGGAGATACCGACGTCGACGGCGGGGCGCTGGTTGGCGTTGAAGAGGTCCGACTGGAGGAAGATCTGGCCGTCGGTGATGGAAATAACGTTGGTCGGGATGTAGGCCGAGACGTCATTTGCCTTGGTTTCGATGATCGGCAGACCGGTCATCGAGCCGGCACCGAGCTCGTCGGAGAGCTTGGCGCAACGCTCCAGCAGGCGGGAGTGCAAGTAGAAGACGTCGCCCGGGTAGGCTTCGCGTCCCGGCGGGCGGCGCAGCAGCAGCGACACGGCACGGTAGGCTTCAGCCTGCTTCGACAGATCATCAAAGATGATCAGGACGTGCTTGCCGCCGTACATCCAGTGCTGGCCGATGGCCGAGCCGGCGTACGGTGCCAGGTACTTGAAGCCGGCGGGGTCGGATGCCGGGGAGGCCACGATCGTGGTGTACTCCATGGCGCCCTTGTCTTCCAGCGTCCGCTTGATTTCAGCGATCGTGGAAGCCTTCTGGCCGATGGCTACGTAGATGCAGCGAACCTGCTTCTGGACGTCGCCGGAATCCCAGTTGGCCTTCTGGTTCAGGATGGTGTCAACGGCAATGGCGGTCTTACCCGTCTTGCGGTCACCGATGATCAGCTGGCGCTGGCCGCGGCCGATCGGGATCATGGCGTCGATTGCCTTGAGGCCGGTCTGAAGCGGCTCGTGGACCGACTTGCGCTGGGTAACGCCCGGTGCCTGGAGTTCCAGTGCACGGCGTGCCTCAGCGGTGATCGGGCCGAGGTCATCCATCGGCTCGCCCAGCGGGTCGACAACGCGTCCCAGGAAGGCATCGCCTACGGGTACGGACAGGACTTCACCGGTGCGGTGAACTTCCTGGCCTTCTTCGATACCGGCGAAATCGCCAAGTACAACGACACCGATTTCACGGGTGTCAAGGTTCTGGGCGAGGCCCAGCGTGCCGTCCTCAAACCGAAGCAGCTCATTCGCCATAACGGAGGGCAGGCCCTCCACACGGGCAATGCCGTCGCTGGCGGTTGTTACGCGGCCAACTTCAACGCGCTCTGCGTTTCCGGGTTCGTAGGACGCCGCGAATTCATTCAACGCATTACGGACGTCGTCGGCGTTGATGGTCAATTCGGCCATCTGCAGTCCCTGCTCTCCTATGTTGTGATCATCGCGTAAGTGCCGATGACCGTGATTGGTTCTCAAAAATTCTGAAGGCCGTTTAGGGCCGTCAAGGTGACTAGACAGCGAGCTTTCGGCGAAGTTCAGTCAGGCGCGTCGTAACGGTGGAATCAACTACTTCATCCCCCACTGTGACACGAATGCCGCCGAGAATCGCCGGGTCCACATTGACGTTGATCTTCAGCTCGCGGCCATACAGTCCGTTGAGAGAGGACTGCAGACGCTTTTGCTGTTCCTGCGTCAGCGGACGGC
Organism: Arthrobacter sp. zg-Y1110; assembly: GCF_025244865.1. NCBI lineage: Bacteria > Bacillati > Actinomycetota > Actinomycetes > Micrococcales > Micrococcaceae > Arthrobacter > Arthrobacter sp. zg-Y1110. The sequence goes on from NZ_CP104272.1 coordinate 2,410,460, forward strand.
TGGACTGCACTTCTGCAATCCACCGCTGCTGGCGGCCGGCTACCAGTTCCGCGAAGCGAGCTACCAGTGCTGCCGGACGCAGTCCGCGCGGGGCGGTTACTGCCTGCGTGACCAGCACCTTGGCTTCGGCTCCCATGCCCGGCACGAGCTTCTGTGCCAGCGTGGCCTTGGCCGAGGCGGAGGCCTGCGGTTCCTGCAGCGCACGCTGCACCTCATGGTTGGCTGCAACGGCCTGGTTGAAGCGGAACAAATCGCTTTCCAGTGCTTCAAGGCCGGACAGGCCGGGACCCTTGTTCTCCGCTACAGCGGAGACAACCGTTGCACCCAGGGTTTCCAGGGCATCGCCCAGGTCACGCGAAGTGCGCCACCGGGACTCCACCAGAGAAGCAACCAGCTGCTCGGCGTCGGACGAAACCTTGCCGCCGACCAGCTTGGAGACCAAGGCTGCCTTGGCAGAGGCTTCACGAGCCGGATCCGTCAGGGCACGCATGAGTCCAGCGTCGCTGTCCAGCAGGCCCAGAATTCCAAAGAGTTCCTCGGCCAGGGACAGGGTTGCACCGGGAAGCTTTGCTTCCAGCTTCTCCTGCGCCGCGGCCAGTGACTCGCTCGATATACCTGCCATTACTTAACCGCACCTGCGTTCTGGGATTCCAGGTCGTCAAGGAAGCGGTCAACCACACGGGCGGCACGCGCATCGTCTGCGAGGGACTCGCCGACGATCTTGCCGGCCAGCTCGGTGGCGAGCGTCCCCACTTCGCTGCGGAGGGAAACGACAGCTGCCTGGCGTTCCGCTTCGATGGCGACGTGGGACTGTTCCATGATGCGGGCGGATTCGGCGCCTGCCTTGGCCTTCAGGTCAGCGAGGATCTGGGCGCCTTCGGCGCGTGCTTCCTCGCGGATCCGGTTGGCCTCGGTACGGGCGTCGATGAGCTGCTGCTTGTATTCATCCAGGGCCGCGCTGGCTTCAGCCTGTGCGGCTTCGGCCTTCTTGAGTCCGCCTTCGATGGCCTCGGTACGCTCTGCATACGTCTTCTCGAACATCGGGACGACGAACTTGACGACGATGTACATCAGCACGGCGAAGCCAAGCAGTGTTACGAGGATCTCCCAGATGTTTGGGATCAGAGGATTCGCGCCTTCTTCGGCGGCGAGGATTAGTGCCTCGTTCATTTCAATCCGTCCTATCTACTTGGTTGGAAAATACGCGCTGACGTTAGAGAACGAACGCGAAAACCAGACCAAGGATAGCCAGTGCTTCGGTCAGAGCCAGGCCCAGGAAGGCGATGGGCTGCAGGACGCGCTGGGCTTCCGGCTGGCGGGCAACGCCGTTGATGTAGGCCGCGAAGACCAGGCCCACGCCGATGGCGCCGCCGATAGCGGACAGGCCGTAGCCGACGAGGTTGATGTTGCCTTCGATATCCAAAACACCAGTCATTTGGTTTTGTTCCTTTCAAGATGCCCGTTGGGCAGGTTGCATGGTTCAGGGGGTTCCCCGGTGAGGGGAGGTTTAGTGTTCCTCGGCCAGGGAGCCTTGGATGTAGATCGCGGTCAGCAGGGTAAAGACGTAGGCCTGCAGGACCTGGATCAAAACTTCGAACAGGAACATGGCGACGCCGCCTACCAGGGTGAGCGCACCCAGCGGCTTCAACAGTCCTTCAGCCTCGAGCAGCAGGAACGCGGTTCCGCTGCCGGCAAGCATGATGATGAGGTGGCCCGACAGCATGGTCGCGAAGAGTCGCAGGCTGTGCGTGATCGGACGGACCAGGAAGGTGGAGATGATTTCGATCAGCACCACGAGGGGCAGGATGGCCATCGGCACGCCGGACGGGACGGTGGCGAACTTGAAGTAACCCAGACCGTGCTTCCGGATCCCGACGATAATCCAGGTGAAGTAGACAATCGCGGCCAGTGCATAGGCCGTACCCACGTGCGACGTGGTCGGCAGCTGGGCCAGCGGGATGGTGCCCCACAGGTTGTTGATCAGGATGAAGAAGAACAGCGCGAACAGCAGCGGAGTGAAGGACCGGAAGTCCTTTTCACCGATGATGTCCCGGCCGATCGAGTTGCGGACGAAGTTATAGCTCCATTCGCCCAGGAACTGCAGCCGGCCCGGGACCATCTGGCCCTTGCGGGCTGCGGCTATGAAGAACCACCCGATAAGGATGACGGAAAGGAGGATAAGCAGCATCTGCTTTCCGAATCCTTCACCGCTTTCGGCGCCCCAGGGAAGGATCTCAGGGAGGTGCATGTCTTCGAGGGTAGGTGCGACGAATCCCTCGTCATTGGAGGCGGGAAGCGCAAGCGCGATCAACGCGTTTCCTCTCTGCTGTGTCCATCGTTGGGCATATCATTGGTGGGCACGCATGATGTGCGCCCATTAGTTCGGTTTTGTGAAATCAATTCGATTTATCCGTATCCGGCTGTTTTCCGCCCGTGACGGGTCGGTCCGCACCCGAGGTGCGCCTGTGTGCGGAGGCCACATAGTAGCCACTGACCGCGCCCAGAACGATACCGGCCGGTAAAATCCAGCGAGTTCCCAGGAGACTATCCAGGCTCCACCCTATCAAACCCAAGGCGATGATTCCCGCCAGGACATACTGGAGCAGTGCGCGCCGCCTGGAGGACGGCGCCTGGAAGGCCGCAGGGCCGGACGAAGGCCGATTCTTAGGCATTTGCGCCTCCTTGGGGACTGGAATCGTCAGCATCGTTGTAAATCAGGTGGCGGGTCGTCGAAAAGGCGCGGATTTCCGCCGCCTGCCAAAGGACCACTGCACCGACGGCCGTCAAGGCGAACCATTCACGGTGCAGCCAAACAGGTGTTCCGAGCCCGAAAAGAATAACGGCAAAACCCACAACCTTTATGGCATAGGTAACGGCGAACATTCCAATGGCTCCGGAGGGATTGCGCCGTCCGACAACGTGGCCGACCAGGAGGCTGATTCCGAAGAATGCGGCAATAACGAACCAGCCCAGAAGGGAGCTCGCCGCTGCAAACAGATCCGCCGTGAGAGCCGCCGCGGCTGCTGCCAGGACGGCGGCGGAGCCGGTCACGGCAAGGGCCTTCCAGAGGATCCCCAACCAGGGGGCCTTCGTTGGCCCGGAGGGGGTCAGGTATCCGCCGGGGCGGGTACCGTCTGCGGATCTCATGGTGGAGGCAATCTTCCTTGCTGGTTCTGCTGGAGCCGGAGGGCTTCGTGACGGGGCGGGCTACCGCGACCCTTGAATTCTACAGTACATAGAAGATGCCCCCGGCAGGGCGTGCGCTGCCTCTGGTCAGGCCACTGTCCGCCGGGCGAACAGGCGCGGCGACGCGAGGTAGAAGGCCAGCACCGCGACGGCGAAGAGGACCCCGGCTACCGTCGCACCTGCACCGGCACCGGCAGTGAGCAGCCCGGTAACTCCGACGGCCACGGTGCAGCCGGTGACAACCAGGGACACCTGAACGTGGCTCAGCCCGGCATCGGTCAGCCGCTGGTAGACGTGCTGGCGGTGCGCCGAGTACCACCGCTCCCCGCGACGCATGCGGCGCAGGAGCGTGGTGAAGGTGTCCGCCAGATAGATAACGATCGGGAACAGCAGGTATTCCACGTAGACACCGGCCAGGAACGCGGCGACGGCAATACCGGCGATGGATGACCCCAGCAGGTAGCTGCCGACGTCGCCCAGGAAAACCTGTCCCCTGCCGAGGTTCCAGGGCAGGAAGGCGGCAAAAGCCGCGGCCACCACTGCTCCCGTAACGGTCAGCCAGACGTGGTCCGACAGCACGCCGCTGATGGAGTACAGGGTACCCACCACCAGTCCATGCAGCCCGGAGATTCCGTTGATGCCGTCCATGAAGTTGGCGACGTTGATGTAGGCCGCTATTGCAAGGCCGCCCACGGGAACCCACCACCAGCTTTGCTCCATGGTCCAGGCCAGTCCGGCCGTTCCAAGCAGGCCGATGGCGAGCTGGGTAGCCGCCCGGGTCCGGACGGAGACGCCGCGCCAGTCCTCGATCCAGCCCAGCAGCGATGCCGCGCCGATCACGGCAATCAGAATGGCGAGCACCGAACGGTCAACGGCCACCAGCCCCGTCAGCAGCGCCAGCATGAGGCCGGCCAGGACACCGGCGGCAGTGGTTGCACCCACCCCGCGGATGACTGCCTTGGTGTGCGAGGACCGCTCATTGGGGACATCGAGGACACCCAGCCGGCGCAGCAGGGGGATAAAAAGGAAGGGCAGCAGCAGGCTCGCCAGAAAAGCAGCAGCGGCGCACAGCACCAGCAGCATTAGCCGGTCCGCCGTTCGCTGTAGGGTTCCCCGGGCTCATTTGCCGCGTCACCGGGGGCGCCGGGATGGCGGGCACCCGGAATGCGCACAATCTCGCCGGCATCGGTTGCGGCGCCGTCCGTCGGCACGCTGCCGGGTTCTATCCCGCAGCGCCGCAGCCAGTCGGTCAGGTCCAGCTCATCGGGATCCAGCACGGCAACCGCGGCGTGGGAGATCTTCGGATGCAGGGGACGGGAGTCCTCTTCCCCGGTGCCGACGAGGATCTCGTGCAGCTTTTCGCCCTGGCGCAGTCCGGTGAAGACAATTTCGATGTCCTTGCCGGACATCGCGATCATGCGGCGGGCGACGTCGAGGATCTTCACGGGCTCGCCCATGTCCAGGATCATCACCTCTCCCCCGCGGCCGATCGCGCCGGCCTGGATCACCAGCTGGCAGGCCTCGGGGATCGTCATGAAGAACCGGGTCACCTCCGGGTCGGTCACGGTGACCGGTCCGCCCTGCCGGATCTGTTCGCTGAAGAGCGGCAGCATGGAGCCCCGGCTGCCGATTACATTGCCGAACCGCACGGACACGTACCGCTCGCCGGTGGCGCGGGCCATCCAGGCCGTGAGCTTTTCGGCTACGCGCTTGGAATGGCCGAGGACCGTGGTGGGGTTCGCTGCCTTATCGGTGGAGATATTCACGAAGTGGCGCACGTTGGCCTTGCGGGCCGCGGCCAGCACGTTCGCGGTGCCGATGATATTGGTCTTCCAGGCTTCCTGCGGGTACTGCTCCAGCAGGGAGACATGCTTCAGGGCGGCGGCGTGGAAAACGACGTCGGGGCGGCGTTCGCGGAAGATACGGTCCAGTGCTTCGGGGTCGCGGATGTCCGCCAGGACCGTGTCCGGGCCGTCCAGCAGGCCGCGGCCGGTGATGGAGAGCTGGGTCAGCTGCAGGCCGGTCTCGTCCCGGTCCACCATGATCAGTTCGCCGGGATTGAAGGCGGTGATCTGGCGGCAGAGTTCGGAGCCGATGGAACCGCCGGCACCCGTGACGAGGACCTTCTTCCCGGACAGGTAGCCGGCAACTTCGTCCACATGGATGTCGACCGGCCGGCGCCCGATGAGGTCTTCGACCGCCACGTCGCGGAAGTCGCCCAGTCCGGCGCCGTCGCCCTTCGAGAGCATGTCCTTGAGCGGCGGAAGCACCAGGACGCGCAGGTCCAGGCCTTCGGCGAGATCGGAAATCTCACGGACCTGCTTCGCTTCCACATCGGCAATGGCCACCACCAGCACCGTGGCACGGGTCCGCTGCACCAGTTCGGGAAGGTCTACGAGTTTGCCGAGCACCGGAACAGTGGCCAGCCTCAGGTGCTTCTTGGACGGGTCGTCGTCGACCAGGCCAACCGGGTAGTACGGCGACTCCGGGTCCTTCATCATCCGTGACACCAGGGAACCGCCAAGGAATCCCGCGCCGTACACAAGGGCACGCTGGGCCTCTTCCCCCGGCCGTGCCTTGCTCTCCACGTACATCCGCTTGACGTACCTGATTGCCGCCATAAACAGGCAGGCGAAGGGGAAGGCGATCATTCCGGTGCTGCGCGGGATATCGATCACGAGTCCGAACAAGGCGCTTGCGAGGACCAGGATGGCGGAGACAATGAGCGTCACCACCGCCAGCAGGCGCATCTCATGGAAACTGCCGAAGCTGTAGCGGCCGCGGTAGAGGGCAAACGAATAGCCGACTATCAGCTGGGTCAGGACGGCTACGCCGCAGAAGACGGCCAGTCCGCCCGGGTTGATCTGCTCGACAGTGAGTTCATAGCGGAGCACCAGCGCGAGGCCGATGGACACGATCCAGGCCAGGGAGTCCAGCATGTACTGCGACCAGAGCCACAGGACGGGCTTTTCCTCCCTGGGAAGGTGACTGTTGTCCGTAGGTTTTTGCCTCATGGTCCTCAACGGGTAGGTACCCGGCTTTCTTCTCGGTGATGCGAAGAGCTGGCGGAAGAATCCGGTGTAATAGACTGGAATCTATTCAGCATACTAACTGCACACCCTCTCCGGTTTCGGTCTTGGCCGATCCCCCGGGTTGCCTGAAAGGACCATCTTGCCGGACTCAGTGGCCGTAGCAGCAGTGACCTTCGACCGTCCGGACGATGTGAAGATCCTACTGGAGGCACTGGCCGCGCAGAGCGGCAACATCACGTCCGTGGCGCTCGTGGACTCCGGCAAGAGCCCGGTTTCGGAGATCGCCGAAGCGTCGTCGGCACCGGTTAATTACATCCGGTCAAGCACCAATCTGGGCGGAGCCGGCGGTTTTTCGCTCGCCATCCTTTCGGCCATGGCCTCCGGCGCCGAGTGGATCTGGATCATGGACGACGACGCCCATCCCGAAGATCCCGAATGCGTCGCCACCCTGTTGGCTGCAGCGAAGGAACGCGGCCTCGACGTCGTCCTGCCGCTCGTGGTTGCCCCGGGGGCGCCGGACACGCTGTCCTTCCACTTCCGCCTCGACGGGAAGCTCACCCATGACCGGGCCGAAGTAGCTGCCCGCGGCTTCCTGCCCAATGTGGGGCACTTCTTCAACGGCGCCCTGATCCGCGCGGATGTCTTCTACCGGGTGGGACTGCCGGACCTCCGCCTGTTTATCCGCGGCGACGAGACGGACTTCATGATCCGGCTGCGCCGGGCGGGCATCGAATTCGGCACGGTCACCACGGTGGCCCTGACGCATCCGGCAGCCTGGGCCGAAGTGCAGCCCGTCCTGGGCGACCGGATGCATGTCCTGGTCCCCGAGACGCCGTTCAAGCAGTTCTACTTCTACCGCAACCGGGGCCACCTCACCCGGCGCTACACGAGGGTGAAGTCCTTCGTGGCCGACGCCGTGGGATACCCCATCCACTTCGCTCGAACCCGGGATCCCCGCGGCTTCGCCAACTGGCTGCGCGCCTACGCGGCAGGCATGGGCGGGCGCCGCTTCGGACCGCCGTCGGACTTCGGGTTCTAACGTGGACGTCGTCCAGGAACCGGTCCCGCTGACGATCGTCATCACGACGTTCAACCGCTCCGGCTACCTCGCCGGCCTGCTGGAGAGCGTCAAGCGGCTCAACCCCGCGCCTGCGTCGGTTGTCGTGGTGGACAATGCCAGCACCGATGACACGCCCGAGGTTCTGGAATCAGCGCGCGCCGGCTTCCCCGCCCCGCTGTCCGTCCTGCGGCTGGAGACCAACACCGGCGGGGCCGGCGGGTTCGCAGCCGGGGTCGAGGCTGCCCTGGACTCCGGCGCACAGTGGCTGTGGCTGATGGACGACGACGTCGAGGTCCTCCCGGATGCCGTGGCTGCGCTGCGCAAGTGGACCGGCAGTTACGACTGCATCCACGGCCGGCGGTTCGATGCCGGCGGGGAACCGTTCTTCTGGCAGCACCGCTTCGTCCCGTTCCTGGGCGTGCACCTGCCGGTGCCGGGCAACGTTTTCCGCGATTCCCCCGTTTTCGACACCAACGTGGGCTGCTTTGAGGGAATGCTGATCAGTGCCGGCCAGGTGCGCCGGATAGGCCTCCCGGATGCCCGCTACTTCATCAACGGCGACGATGTAATTTACGGCTGGCTCGCCTCCCTGGACCGGCCGGTGGCCTATGTCAACGATTTCGTCATCCGCAAGGTCCGGGTGCAGAGACAGATCGACCTCGGCATCCGCCACCTCAACGATTCCAGCGACCTCGGCCGCTTCACTGCCATGCGCAACCGCGGCCATACAGCCCGGTACCTGCAGGTCCACGGCCGGTATCACCGGTTCGGATTCGGACTCGGGACCTTCCTGACCGCAGGCAAGGAACTGCTCAGGCTGGTTGCCGTGGAGCATTCACTGCGCGGTGCCGGGCGCCTCTGGGCCGGCTGGCGCGGTGCCCGGCGCATCCTCCGGGACCGGTCCTGGTCCCCGATGCCCCCGTTGTCCGCGCCGGAGCAGCCATCGACACGAAAGCAGCAGGTTTGAGCACTCCTTCTCCAGGCCCCGTCCCTTCCGCCGCCACCCCCTCGGTGTGGACGGTCCTGGGCGGCACCGGATTCATTGGTTCAGCCGTCCGCGCCGCCCTGGCTGCGCGCGGGGTCGAGGTCCGGTCCGTTTCCGCTCCCCGGCTGCGTACCGACGCTGCGGACGTAGCCGGTTTACTTGCGGATGCCGCAGCACTGGACACGGAGCGGAGCCGCCTGGCCGATGCCTTCGCGGGTGCCGACGTCGTAGTGAATGCCGCTGGACTGGCGACGCCGGGAGCAACGGACTCCCCCGAACTCCGGGGTGCGAACTCGCTGCTGCCTGCGTTGGTTGCCGATGCCGCGGATGCCGCCGGTGTCCGCCGGTTCGTCCACCTAAGCAGCGCGGCCGTGCAGGGGCACCGTCCGTTCCTGGACGAAAGCCCGCATGTGGAGCCGTTTTCGGCCTACTCCCGTTCCAAGGCGCTCGGCGAACAGGTCCTTTCCGCCCGGAACGGCGGGTCCTGCAGCGTTGCCACGGTCCGTGCCACATCGGTCCAGGGGCCGGGCCGGGCGACGACGGCTAAGCTAAGCCGGCTCGCGGCCTCGCCGCTGGCATCCGTAGCCGGTCGCGGAACCGCACCCAGCCCCGTAAGTTCAGTAGATTCACTGGTCGACTTCGTCCTGCGGGTAGGCACCCACATCGGCCCGGTTCCTGCAGTGGTGCTGCAGCCCTGGGAACAGGCGTCGGTGTCCTCCGTCCTTGAAGCCGCAGGCGGCCGGCGTCCGGCACATCTGCCGGTCTGGTTCTGCCGCATGGCACTGCGGTCCGGCTATGCGCTCTCCTCATTGGCCGGGGAGCGGCTGCACGGAGCACTGCGACGCGTGGAGATGATGTGGTTCGGGCAGCGTCAGGAGCCCGGCTGGGCCGAGGCCACGGGCAACGTCCCGGAACCCCGCGTCCGCGAGGTCCTGGAAGCTTCCCGGAACTAAACCGGCTTCTGGTCTTTGGCCAGGGAGGGCGCAGTACCGGCGGCTGCGGGTTCTTCGCCCAGATCCAGGATCCCCGGAACCACTTCGCGCAGGGCGGCAATGCTGATCGCACCGCTGCGCACCACCCGCATCGGTTCGCTGGTGGCGTCCACAATGGTGGACGGCACTCCGTCGCTGCCGGCCACCGGACGGTGTCCGGCCTCCAGATAGACCTCCACGGATTCGCCCAGCTGTTCGCGGGCCTGCGCCGCGGTCTGTCCGGCCGGTGATCCCGTACGGTTGGCCGAGGACACGGCCAGCGGCCCGGTCACAGCCAGCAGGTCCAGCGCAACGCTGTCGTCGGGCATCCGCAGGGCGACGGTTCCCATGGTGTCGCCCAGGTCCCAGCTCAGGGACGGCTGGGCGTGGAAGATCAGTGTCAACCCGCCCGGCCAGAACGTACGCGCCAGGCTGCGGGCGTCGTCGGAAATGTCCATCGCCAGGCCGTCCATGGTCTGGAGGCGCGGGATCAGCACGGGCGGGGGCATGCTCCGGCCGCGTCCCTTGGCTGCCAGCAGCGTAGCCACTCCCTGCGGGGAGAAAGCGTCGGCACCGATTCCGTACACGGTGTCGGTGGGAAGCACCACGCAGGACTTGGCGGCTATGGCGCGCTGGGCTGCCGCCAGCCCCTCACTGAGTTCATCGGGATTACTGCAGTCATAACTGGTGCTCACGTCTTCATTCTTTCACTAGGGGATGCCATCGATACGGAGCGCCGGACAGCCGACGTCGCCCGCGGGCGGTCATTGAGGTCCCGGTGGGACTGGACATCGGTCCAGGCCGGATCGTCGGCCAGCAGCCGGGCGATGGCCGGCGCCTGCACCTCGGCATGTTCCATCACGAAGTAGCCGCCTCCGGCAAGCAGCCGTGCCGCGGTCCGCGCCGCGGCCATCGGCAGTTCCAGACCGTCCGCTCCCCCGCCGTACAACGCCATGGCCGGATCATGCTCGGCGGCCTCCGGCTCGTTCGGAACTGCTTCGGCAGGGATGTACGGGGGGTTGGACACCACCACGTCGAAGCTGGATTCGTGGCCGGGCAGGGCGGTCCGGAGGTCTTCCAGGACCAGGTGGACGCCCAGCGGAGCCAGGTTCCGTTCCGCCCACGCGAAGGCGAGGGGGCTCAGTTCCACGGCATGCACCTCGGCTGCGGGAACTTCCGAGGCCACCGCAGCCGCAATGGCGCCGGAGCCGGTGCCGAGGTCCACGACCTTGGCCGACCCGGCCCGCCGCGCAGCATCGATCGCCAGCTGCGCCACCGTTTCGGTTTCCGGCCGAGGCACAAATACTCCGGGGCCGACGGCCAGTTCCAGGTACCGGAAATGGGCCTTTCCGGTCAGGTGCTGCAGCGGCACCCGCGCGGCGCGTTCGGACACCAGTGCGGCGTATCCCTGAGGTGCCGGCACATCGGTGAAGGCCAGCGCCCGGATCCGGCCGGGGCTTTCTCCCAGCAGGTGCGCCGCCAGCAGCTCGGCGTCCACCCGCGGTGACGGCACCCCGGCCGCGGCGAGTTCCGCCGTCGCACGGCGCAGCGCCTCGGCCAGGGTGCCGCCGCCACCGGTCGCGGAATCGGTAAGGCTATTAGCTTTCGTCACCGATGGCGTCCAGCCGTGCCTGCTCGTCCATTTCAATGGCGGCCTGCACCACTGCTTCAAGCTCGCCGTTCAGTACGGTGTCCAGGTTGTAGGCCTTGTAGCCGGTGCGGTGGTCCACAATCCGGTTTTCCGGGTAGTTGTAGGTCCGGATCCGCTCCGAACGGTCCATGGTGCGGATCTGCGACTTCCGGATGTCCGAGTTCGCGGCGTCGATCTTCTCCTGCTCGTGCGCGAGGATGCGTGAGCGCAGCACGCGCATGGCCGCTTCGCGGTTCTGCAGCTGCGACTTTTCGTTCTGCATGGCCACAACAATGCCCGTGGGCAGGTGGGTGATGCGCACGGCCGAGTCGGTGGTGTTCACCGACTGTCCGCCGGGACCGGAGGAACGGTAGACGTCGATCTTCAGGTCATTCTGGCTGATCGCGACCTCTTCCGGCTCGTCCACTTCGGGCAGCACCAGGACGCCGGCAGCCGAAGTGTGGATCCGGCCCTGGGACTCCGTGACGGGGACGCGCTGCACGCGGTGCACGCCGCCTTCATACTTCAGGCGTGCATAAACGCCTTCGGCCGGATCGTTGGAGTTGCCCTTGATGGCCATGGAAACGTCCTTGTAGCCGCCCAGGTCCGACTCGGTGGCCGAGATGATTTCCGTACGCCAGCCGCGGTGCTCTGCGTAACGGGTGTACATGCGCAGCAGGTCGCCGGCGAACAGGGCAGCTTCGTCGCCGCCTTCGCCGCCCTTGACCTCGATGATGACGTCGCGGCCATCATTGGGGTCGCGGGGAATCAGCAGGCGGCGCAGCTTCTCCTGCGCGTCTGCGAGCTGCTCTTTGAGCACGGGTACCTCGGCGGCGAATTCCGGGTCCTCATCCGCCATTTCGACGGCGGCGGCAAGGTCATCCTCGAGTCCGTGCCAACGGTTGTAGGCGTCCACAATCCGGCTGAGCTCGGCGTAGCGCCGTCCCAGCCGGCGGGCCAGGCCCTGGTCCGCGTGCACTGCCGGGTCGGACAGGCGCAACTGAAGTTCAGCGTGCTCATCCAACAGGCCCTGTATGGACTCAAACATGTTCTAGATTCCTCTTTCAGCTGGGTTTCCCACATGGAAGTTTATCGGTTCGCGCGCCCGTCGGTCCCCGGGCGTTAACGAACGAGCCGCCCAGGCCCCCTGCCCGCGTTAGCGGGAGGGGGCATGAGCGGCTCGTAAGGCAGCTAGTTGTCCTTGGTGCCCAGGGTGGTCTGCTGGACCTGCATCAGGAACTCGACGTTGGACTGCGTCTCCCGGATCTTGCCGGTGAGCAGTTCCAGCGCCTGCTGGGTGTCCAGTCCGGACAGGACCCGGCGCAGCTTCCACATGATCTTGACTTCATCCGGGGAGAGCAGGTTCTCTTCGCGGCGGGTACCCGACGCGTTGACATCCACGGCCGGGAAGATGCGCTTGTCCGCAAGGTTGCGGGACAGGCGCAGCTCCATGTTGCCGGTGCCCTTGAATTCCTCGAAGATGACCTCGTCCATCTTGGATCCGGTCTCCACCAGGGCCGTAGCCAGGATGGTCAGCGAGCCGCCGTTTTCGATGTTGCGGGCAGCACCGAAGAAACGCTTGGGCGGGTACAGTGCGGACGAATCCACACCGCCGGAGAGGATACGGCCCGACGCCGGAGCGGCCAGGTTGTAGGCGCGTCCCAGGCGGGTCATGGAGTCAAGCAGCACCACGACGTCGTTACCCATTTCCACCAGGCGCTTGGCGCGCTCGATGGCGAGTTCGGCAACAGTGGTGTGGTCATCGGCGGGGCGGTCGAAGGTGGAGGCAATGACCTCGCCCTTGACCGTGCGCTGCATGTCCGTGACTTCCTCGGGACGCTCGTCCACGAGGACCATCATGAGGTGGACCTCAGGGTTGTTGATCGTGATCGCGTTGGCAATTGCCTGCAGGATCAGCGTCTTTCCGGCCTTCGGCGGGGAAACGATGAGGCCGCGCTGGCCCTTGCCGATCGGTGCCACGAGGTCAATGACACGCGGGCCGATCACCTTGGCGGACGTCTCCAGGCGCAGGCGCTCGGAGGGGTACAGCGGAACCAGCTTGGAGAACTCCACGCGGTCCTTGTTGTCCTCGGCGGGCTTGCCGTTGACGGAGGTGAGGCGTACCAGCGCGTTGAACTTCTGGCGCTGGTTTCCGCCCTGGTTTTCGCCTTCACGCGGGGCGCGGATGGCGCCGACGACGGCGTCGCCCTTGCGCAGGTTGTACTTCTTCACCTGGGCGAGGGAAACGTAGACATCGTTCGGGCCCGGCAGGTAACCGGAGGTCCGTACGAAGGCGTAGTTCTCCAGGACGTCGAGGATGCCGGCCACGGGCAGCAGGACGTCGTCTTCAGTGACCTCGACGTCGTCGACCTCGGGGTTCTGGTTGCGGTTGCGGCGGCGCTCGTTGCGGTCGCGGAAACGATCGTTCCGGTCACCGCGGTCGTTGCGGTCATTGCGCTCGTTGCGGTTCCGGTTGCGGCGGTTACGCCCGCGCCCGTTCTCGTCGTTGTCGTCGCGGTTGTTGTCGCGGTCGCGGTTGTTCTCGCGGTTGCCGCCGTTGTCGCGGTTGTTGTCGCGGTCCCGGTTGTTCTCGCGGTTGCCGCCGTTGTCGCGGTTGTTGTCGCGGTCGCGGTTGTTCTCGCGGTTGCCGCCGTTGTCGCGGTTGCCGCCGTTGTCGCGGTCCGAACGGTTGCGGTCACGGCGTTCACGGCGTTCGCCGCGCTCGTCGTCGCCCTGGGTCCGGGCCTCGGCACCGTTGGCAGCGCCGTTGTTGGAGGCAGCACCGTTGCTGGCAGCGCCGTTGCTGGAGGCGTCCTCTGCAGGCGCCTCGGCGGAAGCGTTGTTGACCGTGCCGTTGGACTCGTTGGAGTCGCTGCGGCGGTTGCGGCTGCGGCGGTTGCCGCGCTCGCGCTGGCCCTCTTCACGTCCGTTGTCTTCGCGTGCCTCGCGGTTCCGGGCCGGAGCCGCGTCTGCTTCCGGCGAGGCGGCGGGTGCCGGTGCCTCGGCCGCCGCAGTTTCCGCGGGGGCGGAAGTGACGACGCCGTCACTGGCTGCACGCCGGTTGCGGTTACGGGTACGCGTCGGGCGGGTGGTCTCGGCCTCTGCGGACTGCTCCGCGGGTGCTGCTGCCGCCTTCTCGGGCGCCGAAGCACCCTTGGCTGCGTCGTCGCCGGCCTCGCCGCGGGAACCGCGGACCGGTCGGTCGGCTACTGCGCCGCCGCGCTGGTGGTTGGAGATGGCCGTAACCAGATCTCCCTTACGCATGCGGGAGCCCCCGGTGATGCCGAGCTGGCCGGCAAGCGCCTGGAGCTGCGCGAGCTTAAGGCCTGCAAGGCCTGCGCTCTTTGATGCGTTCTCGCCGGTTGAACCGGCGGATGCTGAATCCACGCCTGCAGTCAGGCTAGTGGTATCTGTCACGAAGGATCCTTCCCCCTCGTCGGGCGGTCCGGCGCAATGCCGGCCGCGGTGATTGGCCCTGGTCCCAAAATCAGACATTGGGTCAGGGTTCGCTTGACTACCGGCCCGATGGCCGGAGAAAGGCGAATCTGCTGGGTGCCTTATGTAAAGAAGAATCCACGCAGAGTCTGGTCAGCTTCGCTGCCGAACACGCGGCATTCAAGCGGGACACGCCGCTTCTTGGCGGTTCCTTTGAAGGCTGCACCGTAGACTGCGCCTCCGCGGGTGGGCATTTGAATCAACGGAAATCACCGCGGGACGAGTGCAATCACACCTGACGGCGGCAAAGTGTTTTCAACTAAAGCCCGGGGCGGCCCGAAATGGACGGCTACCTGCGGGAGCACAGGACGGAAAAATTACCGCTGGTGCCCTTCCACTCTAGCACCATCTCGCTCGACGCCAAGCCGCAGAACACGCCAATTTTCGCCGAATTCCGCTGCCTGCAAATGTTTGGTCATGGCCTGCTCCGCTTCCAGGGCGGCCTCCTCGCCGTGGGCTAGGCACATCACCGTGGGACCGGCACCGGAAATCACGGCGGCGAATCCCGCAGAGCGCAGTGACTGCAGCAGCCGGGCACTCGGGAGCATCGCAGGTGCCCGGAAGTCCTGGTGAAGCGCGTCCTGCGTTCCCTCGAGCAGCAGCGACGGATCCACCGTCAAGGCGTGGATCAACAGCGCCGCACGGCCGGCATTGGCCGCTGCCGTCCGGTGGGCCACGGTGGCCGGCAGCAGGCCGCGGGCACTCTCGGTGGAAAGTTCCACGGCCGGTATGGCGACGACGGGAACCACATCGGGATGGACTGAGGCCCGCACGGAGCGGAAGACGCCGTCGTCCTCCCAGGAAATGGCGAGGTCGCCGACGAGTGCGGGAGCCACATTGTCCGGGTGGCCCTCCAGCGCCGAGCAACTGTGCAGCACACCTGCGGCATCGAGCCGGGCTTCGACCGGCAGCAGGGAATTCGCAGCCAGTACGCCGGACACAATAGCCGACGCCGAAGAGCCCAGACCGCGGCCGTGCGGAATAGCGTTCTCTGCGCTCAGGTGCAGGCCCTGGGCGCTGTACCCGGAGGCGGCCAGAGTGGACAGCAGGGTGCGGACCACCAGGTGGGAGGAATCCAAGGGAACGTTTCCGGCGCCTTCACCCGCGACCTCGACGAAAATGCCTTCATCCTCGGAGGTGCGCACCCGGACCGTGTCATACAACGTGAGCGCCAGCCCAAGGGAGTCGAACCCCGGGCCGAGGTTGGCGCTCGTTGCGGGCACGGACACGGTCACGTCCTGCCCCGGCGCCAGGATGCGGGAACCGGAGCGGGAACCGGAGCGCTGCCCGCCGGGCAGATCCACCTGCATGCTTCAGCCCTACTTGCCGGATCCGGCGGGCTGCGCCGCTTCCAGACCCAGCGCTGCCGCCACGCTCACAACATCGAAGTCCACCTTGGTGGGCTCGACGTCGGAACCGTCGGCGGTGCGCAGTGCCCACTGCGGATCCTTCAAGCCGTGGCCGGTGACCGTAATGACGATGGTCTTGCCGGCCGGGACTTCCCCGGCAGCGTGCTTCTTGAGCAGCCCGGCCACGCCGGCGGCGGAGGCCGGTTCCACGAAGACGCCCTCGCGGGAGGACAGCCAGCGGTGCGCGTCGAGGATTTCGGTGTCCGTGACGGCTTCGATCAGGCCGCCGGATTCGTCGCGGGCGGCAATGGCCTGATCCCAGGAGGCCGGGTTGCCGATCCGGATGGCGGTGGCAATGGTGTCCGGATCGGTGATCGGGTGCCCCTTCACCAGGGGCGAGGCGCCTTCGGCCTGGAAGCCCCACATGTGCGGGGTCTTAGTGGCCACCGGAGCCAGTTCCTCGCCGGCCACGTTGGTCCAGGGCTTCGCGTATTCGGAGTAGCCCTTCCAGTAGGCGGTGATGTTTCCGGCGTTGCCGACGGGCAGCAGGTGGTAGTCGGGGGCATCTCCGAGGTAGTCCACCACTTCGAAGGAGGCCGTCTTCTGGCCCTCGATGCGTGCCGGATTCACGGAGTTCACCAGGAACACCGGGTAGGCCTCGGCAAGCTTGCGGGCCACCTCCAGGCAGTTGTCGAAATTTCCGCGGACCTGGAGCAGCTGGGCGCCGTGTGCAATGGCCTGGCTGAGCTTGCCCATGGAGATCTTGCCGTCCGGCACCAGCACGGCGCAGGTGATGCCCGCCTGCGTGGCGTAGGCAGCCGCCGAGGCGCTGGTGTTGCCGGTGGACGCGCACACCACAGCCTTGGCACCGGATTCCACGGCAGCGGTCATGGCCATGGTCATTCCGCGGTCCTTGAAGGAGCCGGTCGGGTTCATGCCTTCGACCTTGAGGTACACCTCCGAGCCGGTCAGCGCGGACAGCGCCTTCGCACGGACCAGCGGCGTACCGCCCTCACCGAGGGTAATGACCTCGGTGCTCTCGGTGACCGGAAGACGGTCGGCGTATTCGCGGATAACGCCGCGCCATTGGTGAGCCACGGCTCAGACTCCTTCTACCCGCAGGACGGATTTGACGTTCTTGATGACGTCCAGGCCCTTGATGGCCTCGACGGTGGCCGCAAGGGCGGCCTCGGAAGCACGGTGCGTGACGAAACGCAGTTCAGCGCTGGCCCCTTCACCGTGGATGGTCTGGCGCATGGTTTCGATGGAGACGCCGTGCTCGGAGAACACCCGGGCGACGGCGGCCAGGACGCCGGGCTGATCGGCCACTTCCAGGCCGATCGAGTAGCTGGTGGTGACCTTTTCCAGCGGCAGGGCCGGCAGCGAACCGCTCGGACGGCCGGCGGGAACGGGACCGCCCAGGACGAGCCTGCGGGCGGCGGTGACGACGTCGCCCATGACGGCGGACGCGGTGGGCGCACCGCCGGCACCCTGGCCGTAGAACATCAGTTCACCGGCGTTTTCCGCTTCGACGAACACGGCGTTGAACGCGCCGTGCACTGCGGCCAGCGGATGCAGGCGGGGCAGCAGGGTGGGATGCACGCGTACGCTGACGCCTTCGGTGCCGTCCGTGTCCGTAAACTTCTCGGCGATGGCGAGCAGCTTGATGACGAATCCGGCTTCCTTGGCGGCGCTGATGTCCTCCGCAGTAACCGAGCTGATGCCCTCGCAGGAAACGGCGGAGAGGTCGAACCCGGTGTGGAACGCCAGGGACGCGAGGATGGCACCCTTCGCGGCGGCGTCGTGCCCCTCGACATCCGCGGTGGGATCCGCCTCGGCGTAGCCAAGCCGCTGGGCCTCGCCCAGGGCATCTGCGAACTGGGCTCCGGTGGAATCCATGGCATCGAGGATGTAGTTGGTGGTGCCGTTGACGATGCCCATGACCTTGGTGATCCGGTCCCCGGAGAGGCTGTCCCGGATGGGGCGCAGGATCGGGATGGCCCCGGCTACGGCGGCCTCATAGGAGAGCTGGACACCGGCGGCGTCGGCCTTCTCGTAGAGGGCGGCGCCGTCTGCGGCGAGCAGGGCCTTGTTGCCGGTCACGACCGCGGCACCGGAGTCCAGTGCGTGCAGGATCAGGGTGCGGGCCGGCTCGATGCCGCCCATCAGCTCAATCACGATGTCCGCGTTGCGGACCAGGGTCTCGGCATCGGTGGTGAACAGTTCCGTAGGCAGGTCCACGTCGCGGGGAGCATCAACATTGCGCACCGCGATGCCGGAGAGCTCCAGCCGCGCGCCGAGGCGTGACGCGAGGTCCGCGGCGTCGTCAATAAGGATCCGGGCAACCTGCGAACCCACGTTTCCGCACCCCAGCAGGGCTACTTTCAGGGTCTTCATATGTTGTGCCAACTCCTCTAAGAATTAGGAAACGTCCCGGGCCAGCAGGTCGTCTTCGGTTTCGCCGCGGACTATCAGCCGCGCAGCGCCGTCCCGCACCGCAACAACGGGCGGGCGGGCCACATAGTTGTAATTGCTGGACAGGACCCAGCAGTAGGCGCCGGTACCCGGAACAGCCAGCAGATCCGACGCCGTGACATCGGCGGGCAGGTAGGCGTCCCTCACCACTATGTCGCCGCTTTCGCAGTGTTTGCCAACTACGCGCGAAATAACCGCGTCATCTTCGGAGGTACGCGACGCCAGCACGGCGGAGTAGTCCGCCCCGTAGAGCACGGGCCGGGCGTTGTCGCTCATCCCGCCGTCCACGGAAACGTACCGCCGCGGCGAGGTGCCGCCGTCGGGCGTGTCCACCCGGACCGTCTTGGTGGTGCCTGCCCGGTAAAGCGTGAAGGTGCTCGGGCCTACGATGGCACGGCCGGGCTCAATGGAGATCCGCGGAACCGCCAGTCCCAGCTCGGTGCAGGTACTGCCGACGACGGCGGCCATCGCGTTGGCGATCTCGGCCGGCGGACGCGGGGCGTCTGCCTCCGTGTAGGCGATACCGTAGCCGCCGCCCAGGTCCAGTTCGGCCAGCTCAACGCCGTAGCCCTGCTTCACCTCGGCCAGGAAACCGAGCAGCCGGCGGGCGGCGAGTTCGAAACCGGCGGATTCGAAGATCTGCGATCCGATGTGGCAGTGCACGCCCACCAGGTTCACGCCGTCGTGCTTGAGTGCGGTTTCCACGGCGGCCATGGCCGGGGACATTCCGTCCAGCTCCGGGTCGGCCACCATGGACAGGCCGAACTTCTGGTCCTCATGGGCGGTGGCAATGAACTCGTGTGTGGAGGCATGTACACCCGGGGTCAGCCGCAGCATGACGTTGGCGCGTTCACCGCGGGAGGCGGCCAGGTCCCCCAGCATTTTCAGCTCGCCCAGGCTGTCCACCACAATCCGGCCCAGCTCCATGTCCAGGGCACGGGCCAGCTCGGCCAGAGACTTATTGTTGCCGTGCAGTCCGAGCTGGCTGCCGTGGAGCCCTGCACGCCGGGCTACTGCCAGCTCACCGCCGGAGCAGGTGTCCAGGCGCAGCCCCTCGGAGGAGACCCAGCGGGCCACCTCGGTGCAGAGGAAGGATTTGCCGGCGTAGTAGACATCCACTCCCCCGCACAGCCCCGCGAACGCAGCGTCGAAGGAGTCCTTGAAGTCCCGGGCACGGGCCCGGAAATCCGCTTCCGACATCACGAACACGGGGGTGCCGAATTCCTCGGCGATCCGGGAGACGGGGATGCCGGAGATCTCCAGCTCGCCGCCGTCGCCGCGCCTGACGTCCTGCGCCCACATCTGCGGGCGCAGGGCGTTGGTGTCTTCCGGATGGCTCAGCCATGCGGGAGCCAGGGGTGAAGCAGTCATGAATTACATCCGTTCGGGTGCGGAGACTCCCAAGAGGCCCAGGCCGTTGGCCAGGACCTGGCGTGCGGCAAGGTTCAGCCACAGGCGGGTGCGGTTGGTGTCGGTGATTTCCTCGTCGCCCTGGGGTGCAATGCGGCAGGCGTCGTACCAGCGGTGGTAGGTGCCGGCGATGACCTCGAGGTGGCGGGCCACGCGGTGCGGTTCGCGGAAGGCGCTGGCCTGCGCGACGACGCCGGGGTACTGCCCCAGTGCGGCCAGCAGCGCGCTCTCGGTGGGGTGGCTCAGCAGCGAGGCATCAAACGCGGAATCTTCGACGCCGGCGGCCTCGGCGTTGCGGGCCAGGGCGTGGGTGCGGGCGTGGGCGTACTGGACGTAGAACACGGGGTTCTCGTTGCTGCGCTTGGTCAGCAGGTCCAGGTCAACGTCGATGTTGGAATCGGCGGAGAAGCGGGCCAGCGTGTAGCGGGCGGCGTCCACGCCCACGGCGTCGACCAGGTCCTCAAGGGTGACCACGGTGCCGGCGCGCTTGGACATGCGCACGGGCTTGCCGTCCTTGACCAGGTTCACCATCTGGCCGATGAGTACCTCGACGCACTCCGGGTCGTGGCCCAGGGCTGCGGCGGCGGCCTTCAGGCGCGCTACGTAGCCGTGGTGGTCGGCACCCAGCATGTAGACGTTCAGGTCGAAGCCGCGCTCGCGCTTGTTGTGGATGTAGGCAATGTCACCGGCAATGTAGGCGGCGTTGCCGTCCGACTTGATAACCACGCGGTCCTTGTCGTCGCCGAACGCGGTGGAGTTCAGCCACCAGGCGCCGTCCTTCTCGTACAGGTTCTCGGAGCCCTTGAGCTGCTCCAGCAGCTTGGCGACCTGGCCGTTTTCGTGCAGCGAATCCTCGTGGAAGAACACATCGAAGTCCACGCCGAAGTTGTGCAGGGATTCCTTGATGTCACCGAACATGAAGTCCACACCGACGGCGCGGAAACGTTCCTGCGCCTCGGCGTCGGGCAGCTCGGTGATGTTCGGCTCTGCGGCCAGCACGCGGTTGGCAATATCCACGATGTACTCGCCGGCGTAACCGTCTTCCGGCGCAGGTTCGCCCTTGGCCGAGGCGAGCAGGGAGCGGGCGAAGCGGTCAATCTGCGCGCCGTGGTCATTGAAGTAGTACTCGCGGGTGACCTCCGCGCCCTGGGACTGGAAGACCCGGGCCAGGGCATCGCCGACGGCGGCCCAGCGGGTGCCGCCCAGGTGGATGGGTCCCGTGGGGTTGGCGGAGACGAACTCCAGGTTGATCCGGGTGCCCTTGAGGATTTCCGAGGTGCCGTAGGCGGGTCCGGCCTCGACGATGGCCTTGGCCAGTTCACCGGCTGCACCGGCGTCGAGGGTGATGTTCAGGAAGCCCGGGCCGGCAATGTCGACCTTGGCCACTCCGGCGATCTTTTCCAGCCGGCCCTTGAGGATCTCGGCGAACTGGCGGGGATTCATGCCGGCCTGCTTGGACAGCTGCAGGGCGATGTTGGTGGCCCAGTCACCGTGGTCCCGGTTCTTCGGGCGCTCGACCCGCACCTCACCGGGCAGCTCGATGCTGAACTCACCGGCATCGATGGCGTCTTGGAGGCAGGCAGTTACGGCGGAGGAAAGTTCTTCAGGAGTCACCGGTTAAGCATAGCCGGGTGCAGCACGGGTCCTGTTTTGTATGACAGGCCTTACGCTGTGCGGATCCAGCACCGGCACCAATGATGCGATGTAATGAAAGGGAACCGTTGAACCCCGGGCCGGTTTCCACGCGTGTGCCTATCGTGTGCCCGCCCGTGACCGAAGCGCCCCCACTCCAAGGAGAACCGTGAACCGAGCGAGCAAGTCCCTGCTGTGTGCCGCCGCCGGCCTGTCCCTGCTGTCTGCCGCCGGCTGTGCCGCGGGCGAGGAAACCGTCGACGCCGGCGAAGCTCCGGCGAAGTCCCCCGCTTCCTCCCCTGAGTCTTCCGCAGCTTCCTCCCCCGCAGCATCCTCCGACGCTGCAGCCGGTTCCGGCAGCTACGCCGACGGTGAGTACTCCGGCACCGGAAGCTACATCCCGCCGTCGGGCACTTCCGAAGACGTGGACGTAACGCTGCGGCTCGAGGGCGGCGTGGTGACGGAGCTGGAGGTGGAGACCTCGCAGAAGAACCCGACGTCCAAGCAGTACCAGCGTGAGTTCACCGCCGGTGTCAAGGAGCAGGTGGTCGGCAGGAACCTCGACGAGCTGGACGTGGACAAGGTGGCCGGATCCTCGCTGACCAGCGAGGGCTTCAACCGCGCCTTGGACGCCATCCGGTCCGAAGCTGCCTCCTAGGACAGCACCCGTGCACACCCTGGGGTTCGAGGCGATCGGCACGCAGTGGTCCCTCTCCACTGCCGCGCCTTTGGATTCCGCCACCCGGGCTGCGGTCGCGGACGTGGTCGACAGTTATGACCGCACCTATTCGCGCTTCCGCTCCGATTCCACGGTTGCGCGGATGGCCGAGGCTGCGGGCAGCTTTGCCCTGCCCGCTTCGGCCGCGCCGCTGCTGCGGCTCTTCGATTCGCTGCAGCGGATCACCCGTGGCGCGGTTAACCCGCTGGTGGGGCGCTCGCTGGAGGTGTTGGGGTACGACGCCGGATACAGCTTCCTGCCCTCCGGGCCGCCTGCTCCCGCAGCTGCTTGGACGGATACCGTGTCCTGGACCGCCGACGGCCGGGGAACCACGCTGACCACTGCCGTGCCGGTGACCTTCGATATCGGTGCCGCCGGAAAGGGCCAGCTGGTGGACCTGGTCAGCGAGGTCCTGGAAACCGCAGGTCACCGGGAGTATGTGGTGGACGCCGGTTCGGACCTGCGCCATGCCGGCGCCGCTCCCCTGCGGATTGCGTTGGAGCATCCGTATGACGCGAAGCGGGCCCTCGGGGTGCTGACCCTCTCGGACCGTGCACTGTGCGCCTCGGCCGTCAACCGCCGGCAGTGGGGAGACGGACTGCACCATGTGCTCGACGCCCGCACCGGTTCCCCTGTGGATACCGTGGCGGCCACGTGGGTGCTGGCGGCGGACGCCATGACGGCGGACGGCCTGGCCACTGCCCTGTTCTTCGCCGATCCGCAGGAACTGGCCGGTACGTTCACCTTTGACTATGTCCGGATGTTCACTGACGGCCGGGCCGACTATTCCCCTGCAATGGCTGGAGTCCTATTCCCATGAGCATTTCCGCCCCCGCCGCTCCCCGCACCCTGAACACCTTCCTGGGGCGTTGGACCATGTACCGGTTCACGGTCTGGGTGCTGCTGGCAATTGCTGCCTGGTCCTTTGTCCTCTCCTTTGCCGGCGTCCTGTTCTACACACCGGCAGAGCTGGGAGCGACGGCGGTGACGGCGGTGGCCTCCACCCTCGTCACCAGCCGTGTGGCCGGGCTGCTGCTTCGCACCCGTCCGCAGACCGACTCCTCACTGATCACCGGCCTGCTCCTGTTTTTCCTCTTCTGGCCCAGCACCGACGGTGTACAGCTGGGTTGCGTGGCCCTGGCCGGAGCAGTGGCGACGGCTTCCAAATATCTCCTGGTGTTCCGGCGGCGGCACATCCTCAACCCGGCTGCGGCGGGTGCGTTTGCGGTCGCAGTGACCGGGCTGGGCGGTGCCGTCTGGTGGGTTGCGACTCCGGGCATGCTGATCGCTGTCCTTCCGGCCGCCATCCTGGTCCTGTACCGGAACCGCCTGCTGCCAATGGCCGGGGTTTTCGCCCTTACTGCCGGGGTTATTGTCCTGGCCCGCTTCCTCGCGGGCGGTGAGTCCGTCTCCTACGCCCTGGCCACCATCGTCGGAAGCTATCCCCTGGTGTTCCTGGCCGGCTTCATGCTTACCGAACCGCTTACCCTGCCTCCGTTGCGCTCCCAGCGCCTGGCGGAGGCCGTCGTCGTTGGTGTTCTCTTCGCCGTTCCGCTGTCCCTTGGCCCGGTGATGATGTCCCCGGAGCTGGCGCTGCTGGTCGGGAATGTCCTCGCGTTCGTCGTGGGCCAGCGCGGAGCTGTCCGGCTGCGGCTGCGCGAAACCCGGGAGCTGACCCCTACGGCCCGTGAACTGGTGTTCGAGCCGACTCATCCTGTCCGCTTCCATGCCGGCCAGTACATGGAACTTGCCGTGCCGCATTTTGAGCCGGACTCGCGGGGGTCGCGGCGCATTTTCAGCATCACTACCGCGCCGTCGGAACCCGGTACGGTGGCGGTGGGGCTTCGCGTGGCCGAACCGGGCAGCACTTTCAAGACTGCCCTGTTGAAGATGCGCCCCGGAGCGGAGGTAGCCGCCACGACCATTGCCGGTGACTTCCTCTTGCCGCGGGACGCCCGGACACCGGTGCTGATGATCGCTTCGGGTATCGGCATCACTCCTTTCATCAGCCAGCTGCGGCAGGTCCGCGGGGAGGGCCGGGACATTGTGCTGGTCTACGCGGCATCCTCTGCGGCTGAACTCGCCTATGCCGATGAGCTGCAGGAACTGGGGGTTCGGGTTCTGGTCTGCACTCCGTCGGATCCGGCGATCCCGGGTTGGACCTGGTTGGGTCCGGGGCTTCCCGATGCTGCGGTCCTGCGTGCGGAGGTTCCTGACCTGGCAGCTCGGACAGCTTATGTTTCGGGGTCGCCCCGGGCGGTGGCTGCTGCCCGCAAGGCCGTTCGGAGTGCCGGCGGCAGGCGGGTCCGCACCGACCCGTTCCTGGGGTACTAAGGAACCGTTCCGGGGCTACGAAGGACCCGTTCCCGGGCTGCTCAGGCGCACAGCATGCCGGCTTCGGCCGTCGCCCATCCACCTAGATGCCGGGTGCTTCGCTCGGCGGCTGGAAATGTCGCCCCCCCCACGGCCTGTACGTCTGACGATCTACAAGCGTTACCCGGCCGCAGAGCCCCCAGAGCGATAAGTCGTTCCAGTTCTGGGACTCCCTAAAGATTTGGGACTCCCTAAAGATCTGGGACTCCCTAAAGCGGACGCGGGAAGACGGCAGGCCCGCTGGAAGCAGGCTCCTCCAGACACGAGTCCGGGCTTGCACCCCTGCTGCCCGGGGTTCCGCGATTCTCCTGAGCGGCCGCTCAGAACGGAGGAACCTGTTCCGGTTCCTTCTGCTCGGGCTTCGTTCGCGCGTGATCCTTCTGCATATGCTCCGTCTGCCTGTGATCTGCCTGTCCATGTTCCTGTCGCGGGTCCTGCCGCGGATCAGGTGCCGTGTCCGGGGGGCCGAGTTCCAAAAACGGTTCTGTGCGATAGACACGTCCGGTAGGCGAAGTCCACTCGATCACCCCGGGTTCGGGCTGGCACGCTTTCCAGAAACCCAGGGTCTTGAACCGATGGTGACGCCGGCACAGGTGTTCCAGGTTTCCGTGATCGGTGGGACCTCCTTTTGCCCAATCGATGGTGTGGTCAATGTCCGCGTTCGCGGTGCTGACCCGGCAGCCGGGGAATCTGCAGGTTCCGTCCCGGGCCCGGAGCCATCGGCGGAGCCCGGCCGGGACTTTTCGCCGCCGTCCCACGCCCAGGATTTCTCCGGTCTGCGGATCCTGGGCCAGCCCGGTCCAACCGGCGGCGTTGCGGGCCAGCCTGCGGGCCGCTTCGGCACTGATGGGCCCGTAACCGTGCAGCTCGGCGGGCTGGTCATCGGCGCCAAAGAGGGTTTCCGCGCTGATCAGGACCATGATTTCCGCCCGAGGGACGATCCCCTCGTCTGGTCCAGCGTCGCCTCCCCCGGTTCCGTGCGCACCTGTTGCTGCTCCGCCACCGGTTCCACTCTCACCGGCTGCCTCTCCCGCCTCGCCAGCTCGAGCCGGGCCGCGACTGGCAGCACCGCCACTCCGGCCGGTCCAGCCTGCACCGTCACCCGTATGGCCTGTCCCGTCGCTACCGCGACTGCCGGCCCCGCCGGTATCCGTGACACGGGTTGAGCCGAGGCCGCCCATCAGCAACTGAGCCAGAATGTCCGCACGCAACTGATCCGTGGTCCGGGAATCCCCGGCGGACTGTTCGCCATGGGCCGCAGTGCTCAGTGCCGTGTAGATCTGCTGCGCTTCCGCAGCTCGCAGGTGGGCGGAGAGGCAGGACATTCCGTCCTCTTCCCGGTCCAGGGTGACCTTCCGCTGTTCGAACGCGGTCAGGTGCCGTTTGCTGACGGTGTCCGGAAACTTCCTTTCGCGCAGGCGGCGGGCTTTGCAGGAGAACTGTGCCCGGGTCTGGCCCTCCGCAGCTGCCAGTAGGTCGGCTTCAAACCCAGGCAGTTTCGCCTCTGGCACGTCTTGGCATTGGTCCAGCACAACCAGGGCGTGCTGGTAGGACAGCCGTCCTTCCTCCAGCCCGGCCAAGGTGGCGGTATGGGTCCCGCAAAGTTTGCCCGCTTCGAACATCATCCGCTGGGCGGTGACCTGCGGAATGTTCAAAATGGCTGCACATTCTGACGCTGCCAGGCTGAACGCCATTCCGGGTTCGAGCCGCCCCGAAGCGGCGTGGAAGTCCTCCCGGAAGATCTCCTGCATCCGGACCATCAAACGTGCCTCCAGCGCCTGCACCCAGGACATCAAATGCGCCATCCGGGACAGGGCTTCACCGACCGTGTGCTCGTCGAAGGCTTCAATGTTCTGCAGCGCCAACCTCCCGGTGAACCCGTCCGGGTAGGAGGCAGAACTATCAGCTCCGGAATCGGGGGTGGCGGGAGCCTCTGATTCGGGGGCGGGAGTTCCGGAATCAGATGGCTCGGCGTCGGATGGATCGGGAAGGCCAGGCCCGGCATCAGGAACAGGATTGCCGGCTGGCCCGGTGCCGGACTCGGCGTCGTTCTCGGGAGTGGCAGCAGAAGCAGGGGTACCCGCGGCAGCGGCCCCGGCAGGGCCGGCAGGCTCGACGGCAGGTTCCGCCCAGTAGACCGCCAAAGTGATGGGAGAGCAGGGCGCCTCCGAGTCACCGGCCTGCCCTTCCGGCTGCCGGCCCTGACCGCTCTGCTCTTCAGTTGTCGGTTCTGCATTCCCGAGCTGATCCATACCTCAGGATTTCATCCGGCACTGACATTTCCGGCCTATAAACGTCTCAAAAACGACCCTTCCGGAAACCGGAAATACCTGTCTTTCGAAGGTCACTACCTACCCGCACAAACGAACCAACGGGGCCGGTTTTCAGACGACGAAATTAAGCCTTCGGGAACAACACCGGAAACGAGTCCGGCGCCCGGCCCATCCGCGGTAGGAGCAGGTTTTCCCCGCCCGCCTGAAACCTGCTAAGCTTCTTGAGTCCCACAGGACCTGCCGGTTTACCGGAGTCCTTGCCCTCGTAGCTCAGGGGATAGAGCGGTTGCCTCCGGAGCAACAGGCCGTAGGTTCGAATCCTATCGAGGGCACATTGAGACATAAGAGAAGAACCCCGCAGCCCCCGGCTGCGGGGTTCTTCTTGTTTTGCGCCTGCGCCTAGGCCCCGGAGTCCCCGGAGCCCCCGGCAGCACCCTAGGCCCCGGAGGCCCCGGCAGCCCCGGCATCCTCGACGGCGGCACGCACTGCCGGCGGGCAAAGGAAGAACCGCGGCTGAAGCTCCTCCCACCCGGGATACTAGGTCAGTTTCCCGTACTCCAGATGTGCCTGGTCCAAGGGGTTGTCGGGTACGAGCCCGGGGCTCGCATTTCCCATCAGCTGGAAGTGGTACATCCACCAGGACCCGTCCGCCTCCTGGTTCAGGAACGTGGCTTCCAGCGCCATGAGTTCCCTGCCCAGCGTGGCCAGGCATTCGTCGTAGCGCTCGTGGAGCATTGCCATCCAGTCGTCGAACGAAGACTCGCGGGAATCCAGCAGCCGTGCCCTGCTCAATTCCATCCGCATGCCCTTCGGCACGGACGGCGGCATGGTCCAGCCGGGGAAGTCCCGGGCAGCAGGCTCGAACGGAATGGGCGGGTGCACGGAAGGAGTCATGCGCACGACTTTAGGGGAACCACCGGGGATGCATGGGACGCTTCACGCACGGGCTGAAGGTGTGACGGGACCGCCCGCCGGAATTCTTTCGGCCAAACCCTTGCGCAGCCTGCCCCCTTCGGGGTTATGGTGTTCGCACATACCAACCGGTCGGTTCCTACCGCCGGTCCGCATCACGAGAAACCCGGACACCACCCCGCATGAAGACCCTGAACATCAAGGAAGAGCTCGCACGGACCTCCGTGGAGCTTTTCGCGCGGCACGGCTACGCAAAAACGAGCGTGCAGCAGATCGTTGACGCGGCAGGGGTGACGAAAGGCGCTCTCTATCACTACTTCAATTCCAAGGACGACCTGCTCTTTGACATCTACGACCGCATCCTGACCCTCCAGCGCGAGCACCTGACCGAGATTATCGGGCGGGGGCTGCCTGCGGTTGAAACCATGCGCCTGGTCTGCGAGGACGTGATCATGACGTCCATCGACTGGATCCGTGAAGGATCCGTGTTCTTCCGCTCCCAGCACATGCTCAGCGAGGACCGTCAAGAGGAAGTGAAGCGGAGGCGACGCGAATACAACGAGGCGTTCACCGCCCTACTGGTCCGCGGCCAGTCCGACGGCGTCTTCCGCACCGATATTCCGATACCTGTGCTGGCGGCCAACTTCTTCTCCGACCCGCACTATCTCTCGTACTGGTACTCCCCCGGCGGGTCCATCAGCCGCGAACAGGCAGCGGCGCAACTGACCGATCTTTACCTGGCCGGACTGCAGGCAAAGTAACCGATTTACCGCACCAGATCACCACAGCACCTCCTCAATACCGCACCACCGCACCTCCCGCACCACCTTCAAGACAGCACCATGCAAGGTTAGAGCAGAGACGATGGAGTACTCATGCAGGAGCAACATACCGACCGGTCGGAACCGCCGCGTCTCCGCTTGGACGGGATCACCGTTCGGTTCGGCGGACTCACCGCGCTGGACTCGGTGTCCCTGGACATCCCCGCAGGCAGGATCGTGGGGGTCATGGGTCCCAACGGAGCAGGAAAGACCACCCTGTTCAACGTGATCTGCGGGGTGTTCCCACCCACGGAAGGCAGCCTGGAACTGGATGGACAGGGATTTACCCCTCGTCCGCACCGCCTGACCCGCTTCGGAGTAGCACGCACCCTGCAGGGGCTCGGCCTGTTCCCCGGGTTGACCGTGCTGCAGAACGTCACGGCAGGTTTGGCAGCCGGCTCACGCGGAGGGCTCGATCTCCTGGCCCTGCCGGGCTCCGTCCGACGCGAAGCCCGGCTCGCGGAGCGGTCGATGGAAGCACTGGAGGCCCTCGGCATTGCCGGGTACGCTGCCTCCCTGCCCGACACCCTCCCCTACGGAATCCGCAAGAAGGTGGCCCTGGCCCGGGCACTGGTCAGCGAACCGAGGCTGCTGCTGCTGGATGAACCTGCCGGCGGACTCAGCCACGACGACATTGAGGAACTGGCGTCCATCATCCGCACCGTGCCCGGAGACGGGTGTTCGGTGGTGCTCGTGGAACATCACGTGGACCTGGTCATGGAGGTCTGCGACCGCATCGCCGTGCTGGACTTCGGCCGCCTCATCGCCGAAGGCACACCAGCCGAAATCGGCGCCGATCCGGCCGTCGCAGATGCCTATCTGGGAGTTGAGGTGGCATGACCGGCGCACTGGTATTGGAAGGCGTCAGTGCAGGCTACGGCGCCGTCCGCGTACTGCACGGGATCGACCTGTCCGTTCCGGAAGGCTCCATCACCACTGTTGTGGGGGCCAACGGCGCCGGAAAGACCACCCTCCTGCGGACCATCACCGGCCAGCTGCGGCCCTCGGCCGGCAGCATCCGCATCAAGGACGGCAAGGACCTGACCCGGGTGCCGGTCGAGGACATGGTGCGCCACGGCGTCGCACTGGTTCCCGAAGGCCGCGGCGTCATCACCGAACTGACGGTGGATGAAAACCTGCGCCTGGGCGGACTGTGGCGGAAGGACCGTAAGGCAGCGGATGAGGTGCTCACCGGGATGTACGAACTCTTCGAACCGCTTGCACGACGCCGGAAGGCTGCCGGACACCAGCTCTCCGGCGGCGAGCGCCAGATGCTTGCGCTGGGGCGGGCCCTGATGGCCGCACCGTCGCTCCTCCTGCTGGACGAGCCGTCCCTGGGGCTGGCACCCAAGGTGACCGCACAGATCCTGGGCATGCTGCGCCGCCTCCGCGACGACACCGGCCTGACCGTCCTGCTGATCGAGCAGAACGTCCGGAGCGCGCTCGCGGTCGCGGACCACGGCGTCGTACTCAACCTGGGCCGGATTGTCGCCTCACGGCCGGCGGCCGAGCTGGCCGAAGACACCGACCTCCGCCACACCTACCTGGGGTTCTAATGGACAGATTTCTTTTCCTCACCTTTGACGGCCTCGCCCGCGGGGCAGTACTTGCTGCCTTCGCGCTCTCCCTGGTGCTGATCTGGCGTGCCGCCCGGATCGTGAACTTTGCGCAGGGCGCCATGGCGGTGGCGGCAACCTACATCGCCTTCACGGTCACCGCCCTCACCGGGAGCTACTGGGCGGGACTTGCCGCAGCGCTCCTAGCGGGTTTCCTGATCGGAGCCCTGGTGGAACGCGGCGTTATGCGCTTTGTGGGCAACGGCTCCGCCTTGAATCCGGTCATTGCCGGCCTCGGCCTGCTGATGCTGATCCAGGCCATCCTGGGCATGGTGTTCGGGAACAGCTACCGGACCATGGTGACGCCGTTCAGCTCAAACCCGGTGGAGATCTTCGGCATCACCGTCTTCTCCTCCTATGACCTCTTCGTGTTTGCCTGCATAGCCCTTTTGGTCGGCGGCCTGGTCCTGCTGTTCACGAAGACGCCGCTGGGACTGCGGCTGCGGGCCTCCGCCTTCGCCCCCGATCTGGCCCGGCTCCTCGGCGTGCGGACCTCGCGGATGCTCACCCTTGGCTGGGCCATGTCCTCCGCCCTGGGCGCACTCGCCGCCCTGCTGGTCATCCCCACCGAACTGGGGCTCAACCCGCATGCCGCGGACACGGTCTTCGTCTATGCGTTCACCGTTGCCGTCATCGGCGGACTGGACTCCCCTGCCGGTGCCGTCCTGGGCGGATTGGCGGTGGGCGTGCTGCTGAGCTGGGTCAGCGGCTACGGGGGCGCCACGCTGGCTCCCATCGCCATCCTGGTCCTGCTGCTGGCCGTGCTGCTGGTCCGCCCCGGCGGAATCTTCTCAATGACCAAGGAGCGGACGGTATGAGCGTCACCAAGCGGTACGGCTTTGCCGGGGCAGCGATGGTCCTGCTGATTGGCCTCACGTTCGTCATCCCGTCGTTCTCCTCGTATCAGCTCGCCATTGCCTGCGCCTATCTGTGCGGCATCGCCGGACTCACCCTGCTGACGGGCGCCGGCGGCCAGCTGTCCCTTGGGCAGGCAGCCCTCATGGCCGCCGGAGCGTACAGCTACGCGTTGACCGCCAACACGATGGCCGACGTCGGCACGGAGGGCCCGCTGCTGCTCCTGGTGCCGCTGGTTGCAGCCGTCATCGGTGCAGCCGTCCTCGGCCTGGTGATCGGACTCGCTGCCGGGCGGCTTCACGGCCCCTATCTGGCCGGGTTCACCATGGCGCTGGTGGTGGCCCTTCCCGCGGTCACCAGCACCTTTTCCTCAGTGCTCGGCGGCGACCAGGGTTTGTGGATCTCCGTGGAAAAACGCCCGTCCTCGCTGCGCGGCATGGTGTCGAATGAAGCGTGGCAGGCGTGGCTCGCCGTCGTCTGTTCCGTCCTGGTCCTGACCCTGCTGGCGAACCTGCTGCACGGACGCTTCGGCCGGCACTTGAGGGCCGTGCGGGACAACCCGGTGGCGGCGGCACTCGCCGGCATCAACCCGGCCCGCACCAAAGTCACCGCCTTCGTCCTCAGCTCGGCCGCGGCCGGCATGGGCGGCGGCCTGCTGGCGTACACCACGCAGAGTGCCAGTCCAGGCGCCTATTCACTGGTGTTCTCCCTCTTCCTGCTCATGGCCGCCGTGGTCGGCGGCATCGGTTCCCTGACCGGAGCAGTCTGGGGCGCCGTGCTCCTGGTTGCCCTGCCGCATCTGATCAGCACGGCCACTTCCCGGCTCGAACTCTCCACGGACCTGGCCCAGCGGCTGGACGGCAACCTTGCGGTTGCCATCTTCGGACTGGTCCTGGTCCTCGTGGTGCTGCTGGCCCCGCAGGGCATCCAGGGCCTGCTGGTCCGGGCCGGCCGCCGGCTGGGTCCGTCCCGTTCCGTTTCCGTTCCGCCGCAGTCCCCCAAAACCGCACCATCACCAGCATCCAGTACACCAACCCGGTTATCCGCCCGGCACGAGCCCGAGCAGCTACCGGCAACCCCGAAAGGTCAATGATGATCCGTTCCAAGCTCCGACTGGGTACCGCCGTCCTTGCAGCCGCTGCCCTCGGCCTGGCTTCATGTGCTTCACCGGACGAAGGGGGCGAGCCAGCTG
The DNA here is from genome assembly GCF_025244865.1 of Arthrobacter sp. zg-Y1110. NCBI lineage: Bacteria > Bacillati > Actinomycetota > Actinomycetes > Micrococcales > Micrococcaceae > Arthrobacter > Arthrobacter sp. zg-Y1110. The sequence goes on from NZ_CP104272.1 coordinate 2,442,445, forward strand.
CCGAAGACGTTCCCGGAATCACCGACACCACCGTCACCGTCGGCACCCACCAGCCGCTCACCGGACCGGCAGCGGCCGGCTACTCCACGATTTCACCGGCCACGAAGGCGTACTTCGACTACGTGAACGATAACGGCGGAGTCAACGGCCGCACCATTGAGTACATCGTGAAGGATGACGGCTACAACCCCGCCAACACCCAGACAGCGGTACGCGAGATGGTGCTCCAGGACGAGGTCTTCGCCCTGGTGGGCGGTCTCGGCACGCCGCCGCACAGCGCCGTCCTGGACTTCGTGAACGACAACGAGGTGCCGGATCTCTTCGTGGCTTCCGGCAGTCCCACCTGGAACCAGCCCGAGGACTACCCGTACACCTACGGCTTCATGGTGGATTACCCCACCGAGTCCCGGATCCTGGCCACTTACGCGCAGGAAGAGTTCCCGGACAAGACCTACTGCTTCTTCGGCCAGGATGATGACTTCGGCGAGGAATTCCAGGCGGGGCTTGAAGCGGTGCTCGGAGAGGACGGCCTGGCCGACGCCCAGGTCTATTCCACGGCCAATACCGACATCGCGGCGCAGATCAGTGCGATGAAGGAAGCCGGCTGCGAGGTGAACTTCCTGGCCACCATCAACGGCTTCAGCGCCCAGGCAGTGGGGACGGCCGCAAAGCTCGGCTACTTCCCGCAGTGGATGGCGTCCTCGGCCGGCGGAGACTACAACACCCTGTCCGGATACCTGGGCGAGAACACGAACAAGCTGCTCCAGGGCTTCGTCAGCGCCAACTACCTCCCTGCCTACTCGGACTCCGAGGACGAATGGACGGCAAAATTCGCCGAGATCAACGAGGAATACAACGCCGGGGCTCCGTTTGACGGCAACACCATTTTCGGAATGTCCATCGGCTACCTCTTCGTTGAGGCACTCAAGGAAGCCGGGGAGAACCCGACCCGGGAGTCCCTGCTCGAAGCACTCGAATCCGGCAACGTCACCGGCAACGGCCACGCACCGCTGGGCTTCGGCGAAGACAGCCACCAGGGATACACCGGCGCAATGCTGACCCGGGTGGACAACGGTGTGCAGTCCTACTTCGGCACCCCGTTCGTCGTAACAGGTGACGAGGTGGAGGAGTACACCGAAGAACGGCCTGCCATGCCGGCAGACGGCCTGCCCGAGTAGGGCGGCGCCGGCCAACCGGCAAGCAAAGCCGGCCAACCGGCACGCAGGCAGCCCAACCGGCAAGCAGGCAGCCCAACAGAAACGAGGGCCCGTCCAAATCGGACGGGCCCTCGTTTCTGTTGCAGCGGTGCCGGGTCAGCTACCCCAGCACGTAAAGCGAAATCGACTCCGCGACGCAGGCAGGCTTGTCCACGCCCTCAATCTCGATGGTGACCAGGAGTTTGACCCGCACGCCCTGCGCCACGGTCTCCACCGAGATGACCTCCGACCGGGCACGCACCCGGCTGCCCACCGGCACCGGGTGGGGGAAACGCACCCGGTCCAGGCCGTAGTTCACCCCCATCACCATGCCGTCCACCCGGAACCGGCCGGAGGCGAGCGCCGGCAGCAGGGCCAGGCTCAGATAGCCGTGCGCAATGGTGCCGCCGAAGGGACCCTTGGCCGCCCGTTCCGAATCCACATGGATCCACTGGTGGTCATCAGTGGCCTCGGCGAACAGGTTGACGCGTTCCTGGTCAATGAGGACCCACTCGCTGGTCTCCTGGTGCCCCACTGCCTCCTCGAGTTCCTGCACGGAACCGAAATGCGCCACCGCTAGGCCTTCGGTCCGCCGGCGACGTAGAGCACCTGTCCCGAAACGAACGAGGCCTCCTCTCGGGCAAAGAAGGACGCCGCCGCAGCGATGTCCGCCGGGTTCCCGGCCCGTCCCACGGGGATCTCCTTCGCCGCATGCGCCACGAAGTCTTCGAACGGCACTCCCACGCGTTCCGCCGTCGCCCGCGTCATGTCCGTCTGGATGAAACCGGGGGCAATCGCGTTGACCGTGACGTTGTAGCGGCCCAGTTCGATGGCCAGCGTCTTGGTGAAGCCCTGGATGCCGGCCTTCGCGGCGGCGTAGTTCACCTGGCCCCGGTTGCCGAGGGCGGAAGTGCTGGAGAGGTTGATGATGCGCCCCCATTTCTGCTGCACCTGGTGCGCCTGCACCGCCCGGCTCATGAGGAACGCTCCGCGCAGGTGCACGCCCATCACGGCATCCCAGTCCGTGTCCGTCATCTTGAACAGCAGGTTGTCCCGGAGGATGCCGGCGTTGTTGACCAGAATGGTGGGCGCCCCCAGTTCCTCGGCGATGCGGCCCACTGCCTGCTCGACGGCGGCGGCATCGGCGACGTCGGCGCCTACGCCCACGGCCTTGCCCCCGGAGTTGTTGATGGCCTCCACGGTGGCGGCCGTGTCCTCCTCCCGCAGGTCAAGGACGGCGACGCGGTGTCCGTCCGCTGCGAGCCGCATGGCAACCGCTGCGCCGATCCCGCGTCCTGCTCCGGTGACGACGGCGGTGCGCTGGTCCAATTGTGCTGGTGCCTCTGTCATGTTTCTCCTGCCGGTGGCGGCAGCCCACGGAGTGTGTGCTGCGTCTCTTTTGCCGAGGGTACCGACCGGACGGTACGGGCGCAACGGGAGGCCGGCAAGCCGGGTCTCAGCGGGGCTGGCGTACGGTTCCGCCCCGGAAGGTCCGACGGTAGGCGGCAGGGCTGGCCCCGACATCCCGGTGGAAGTGGTGGCGCAGCAGTTCGGGCTGGCCGAATCCTGCAGCCCGCGCCACCTCCTCGATGCCGAGGTCCGTGTCTTCCAGCAGTTCCTGCGCGTAAAGCACCCGCTGCGCGTTGATCCAGGCAGCCGGAGTTGCCCCGGTTTCGGCCCGGAAGCGGCGGGCGAAGGTCCGCGGCGACATGGCGGCCCGTGCTGCCAGCGCCTTGACGGAATGTTCCTGCGCCAGATGTTCACCGATCCATTCCAGTACCGGCTCAAGGGTGTCGCCGACACCGCCCGGCACGGCGCGGTCAATGTACTGTGCCTGTCCCCCGTCCCGATGGGGCGGCACCACCATGTCGCGGGCAATGGCGGCAGCGGTCTTTGCCCCGCATTCAACGCGGACCAGATGCAGCGCCGCGTCAATCCCGGCCGCGGTGCCGGCGCTGGTGATGACGGTGCCGTCCTGGACGTACAGCACATCCTCGTCCACGTGGACGGCCGGATAGCGGGCGGCCAGATCCGCCGAGTACATCCAGTGCGTGGTGGCCCGCCGGCCGTCCAGCAGCCCGGCCTCGGCGAGGCGGAAGGCGCCCGTACAGATACTCATTACCCAGGCACCGCGCTGATGGGCGTCGCGCAGTACATCCAGGACCCGTGTATCCGTTCCCATCGCGTCGTAGTCCCCGCCGGGGGCCATCACTACGAGGTCTGCCTCCGCCGCTGCCTCCAGCCCGGCGTCTACGGTGATGCTGAAGCCGGTCTTGGTGGACACCAGGCCGGGGTCCGGAGTGCAGAGCCGGAAATCAAAGGCGGGCACTCCCCCGCCGCGGCGGGATCGGTCGATGCCGAACACCTCTGCCATCACGCTGAACTCGAACGGTGCCACGCCGTCCAGGACTATGACCGCTACGGATTGGAGCATGCCGCCAGTGTGCTCCTCCGATGGCAGGATTTCTACGGTAATGGGCATTTCAGCCACTTATTCTCCTGCGGATCCGGCGCCAGCATGGAGGCATGGTTATCGTGCTCTTGATCCTCGCCGCAGCTGTTGCGTTCGCACTTGTTCTCCGCGCGACCGTCCGTGCGTTGTCCAGTGACGGTCACGGCCGGCTCCCCAACGTCCCGTCCCACCGTTCGTGGGACGGGACCGTCTACTGACCCGCCTACTGACCCGCCGACTCCCCGCCGACAAAGGCAGCCACCCGGCCGGATTAGTTCCGGAACAGGTCAGCTTTCGACCGCATTGGCGCGTAGTTTTGATTCCATGTTGGAGACTTCCGCTCGGCTCCTGCAGCTGCTTTCGCTGCTGCAGCTGCGGCGCGAGTGGACCGGGGCAGCGCTCGCGGAACGGTTGTCCATTACCGAACGCACGGTACGCCGGGACATCGGCAAGCTGCGCACCCTCGGGTATCCCATCTCAGCATCCCCGGGCATTGCCGGCGGTTACCAGCTCGGGGCCGGCGCGCAGCTGCCGCCGCTGCTGCTCGACGACGACGAGGCCCTCGCCGTCGCACTCGGGCTTGCCGCCGTGGCAACCGGGCCGGTGACCGGGATCGGGGAAGCCTCGGTCCGGGCACTGGCAAAGCTGGAACAGGTCCTGCCCGGGCGGCTCCGTCCCAAGTTCTCCGCCCTGCGCGAATCCGTTTCCACGTTGGCCGGGCCGCCGGGCGGCGTCGACCCGGTGATTCTCACCGCCTTTTCCGCCGGCATCACCGAGCACCGGGTCCTGAGCTTCCGTTACACCGCGGCCGACGGCGGCTCCGGACGCCGGATCGTGGAACCCTACCGGCTGGTCGGCACAGGCCGGCGCTGGTACGCCGTCGCGTGGGACCTGGACCGCTCCGACTGGCGGACCTTCCGGGTGGACCGCTGCACCAGCACGCCCGCCCCGCGCGAGCGGTTCGCGCCCCGGCCCCTCCCGGCCCGGGACCTCGCCGCGTACGTCCAGGAATCGATTACCCGCAACCCCTACCGCTACACCGTGGTAGTGCGGCTGGCAGCACCATTGGCGGCGGTTGCCGAGCGGGTGCCTCCGGATGTGGCCAGCATCGAAGCGGACGGCCCCGGGCACACCATCGTGCGCGGCGGCTGGGATTCCCTGGACCTGCCCCTGATCAACCTGACCGCCTGGGGTGTGCCCTTCGAAATCCTCGACCCGCCGGAGATGCGCGAGCGGGCCCGCCGCGCAGTCGCCCTGCTGCAGCGCGCCATCGAAATCCCGCCCACGGCGGAATCCGGAAAGACCGTCCGGCCAAGCCACTAGACTGGTGGCAATCATGGCACTGACAATTTCCTATCCCGAACAGCTGCCCGTTTCCGAGCGCCGCGAAGACATCATGGCAGCGATTGCCGCCAACCAGGTCACCGTCATCGCGGGCGAAACCGGGTCCGGAAAAACCACGCAGATTCCGAAGATGTGCCTGGAACTGGGCCTGGCCGAGAACGGCCTGATCGGGCACACCCAGCCCCGGCGCCTTGCCGCGCGCACCGTCGCGGAGCGGATCGCTTCCGAGCTCGACGTCGAGCTCGGCGAGGAAGTGGGCTTCCAGGTCCGCTTCACCGGTGAGACCGGCCGGAAAACCAAGGTCAAGCTGATGACCGACGGCATCCTGCTGGCCGAGATCCGCCATGATCCGAAGCTGAAGAAGTACAGCACCATCATCATCGATGAGGCCCACGAGCGCAGCCTGAACATCGACTTCATTCTCGGGTACCTGCGCCGGCTGCTGCCGGCACGCCCTGACCTGAAGGTCATCATCACCTCGGCCACCATCGATCCGCAGCGGTTCGCCGAACACTTCGCCCTCAACGGCACCCCGGCACCCATCATCGAGGTGTCCGGCCGTACCTTCCCCGTGGAGATCCGCTACCGCCCGCTGAACCAGCCGGCGGACGGGGGCAGCGACGAAGACGGCATCGAAGACGAGCTGGAAGAGGACCGGGACCCGGTGGACGCCGTCTGCGACGCCGTCGACGAGCTTTCCCGCGAGGCACCCGGCGACGTCCTGGTGTTCTTCTCGGGCGAGCGGGAAATCCGTGATGCCGCAGAAGCCCTGCGTTCCTCCGTTTCCCGCAATCCCCGGCTGGCCAACACCGAAATCCTGCCGCTCTTCGCCCGGCTTTCCCTTGCCGAGCAGCACAAGGTCTTTTCCCCGGGCCGGAACCGCCGGATTGTCCTGGCCACCAACGTTGCCGAGACCTCCCTGACGGTCCCGGGCATCAAATACGTGATCGACACCGGCACGGCGCGCATCTCGCGCTATTCCCACCGCACCAAGGTCCAGCGGCTTCCGATCGAGCGGATTTCCCAGGCCTCCGCCAACCAGCGGTCAGGCCGCTGCGGCCGCGTTTCCGACGGCATCGCCATCCGGCTGTATTCGCAGGAGGACTTCGAGGCCCGGCCCGAATTCACCGATCCCGAAATCCTGCGCACCAACCTCGCCGCCGTGATCCTGCAGATGGCCGCCATGGGCGTGGCCAAGGGACCCAAGGACGTTGCCGACTTCCCGTTCGTCCAGCCTCCGGACTCCAAGGCAATCAACGACGGCGCCGTGCTGCTGCGCGAACTCGGGGCGCTGCACCCCCAGGGCGGCATCACCGAGGTGGGCCGCAAGCTCTCCCAGCTTCCGGTGGACCCCCGCCTGGGCCGGATGATTGTCGAAGCGGGCAACCGCGGCTGCACCAAGGAAGTCATGGTGCTCACTGCCGCCCTGACCATCCAGGATCCCCGCGAGCGCCCCTCCAAGGATGATCCCGCCCGGGCCCAGAAGGCCGCCGAAATGCACAAGCGGTTCGTGGACGAGAACTCCGACTTCACCGGCTTCCTGAACCTGTGGCGCTATGTGGAGGAAAAGCAGAAGGAGCTCTCCTCCTCGGCCTTCCGCCGCCTGTGCAAAAACGAGTTCCTGAACTTCCTGCGCATCCGTGAATGGCAGGACCTCTTTGCCCAGCTGCGGCAGCTGGCCAAGCCGCTGGGAATCACGCTCACCCCGGAGCCGGTGGACCCGGTCGGCAAGTACCGGGAGATCCACATGTCCCTGCTGGCCGGCCTGCTCAGCCACATCGGCCTCTACGACCAGCGCAAGCGCGAATACGCCGGTGCACGCGGTACCCGGTTCGCGGTCTTCCCGGGCTCTGCGTTGTTCAAGAAGTCCCCGGACTGGGTGATGGCCGCCGAACTCGTGGAAACCTCGCGCCTGTGGGCACGGGTGGCGGCGAAGTTCGATCCGCTGTGGGCCGAGGAAGTGGCCCCGCACCTGGTCAAGCGCAGCTACAGCGAACCGCACTGGTCCAAGAGCCGCGGAGCCGTGATGGCCTATGAGAAGGTCACCCTCTACGGCGTACCGGTGGTTCCGCAGCGGAGCATCAACTACGGCCGCATCGACCCGGTGCTCTCCCGCGAAATGTTCATCCGCCATGCCCTGGTCGAGGGCGACTGGCGCACGCACCACAAGTTCTTCCACCGCAACCAGGCGCTGCTGGCCGAGGTGGAGGAGCTGGAGAACCGGGTCAGGCGCCGCGGGCTGCGCGTGGACGATGAAACCCTCTTCGAGTTCTACGACGAGCGGGTGGGCGCCGACGTCGTCTCCGAGCGGCACTTCGACAAGTGGTGGAAGCACGCGCGGCACGAAAACCCGTCCCTGCTGGACTTCGACCCGGACGCGCTGCGGACCGACGATGCCGAGGGCCTCGACGAGAACGACTTCCCGAAGTCCTTCTTCTACGGGTCCTTCGAACTCCCGCTCTCCTACGAATTCACCCCCGGCGTCCCCTCGGCCAACGACGGCGTGACCGTCGAGGTGCCCGTATTGTTCCTGAACCAGCTCACCCCGGGGCCGTTTGCCTGGCAGATCCCGGGCCTCCGCGCGGAGCTGATTACGGCCCTGATCAAGTCCCTGCCCAAGGCGGTGCGGAAGAACTTCGTTCCGGCGCCCGACGTCGCCCGCTCGGCTGCTGCTGCGCTGGCTGCGGATTTCGACCCGGCATCGGACGAGCTGGAACCGTCCCTGGAGCTGGTGCTGCGCCGGTTGAAGGGTTCCATCATTCCCCCGGGGTCCTGGAACTGGGATGCCGTGCCGGACCACCTGCGGATGACGTTCACCGTGGTGGATTCCGCCGGACGGGTGCTGGACGAAGGCAAGGACCTGGCGGCGCTGCAGGAGTCCCTGGCCCCGGCCACGCGCCGCGCCATTGCCGAATCCCTCGGCGCCACCCCGTCCACCGTGCAGCCGCGCGGGCCCAAGGGCAAGGCCTCAGCTGCCGCAACCGGCAACGGTTCCATCGGCGCCGGCGGCGCTGGTTCCGGTTCCTCCGTAGCGGAGCAGACCGGCCTCACCGAGTGGAACATCGGCACCTTGGAGAAGCAGGTCCAGCGGCTCGTGGCCGGCCACACCGTGACCGGCTACCCTGCGCTGGTGGACGAGGGCAGCACCGCCGGGGTGCGGATCTTCCAGAGTGCCGGCGAGCAGCAGGCCGCTATGCGTGCCGGCGTCATCCGGCTGCTGGTGCTGCGCGTTCCCAGCCCGGCCAAGTATGTGCTGGAGCACCTGAGCAACACCGAAAAGCTGACCTTCAGCCAGAACCCGCACGGCAGTGTGGCTGCGCTCATCGAGGACTGCACGCTGGCCGCGGTGGACAAGCTCACGCCGGAGAAACTCCCGTGGACGCGGGCCGAGTTCGACGCCCTGTACGAAACAGTGCGGGCCGAACTGATCGACACCGTCTTCACCGTCACGGCGATCGTGGAGAAGATCCTGGCCAGCACCCGGCGGATCACCAAGGCGCTCAAGGGCACCACCTCGCTGGCGCTGATCAGTGCCCTGAATGACATCAGGGCGCAGGTGGATGCCCTGGTGTACCCCGGTTTCGTGGCCCGCACCGGCTATGCGCAGCTGATGCACCTGCCCCGGTACCTGGCCGGTATTGAACGGCGGCTGGAGAAGCTTCCGGGCAACGTACAGCGGGACGGCCTGTCCATGGCCGTGATCCACCGCCTCGAGGACGAGTACGACGACGCCGTGGCGGCGCTTGCGCCCGGCCGCGGCACTCCCCCGGAACTCGCGGAGGTCCGCTGGTTGATCGAGGAGCTGCGGATCAGCTTCTTTGCACAGGAACTGGGAACGGCCCGGACCGTTTCGGAGAAACGGATCCGGACCGCACTGAACTCAGCGCTGGCTCCGGCCTAGGCCGGGGCCTTCCCGGGTGCCTAGGCTGCGGGAACGAATTCCCCGTGCCCGGCGTCGCGCAGGCCCCGGCGCAGCTTTTCCGCGTTGGCCGCCATCCGCTCGGGATCCGGGTTGGATTCCGCCCGGCTGAAGTCGAAGTCCTGCAGCGAGTTGGCCGGCCAGACGTGCAGGTGCAGGTGGTCCACCTCGAAGCCGGCAATGCTGAGCCCGGCCCGCTCCGAGCCGAAGACGGCCACCTGCGACTGGCCGATGGCCTGCGCCACCGTGGTGAGCTTGCGCATCAGCTCCGCCGGTGCGTCCGTCCACTTGTTGATCTCCGCGCGCGGCACTACCAGGGTGTGTCCGTCGCTGAGCGGACCGATGCTGAGGAACGCGACGACGTCGTCGTCCTTCCAGACGAAATGTCCGGGAATCTCGCCGTTGATGATCCGGGTAAAGAGTGTAGGCATGGGTGCTCCTTCAGGTTGTCCCTTTGCGGCGGCAGCGGGCAGGGGTGCCCGCAGCGGCGGAGGAACGGGTCGGCCGGTAAACATGATTCGACGCTACCCCTTTTCCGGCGGGTTTTCGGGCCGGCCCGGATCCGCGCCGACGGCCGCAGGGGTGCCGGGGGTGTTGGACCACTGTGACCAGGAGCCCGGGTAGAGCGCCGCCGTGATGCCGGCCTGCGCCAGTGCGGCAACCTCGTGGGAGGCGAAGATCCCCGAACCGCAGTACGCCGCAACGGGCCGGTCCGGCCGCACGCCGAGGTCTTCGAAGGCGCGGGACAGTTCCCCAGGTGCACGGAAGCTGCCGTCCGGAGTGAGGTTGTCGGTGGAGGGCCGGTTGACCGCTCCCGGAATATGTCCGGCCCGGGGATCCACCGGTTCGGTTTCTCCGCGGTAACGTTCCGGTGCCCGGGCGTCGATGAGTACTCCCTCGGCGGCCACCCGGCTGACGTCCCGGCGGGAAGCCACCGGCATGTGCCCCCAGGACAGGTGCGCCGTCCCGGGCTTCGGCTGCACCGGACCGCTGTCCAGCGGCAGTCCTGACCTGCGCCAGGCCGCGAGGCCGCCGTCGAGCAGGAACACGTCCTTACAGCCGGCGTGCCGCAGCAGCCACCAGGCGCGTGCGGCGGCCGTGCCCCCGGCGTCGTCGTACACCACCACTGTGTCCCCGTCATTCAGGCCCCAGCTGCGGGCGGCCTCGGCGAAGGCAGCGGGATCCGGCAGGGGATGCCGCCCTTCCTCGGGAACGGCGGGGGCCGAAAGTTCGGTGTCCATATCCACGTACACCGCACCGGGCAGATGTTCGTGCAGGTACTTTTCCTCGCCGTCGGCAGCGCCCAGGACCCAGCGCACATCCAGCAGCACGGGCGGACGCGCCGTGCCGAGGCGTTCGTGCAGCTGCTGCGGGGAGATCAGGACATCCATTACAGGTCCACGGTTTCCCCGGCGTCCAGATGCCGGAACTCGGTGCCGTAAACCTTGCCGAACCGGGTGACATGGCCCTCGACCATCCCCAGCCCCCGCTCATTCAAAAGCGCGTCGTGGATGGGATAGGCCCGCTCCGCACCGGTGGCGATGACGAAGTCGATGACCTCCCCCGCCTTGGACCAGGGTGCGTGCATCGGCACCAGCACGGTCCGCGGCCGCAGCCCGTTGGGGACTACGAACGAATCCCCCGGGTGGTAGACCCGGCCTTCCACGAGGTAGCCGATGTTGGCCACAACGGGAATCAACGGATGGATCAGGGCGTGCTGGCCGCCGAAGGACTGGATGCCGAAGCCGGCAACGGTGAAGCTGGTGTTGGGTTCAACATCGTGGATGCGGCCGCCCACCTCCTGCGGGGCTTCACTGCGAAGGAGTGCAGCGAGACCCGCCGGGGCATGGAGCTCCAGCGACGGCTGTTCCTGCATCTCGGCAAGCACCCGCGGGCGGTCCAGATGGTCCGCATGCTCGTGGGTCACCAGGATGGCATCGGCATCCTGCAGCGCTGTTTCAACTTCGGAAAAAGTGCCGGGATCCAGCACCAGGACGTGCCCGCCCTGCTCGAACCGGACACAGGAGTGCGTGAACTTCGTCATTTTCATAGCGCCACCCTACTCCGGAGGCGTTCGGCCGTGCAGGACGGGCGTTGCGGTACTGCTGATAATCTTGGGGTCTATCCATCCCTGCGGCCACGGTGCCGCCCGCCTGCCGTCCCACCCGCTGGAGGAACCTCCGTGTCACCCGAGACATCCCGGACATCCAAGCGCGCACCGGAGCAGCGTGTAACCCGCCAGCGCCTGGCAGTGGGCCGCACCCTGGATGAACTCGACGACTTTGTCAGCACCCAGGAACTCTTCCGGCTGTTGCAGGAGCGCGGCGAACGGGTTTCCCTGGCTACTACCTACCGGGTCCTGCAGTCCATGGCGGACGAAAACCTCGTGGACGTGCTGCGGGGCGGCGACGGCGAGGCGCTGTACCGCCGGTGCGCCGTCGAGCACCACCACCATCATCTGGTCTGCCGGAACTGCGGCAAGGCCGTGGAGGTGGAAGCACCTGAGGTGGAGAGCTGGGCCGCGGGCCTGGGCGCCAAGTACGGCTTCACCGAAGTGGCGCACACCGTTGAGGTCTTCGGCCTGTGCCCGGAGTGCAGCGCCCGTAAGGGCTAGGCTGCGGCCGTAGCCGTGTTTGCGCTGAGCTCCCGGCGCCGGTGCCCGCCGCGCGTGCGCCGGATGATCCGGCAGACCAGGTAGATCGCGAAGGACACCGTGGTGACGTACGGGCTGATTGGAATCCGGCCGCCCAGCGCCAGCAGGATGCCGCCGACCGAGGAGGCCAGCGCGAAGAGCACGCTCAGGAACACCACCAGGCGCGGCGAGGACGTCACGAGCAGGGCTGCCGCCGCGGGAGTAATCAGCAGGGAGAGCACCAGCAGGGCCCCCACCACCTGGATGGACAGTGCCACGGCCAGGCCTAACAGGAACATAAAGACAATCGACAGCATCCGCACGGGCACGCCGCGGGCCTCTGCGAGGTCCGGGTCCGCGCTGGCGAAGGTCAGGGGGCGCCAGATGAAGAGCAGGGCAGCCACCACGACGGCGGCAACCCCTGCCAGCAGGTTCAGCTGCACGGTATCCACCGCGACTATCTGGCCCGTCAGCAGCCCGAACTTGTTGGCGGAGCGGCCCTCGTAGAGGCCAAGGAACAGGATGCCCAGGCCCAGCCCGAAGGGCATGATGACGCCGATGATCGAGTTCCGGTCCCGGGCCCGCAGGCCCATGACCGCCAGCAGGACGGCTGCCGCCACCGATCCGACCAGCGAACCGACCACCACGTTCACTCCGATCAGCAGGGCAAAGGACGCCCCGGCGAAAGAGAGCTCGGCAATGCCGTGCACGGCGAAGGCCAGGTCACGCATCAGGACGAAGGTGCCGATCAGCCCGCCGACCAGGCCGAGGATCGCCGCGGCCCAGATGGAATTGCTCACCAGCGGAAGCAGCTCGCCGTAATCGCTGAAATCAAAAACCGCATCGAAGAAACTACGCAGGTCCAAGGTCGCCCTCGCTTTCTCCGTGGTGGTGGGTGGTGGCGTCCGGGATGCCCAGGACCACAATCCTGCCGTGGCTGCGCAGGACTTCGACGCGGCTGCCGTACATTTCCGAAAGCACGTCGCTGCGCAGGACTTCGGCGGGAGTGCCGGTGCGGAACTGTCCGCCGGCCAGGTACAGCACGCGGTCCACGTACTCGATGACGGGATTGATTTCGTGGGTCACGAAAACGACGGCGGCGCCGTCGTCATGGCAGCGCCGTTCGATCAGGGAGCTGATGGCCTGCTGGTGGTGCAGGTCCAGGGAGAGCAGCGGCTCGTCGCAGAGCAGCAGATCCGGGTTGGTGGCCAGTGCCTGTGCCGCGCGCAGGCGCTGCAGCTCGCCGCCGGAGAGCCGTCCCACGGGTTCATCCGCGTAGGACGTGGCCCCCACCTGCTCGAGCAGCCGGTCCACGCGGCGGCGCACCGGCTTTCCGCGCAGCCGCAGGCCCCATCGGTCGCCGTCAACGCCGAGTCCCACCAGGTCCCGTCCACGCAGCGGGGTGCCGGGACTGAAGGACTTCTGCTGCGGGATGTAGCCGATGTCCTTGCTGCCCCGCTGCACGTTGCGGCCGTTGACGGTGACGGTGCCGCCGGTGAGCGGCTGCAGGCCCAGCAGGACCTTCAGGAAACTCGTTTTGCCTGATCCGTTGGGGCCGAGGACGGCGAGGAATTCACCGGCATTGATGTCCAGGTCAAGGTTCTTCCACAGGGTACGGTCCCCGTAGGACAGGCCTGCGTCCCGCAGGCGCACCACCGGGGCGGGCTGCCCGGAAGCATTCACTGCAGCACGCTTTCCATGTTGGCTGTGTTATCGGCCATCCACTGCAGGTAGTCCTGGCCCTCGGGAAGGGTTTCGGAGAAGTCCACCACGGGAACGCCAGCGTCCAGCGCGGCCTGGCGTACCGCCTCCGTCTGCGAGGTAGAGGTCTGTTGGTTGTAGCCAAGGAAGGCAATGGAGCCGCCCGTCACCAGGTCCTGCATTTCCTTCAGTACGTGCGGCGGAACATCCGAGCCTTCCTCGACGGCCTCCGTGAAGTCCGCCGGGGTGGCGTTGTGCAGCCCCGCCGCTTCCACGAGGTAGTCCGGCACCGGTTCGGTCAGGGCGACGTCGCGTCCGCCGGCGGTTTCCCGAACCGCGGCAAGGGAAGCGTCGATGTCCGCAATGCCCGCATTGAAGTCCGCGGCGTTGCTGCGGAACGTGCCGGCGGCATCGGCGTCCAGTTCGCCGAGGCGTTCGGCGGCGGCGTCGGCAAGCCGCCCCATGGCCTCGGGGCTGTACCAGACGTGTTCGTTGAAGGAGCCGTGGTGATGGCCGTGGTGGTCTTCGCCCTCGTCGTGGCTCTCTTCCTCTTCTGCTGAATCGGAGTCGGAGTCCTCGAGGCCGGAGATCTCCACGGCATTGAGGATGTTCTCGGCGGGGATGCCTTCGTCCGCCGCGAGCTTCTCCAGGAAGGTGTCGTAACCGCCGCCGTTGAGCACCACCAGGTCCGCCTTGGATACCGCGAGCCGGTCCCGCGCCGAGGCCTCGTAGGAGTGCGGATCCTGGCTGGGCCGGTCAATCAGGGCGGTCACTTCGACGTTGTCCCCGCCGATCCCGGTGAGGATGCTGCCGTAGACGTCGGTGGACGCCACCACGTTGATGACTCCGTCACTGCCCTCGGCTTCACCGCCGTCGCCCCCATTGCCGCCGCTGCAGCCGGTCAGGGCGAGTGCGGTTGCTGCAAGGAAGGTTCCGGCCAGGCGGACGGGAAAGCGGCGCATAAGGTTTGGTATCCCTGGGTAGGCGGTTCATGGCGGCGAAAACGGGCCCCGGCACCGCCGAAGCTTTTTCAGCATAACCTAAACGCGAATCATTCGCATCTAGGCGTTAGAGGCTTTCGCCGGTCCTGCGGATGCCCTGTGCCTGGGTGGCATCCCTGATCTCGCCGACCAGCTGTTCAATGATGTCTTCCAGGAACAGGACGCCGCGGGTGGTTCCGTCCGGGCCCAGCACGCGGGCCAGATGGGAGCCGGTCCGCTGCATCACGGCCAGGGCGTCCTCGATTTCGTCGTCCAGGCGGAGGTTGGCAAGGGTACGGACCTTGTTCTCCGTGATCGGCCGTTCATAGGCCTCCAGCGGGATGGACATAACGTCCTTCAGGTGCATGTACCCGGTGAGGTTCCCGGCGTCGTCCACGAGGACGAAGCGGGAGAAGCCGGTCCGGCCCACCGCGCGCTCGAATTCCGCCGGAGTGGAGTCCGTGCCCAGGCTCACGAGTTCATCCAACGGCACCATCACCGTCCCCGCGGTCTGTCCGGAGAACTCAAGTGCTCCCGAGATCAGGCCGGAATTGTCGGCGACGGTCCCGTGCTTCGTGGATTCCTCCACGATGGACTGCATCTCCTCCAGCGTGAAGGCCGAGGCGACTTCGTCCTTCGGGGTGATCCCCATGAGGCGCAGCGCGTGGTTGGCCATCCAGTTGAGCGTGCCGATGATCGGGCGTACCAGGCGGGAAATGAAGACCAGCGGCGGGGCGAGCAGCAGCACTGCGCGGTCCGCAACGGACACCGAGATGTTCTTCGGAACCATCTCGCCGATGGTGACGTGCAGGAAGGTCACGAGCAGCAGCGCCACCAGGAAACCGGCTCCGTCGGCTATTTCGATCGGCAGGCCCACGGCCTTCAGCGGCACCGAAAGCAGGTGGTGGATAGCGGGTTCGGCCACCGAGAGGATAAGCAGGGAGCAGACGGTAATACCCAGCTGCGCACACGCGAGCATCAGGGACACGTGCTCCATGGCCCACAGGGTGGTCTTGGCCCGCTTCGATCCGGCTTCGGCATGCGGCTCGATCTGGCTGCGCCGCGCGGACATCACCGCGAATTCGCTGCCGACGAAGAACGCGTTGCCCAGGAGCAGGACAACCAGCCAGAAGATTCCCGCCAGGTCGCCGCTCATCGGATGCCTTCCCTGCGTGCCGGGCGCTCCGTGCTTCGGCCGGCTTTGTCTTCGTCTTCGTCTTCAATGTGTTTGGGCTGGCCGGAACCGGCCCCCTCGTCGGCGGGGATGAAGCTGACGCGGTCAATGCGCCGACCGTCCATCCGTTCCACCTCGAGCACGCCGCCGGGCACCTCTACGCGGTCCCCTGCCTCGGCGATGCGGCCGAGCTCGGCCATGATGTAGCCGCCCACGGTTTCGTATCCGGCTTCGTCCGGCATCCGCAGCAGCGGAACCAGGGCGGTGACTTCGTCGGGACGCATGATGCCCGGGAAGTACCAGGCGCCGGATGCGCTTTGCAGCACGCCGGGCTTGGCTTTGTCGTGCTCGTCGGAAACTTCGCCGACGATCTCTTCCACCAGGTCCTCCAGGGTGGCGACGCCGGCGGTTCCGCCGTATTCGTCCAGGACGACGGCGAGCTGCAGGTTGGCGTTGCGGAGTTCGGAAAGCAGTGAGTCCAGGTGGACCGTTTCCGGCACCCGGAGGATCTCGCTCATGATCGCGGCCGCAGGCAGGGTGGCCCGCCGGCTGCGCGGCACGGCCACGGCCTTCTTGACGTGGACAACGCCGCGGATATCGTCCGGTGAATCCCCGAGGACCGGGAAGCGGGAGTACCCGGTGCGCCGCGCCGCCTCGATGACATCAGCCACGGGCTGCTCGGCGTCGATCGTTTCGAGCCGGATGCGCGGAGTCATGACATCGGCAGCGGTTCGTCCGGCGAAGGAGAAGGTCCGGGAGAGGAAGTCGGCAGTGCCCTTGTCCAGGGTGCCCATCTCCGCGGAGCGCCGCGCCATGGAGGACAGCTCGGCCGGCGTGCGCGCTCCGCTGACCTCTTCCTTGGCCTCAAGGCCGAAGAGGTGGAGGATCTTGTTCGCGAAACCGTTCAGCAGGAGCACCGCGGGCTTGAAGACCACGGTGAAAGCCAGCTGCGGCCGTGCCAGTGCCTTACCGACACGGAACGGCATGGCGATGGACATGTTCTTGGGGATCAGTTCGCCCAGCAGCATCGAAAGGAAGGTCGCCAGGATCATCGCAACGGTCACGGACACCGAGTCCACGGCCACGGGCGGCAGGCCAAGGGAGGCCAAGGGCCCCTCCAGCAGGCGCCCAACGGAGGGTTCCATAACGAACCCGGTCAGCAGGGTGGTCATGGTGATGCCCAGCTGGCAGCTGGAGAGCTGGGTGGAGAGGGTGGTCAGGCAGCGCAGCAGTGGTTCAGCTGCTTTGTCGCCCTCGTCCACTGCCCGGCGGACGGCAGGCTGGTCCAGCGCCACGAGGGCAAATTCGACGGCGACGAAGAATCCGGTGCCGAGAATAAGCAGGAGGCCAAAGAGAAGGTAAAGCCACTCCATGTCAGCACTCCCCTGCCGTCGGGGCAGACGGCCTTAAAAGAGAGGGATGAATCGCTGCACGGAAACGTTCAGACGGAGGGTGGTCGGCTGCGGCCGGACTGGAAGGCTCCGATGACGAGGCAGGTGAATGCTGGGCCGTGGGTGTGCGGGCGTTGCCGGCTCGTGGCGCACCGACTGCGGCAACCGCAGTCCGTGACGCAGGCCGGCGCCTAGAGAAACTGTCCATAGAAAGCCCAGTTTACAGGTTTGCTCCGGGGCCGCCACAGCGGCTTCCCTGGGCAGTTCCCGCCGGTCTGCAGCCACCGCCGCCTTCATCAAGCGGTGCGGGATTGGCCACATGTTCGACTATGTCACTAGACTGGCATGAAGTCTCGGTCACTGCGCACCGGGCCGCACCAGTACTTGAGGCGGAAGCGTCAGAACATGGTGCCATCAGGGCAAACGGCAACTCATGGAAGAGGCGTATATCTAGTGCCAGACCAATCCAACCACCGCCTGCCGGAGGAATTCGGCGGCAACGAGTGGCTTGTCGATGAACTGTACGAGCAGTATCTGTCGAACAAGGACTCCGTTGACAAAAAGTGGTGGAGCATCTTCGAATCCTTCAAGGCTGAAGACTCCCAGTCCGGCAACGGCTCCAACGGAAACGGCGCCGGCTCCCCGGACGGTTCCCGGCCCGCCACCCGCCAACTTCCGGTAGTGAAAGCCGAGAGCACGGCACCCAACGCGCCGAAGGCATCAGGCGAATCGCCCGCTGCAACGCAGCAGTCGGGCAAGCCGCCGGTAGCCAAGGAACCGGCGAAGGCCGAGCCCGCTGCGAAGAGCGAGCCGAAGGCCGAGGCCAAGGCCGCGCCGATTCCCGCGCAGCTGCCCAAGACCCAGCCCAGCGACGCCGCTGCGGAAGAGGACAAGGTCACCGTGCTGCGTGGTCCGGCCAAGGCCATCGCCACGAACATGGACCTCAGCCTCAGCGTCCCCACGGCAACCACCGTGCGTGCCATTCCGGCCAAGCTGCTGATTGACAACCGCATTGTCATCAACAGCCATCTGGAACGTGCCCGCGGCGGCAAGATCTCCTTCACCCACCTGCTGGGCTACGCCATCATCCGCGCTGCTGCCCAGTTCCCGTCGATGAACGTGCACTACGACGAAGTGGACGGCAAGCCCGTTGCCGTCCAGCCCGCACACGTCAACTTCGGCCTGGCTATCGACATGCCCAAGCCGGACGGAACCCGTCTGCTGGTAGTGCCGAACATCAAGAAGGCCGAAACCCTGAACTTCTCGGAGTTCTGGCACGCCTATGAAGAGCTGGTCAAGCGGGCCCGCAACGGCAAGCTCGGCGCGGACGACTACCGCGGCACCACCATCTCCCTGACCAACCCGGGCGGCATCGGCACCGTACACTCGGTTCCCCGCCTCTCCAAGGGACAGGCCGCCATCATCGGCGCCGGCGCCCTTGAGTACCCGGCTGAATTCCAGGGTGCCAACGAGAAGATCCTGGCCCGCAACGCCATCAGCAAGATCATCACCCTGACCTCCACCTATGACCACCGCGTCATCCAGGGTGCCGGCAGCGGCGAGTTCCTGCGCATCATCCACCAGTTGCTGCTGGGTGAGCAGAACTTCTACGACGAGATCTTCGAGTCCCTGCGGATCCCGTACGAGCCGGTCCGTTGGAGCCCGGACATCCAGGTCAACCCGGACGAGCAGATCAACAAGGTTGCACGCATCCAGCAGCTGATTCACGCCTACCGGGTCCGCGGCCATCTGATGGCGGACACGAACCCGCTGGAATACGTCCAGCGCCGGCATGCCGACCTGGACATCCTGAACCACGGCCTGACGCTCTGGGACCTGGACCGGGAGTGGCCCACGGGCGGCTTCGGCGGCAAGCCGATGCTCAAGCTCCGCAAGATCCTCGGAGTGCTGCGGGACGCGTACTGCCGCACGGCCGGCATCGAATACATGCACATCCAGGATCCCGAGGAACGCCTCTGGTTCCAGGACCGCCTGGAGACCAAGTACACGAAGCCGACCCGCGAAGAGCAGCTGCGCATCCTCAGCAAGCTCAACGCTGCCGAGGCCTTCGAGACATTCCTCCAGACGAAGTTCGTTGGACAGAAGCGCTTCTCGCTTGAGGGCGGCGAATCCCTGATTCCGCTGCTGGACGCCGTGATTTCCGGTGCCGCCGACGACGGCCTCGAGGAAGTCGGCATCGGCATGGCCCACCGCGGCCGCCTCAACGTCCTGACAAACATCGCAGGCAAGACCTACGCACAGGTCTTCCGCGAATTCGAAGGCACCCAGGACCCCCGCAGCGTGCAGGGTTCGGGCGACGTGAAGTATCACCTCGGCACCGAGGGAACCTTCACTTCGGACAACGGGAAGCAGACCAAGGTCTACCTGGCCGCCAACCCGTCCCACCTCGAAGCCGGCGATTCCGTGCTGGAGGGCATTGTCCGCGCCAAGCAGGACCGGCTGGACAAGGGCGACGAGTTCCCCGTGTTGCCGATCCTCGTGCACGGCGATGCAGCCTTCGCGGGCCAGGGCGTGGTGGCGGAAACGCTCAACCTCTCCCAGCTGCGCGGCTACCGCACCGGCGGCACCATCCACATAGTGGTCAACAACCAGGTGGGCTTCACGACGTCGCCCACGTCCTCGCGTTCGTCGGTCTACTCCACCGACGTCGCGAAGATGGTCCAGGCACCGATCTTCCACGTCAACGGCGATGATCCCGAAGCAGTCGTACGGGTTGGCCAGCTGGCCTACGAGTACCGTCAGCGCTTCCACAAGGACGTCGTCATCGACATGGTCTGCTACCGCCGCCGCGGCCACAACGAAGGCGATGACCCTTCGATGACCCAGCCGATGATGTACAGCCTGATCGAGGCCAAGCGTTCCGTGCGCAAGCTGTACACCGAGTCCCTGATCGGACGAGGCGACATCAGCCAGGACGAGGCCGAGCAGGCGCTGCGCGACTACCAGGGCCGCCTCGAGCGCGTCTTCGCGGAAACGCATGCTGCCCAGACCTCGCCCATCCCGGTGATCACCAAGGATTCCGAAGCGGTTTCCGATCTGGAACGTCCTGCTGCCCAGCAGGAAGGCACCACGATCATCAAGCCGGCAAGCACTGCGGTCTCCGCCGAGGTCCTGGCGCACATCGGCAAGGCCCACGTGGCCGTCCCCGAGGGCTTTACGGTCCACCCGAAGCTGAAGTCCCTGCTGGAAAAGCGGGACCAGATGTCCCGTGAGGGCAACATCGACTGGGGCTTTGCCGAAATCGCCGCCTTCGGTTCGCTGCTGATGGAAGGCGTCCCTGTACGCCTCGCCGGTCAGGATTCACGCCGCGGAACCTTCACGCAGCGCCACGCTGTCTTCCACGACCGCGCCACAGGCGCAGAGTGGATGCCGCTTGCCGAGCTGGACCCGAACCAGGCCAAGCTGTGGATCTACGACTCCCTGCTTTCCGAATTCGCCGCCATGGGCTTCGAATACGGCTACTCGGTGGAGCGTCCGGACGCCCTCGTGCTCTGGGAAGCCCAGTTCGGCGACTTCGTCAACGGCGCCCAGACCATCATTGACGAGTTCATCTCGTCGGCCGAGCAGAAGTGGGGCCAGCGGTCCTCGCTGGTGCTGATGCTTCCGCACGGCTACGAGGGACAGGGACCGGACCACTCGTCCGCACGTATCGAGCGTTTCCTGCAGATGTGTGCCGAGGACAACATGATTGTTGCCAACCCGACCACGGGCGCCTCGCACTTCCACCTGCTGCGCCGCCAGGCGTACAGCCGTCCGCGCAAGCCGCTGGTGGTCTTCACTCCCAAGCAGCTGCTGCGCCTGAAGGCGGCCGCGACGTCGGTGGAGGAGTTCACGCACGGCGAGTTCCAGCCGGTCATCGCCGAGCATGCCGAACTGGATGCCAACGCCGTCGACCGCGTGCTGCTGGTGTCCGGCCGCCTGTACTACGATCTGCTGGCAAACCGCCAGAAGACCGGCGACGACAAGACGGCGATCGTCCGCGTGGAGCAGCTCTACCCGCTCCCCGTCGATGAGATCCGGGCCGCTGTGGGCAAGTAC
Organism: Arthrobacter sp. zg-Y1110; assembly: GCF_025244865.1. Lineage (NCBI taxonomy): Bacteria > Bacillati > Actinomycetota > Actinomycetes > Micrococcales > Micrococcaceae > Arthrobacter > Arthrobacter sp. zg-Y1110. Next base: position 2,463,293 of record NZ_CP104272.1, read on the forward strand.
CCCAACGCGGACATCGTCTGGGCGCAGGACGAGCCGGCGAACCAGGGTCCGTGGCCCTTCATCGGCCTCAACCTGCCCCAGCACCTGGACAGCCGCCTGCGCCTGGTTTCACGCCCGGCGTCGGCCTCCACCGCTACGGGCTCTGCCAAGCGCCACGCAGTGGAGCAGGACATCCTTGTGAAAAAGGCCTTCGAACGTCAGTAGGCTAGATTTAGGGTGGGGCGCTTCGGCGTCCCACCCTGTTTTTTTGATTCGAGAAGGTGACTAGTGGAACAACGCAGAATTCGGCTTGCTGCTGTAGGTGATGAGCTGCTGGCCGGACACGGGGATCCGCGCGCACTCGGCTGGCTGGGACGTGTCCTGGCACGAACATCGCCCGAGAACGTCAACCTCCAGGCATACAGCCTGGCTGCACCCAACGAGGGCACCGAGGCGCTGGCCAACAGATGGCTCGCCGAAGCCGGGAGACGATTCGAGGACGGGTGCGAAAACCGCCTCGTGATCGGGCTGTCGGACCGGGACCTGGACCTTCAGCTGACGACGGCGCGAAGCCGCCTGAACCTGGCGAACATCCTCGACGGCGCCGCACAGATGAGCATCAAGGTCTTCGTGGTAGGCCCTCCCCCGGGCCTGGATCCGGAACGGAACCGGAAGCTCGCGGATCTCTCCGCAGCGTTCGGCGACGTGACCACGCGGCGGAAGCACGTGTACGTGGACACCCTCAACCCGCTGCTGAACCATGAGCAGTGGCGTACGGACCTGGCCGCCAACGGCGGAACGCCGGGCCAGGCCGGCTACGGCCTCATGGCGTGGCTGGTGCTTCACCGAGGCTGGTACCAGTGGCTCGACCTGCCCGACATGAACTGAAAACTCCGTCATAAACAGACGTCCAAAAACCCTCCCGGCAATTGCCGGGAGGGTTTTTGCGCATGCCGGGGCGGTCTCTGGTCGAAAAAATGCCGTGTCCGTCATAACGATCAGTTAACAACGTGTAACTTGTCTCACAGTGGAAACAATATGTGGCTAGTGTTGCTCCACATGCGGCGGTCATCACGTCCGCTTTGGGGGGCCATCATTGGTGGTTCCTGACTCCTCATCACCAGTTAGGACTACTTATGCGTACTAAGCGCACGGCAGCTCTTGCCGCACTCTCCGTGGGGGCCCTGTTCCTGGGCGCCTGCGGCTCCGCCGGGGGCGGAACCGAAAGTGAAGGCGGCTCGGAGGAAACAACCGAGAACATCGCTTCCACCATCAATATCGCCATCAGCCAGGCACCCGATGCCTACAACTCGAGCACCGCCAACACCAACAGCACTTACAACAGCTACGTCGACAACCTGGTGCACAGCAACTTCGTCGAGTACAGCCCTAACGGCGTCATCCACGATGAAGAGTTCGGCACCTTCGAAAAGACCAGCGACGATCCGCTGACGGTGCACTACAAGATCAACGAGGACGCCAAGTGGTCCGACGGCACCCCCATCGACTTCGATGACGTGCTGCTGAACTGGGCCGCTTTCTCAGGGCAGGTCGGTCCCGCCGAAGGCGAAAACATCTTCCAGCCGTCCTCCACCAACGGTTTCTCCCAGACCAAGATGATTGAGGGCGAGGCCGGCGACAAAGAGTTCGACATGGTCTTCGAGACCCCGTACGCGGACTGGGAAGCTTTGATGATCGGCCCCATCATGCCCGCACATGTCGCAGCGGAGAAGGGCGGCCTCGCCACCGATAACGACGGCGAAGCCCTGATCAAGGCCATCCAGGACAAGGACGTCGCGGCGCTGACCCCGCTGGCCGAATTCTGGAACACCGGCTGGAACTACGAAGCCGATCTCACCAAGCTTCCGGAAGCCGAAATGATCCCGTCCTCCGGCCCTTACATGCTGGACAACGCCACCGACGGCACCCTGACCCTCAAGCGCAACGAGAACTACTGGGGCGAAGAGCGCAAGGGCAAGACGGACACCATCGTCTTCAAGACCATTGCAGACACCGAAGCAGTCCAGGCCCTGGAGAACGGCGAGGTCGATATCATCGAGCCGTCCGGCCCCACGGTTGACACCAAGACCGCCATCCAGAACATCGGCGAGACCGTCGAGATGCTCACCGGTCCCGAGCTGACCTTCAGCCACATCGACCTGGACCAGTCCGAGAACGGCGTCTTCAAGGACCTGGCCGTACGCCAGGCCTTCGCCAAGTGCGTACCGCGCGAAGACATCGTCGAGAAGTTCGCCAAGCCCATCGATGAAAACGCCACGGTGGACAACCTGCGCGAATACCAGCCGGGCCAGGAGGAGTACGAGGAAGTCCTCGAAGGTGCTCCGTCCGCCAGCGAGTACGACGAAGTGGACATCGACGGCGCCAAGAAGCTGCTTGCCGATGCAGGCAAGACCGAACCCGTATCGGTCCGCCTGATGTTCTCCTCCACGAGCCAGCTGCGCGCTGACATCGTCACCCTGATCAAGACCTCCTGCGACCAGGCCGGCTTCAACATTGTTCCCACCCCGGACCCCAAGTGGAGCGCCAAGCTCGCTGAGCCCGGAGCCTGGGACGCCATCCTGTTCGCCTGGGCCGGTTCCGGCCTGGCCGCCAGCGCACAGTCGATCTACGTCTCCGACGGCGAGCAGAACTACGGCAAGTTCGCCAACGCTGAACTCGACAAGCTCTGGGACCAGATTGCCACCTCCACTGACGAAGAAGAGGTCAAGGAACTGAAGACCAAGGCAGAGGAAATCCTCGCCGCCGAGGTCTACAACGTGGTCCTGTACGCGAACTCCGGTGTGGTTGCACACTCCTCCAAGCTGGAGAACGTGGAACTGAACCCGAGCCAGAACGGCATCACCTGGAACGCCTACAAGTGGACAAAGCAGGTCTAGCCGCAGCACCACGCTAGCCGCAGCCTAAGCGGGGATGGGCAGACACAAAGTCTGCCCATCCCCCTGCTTATGTCCGCGGCGTTCTTTAGCCCCACCCCAAGGAGCCCCACGGTGTTCTACTTCATTCTTAAAAGAGCGGTCACTTCGTTCTTTATCCTCCTGGCCGCCACGGCACTGATGTTTGTCCTGGCCGTCAACTCCGGCGATCCCCTCCATGACCTCGCCGAACTGCGCAACGACGACCGGGAATCCCGCATAGCAGCCCGTACGGAAGCCATGCACCTGGATCAGCCGATCCACATCCGCTATCTGCTCTGGCTGCAGGAAATCGGCCGCTGCATCATGCCCGGCGGCGCACAGTGCACGCTGGGCCTGGACCGCGTGGGCAACCCCGTCATCGAGCAGCTGCAATCCGCCGCCGGTTCAACCTTCCGCCTGGTGGTCGTAGCAACGGTGCTCGCGATCATCCTGGGTGTGCTCATCGGTGTTGTGACCGCCCTGCGGCAGTACAGCGTGTTCGACTACTCGATCACGTTCGTTGCCTTCCTCCTGTTCTCCATGCCGCTCTTCTGGCTTTCCACACTCCTCAAGCAGTACCTCGCGATCGGTCTCAACACGTGGCTGGAGAATCCAACCATGTCCTATCTGGGCATAGTGCTGCTGGGGTTGGTGGCCGGGGTGATCTGGATGGTTGTCGTCGGCGGCGACCGCCGACGCCGGATCCAGGTATTCGCGGTGGCAGCCGTGGCAACTTGGGCGACCATGCTCCTGTTGCTGATGTCCGGTTGGTTCAAGACCCCCGGCTTCGGTCCCGTCGGCATCCTGGTGAGCGCCTTCGCCATCGCCCTCGGAGTCACGGCATTGTTCGCCGGGTTCCGGCGTCACCGGATTGTCTACGCAGCCCTTGCTACGGCCGCAGCCGGTTTTGTCGGCTATCTGGTCACGAGGAACATCATGAAAGACCCCGACTGGCTGACCATTGCCGGCCTGGCACTGGTGACCGTTGCCGTTTCCGCCGCCATCGGGCACTTCGTGGGCGGACCGTACGCCAAGCAGACCCGGCAGATTACCGCCGTCGTCGGCCTGCTGATCGGTTTCATCGTGTTCCTGGATTCGCTCCTGCACGCCTACCCGACGCTGTCCCGCAAGACCGGCGGCCGGCCCATTCCCACTACCGGTTCCTCCACACCCAACCTCGAGGGAACCTTCTGGGAAGTGAATCTCGATTACGCGCTGTACCTGGTTCTGCCGACCATCGCGATCATGCTGATTTCGTTTGCCATGTACACCCGTTACACCCGCGCCAGCCAGCTGGACGTCATGACCCAGGACTACATCCGCACCGCCCGGGCCAAGGGCCTCAGCGAGCGGACCGTCGTGGTCAAGCACGCGTTCCGCAACGCGATGATCCCGATCACCACCCTGATGGCCTTCGACTTCGCTGGAGTGCTCGGCGGCGCCGTGGTCACGGAATCCGTGTTCGGCTGGAACGGCATGGGCAAGATGTTCACCGACGGACTCTCCAACGTGGACCCCAATGTCATCATGGCGTTCTTCCTCGTGACGGGCGTGGCCGCGGTGACCTTCAACATGCTGGCTGACATCGCGTACGCGTTCCTCGATCCGCGCATCAGCCTGAACTGATTGGTAGAGCAATGACTGATAACAAGATTCCCGCGGACGGGCCGAAGGAAAGCAGCCCGGAGCTGACGGCCATGACGCTGGAGAGCCAGCGGACCGTCACGGCGGACTCCCCCGCAACCAGGGGCGTCGTAGCTGAACCTAGAATCACCGAGGCCAAAAGCCAGTCCAAGCTGGTCCGCGAACGCTTCCTGCGGCATAAGGGCGCCATGGGCGGAATGATCGGCCTGCTCTTTATCGTGCTGCTGGCATTCTCCTCAATCGGCTTCAACGTCGGGCCGCTGCATATTCCGGGCTGGTGGCAGCACACCTTCTACGAAGTGCAGGAAACCTCCGACGGCGGGAAGCCAACCCTGTCCTGGACCGGGCTGGGCGACCATCCGTTCGGCCAGGACGCCCTGGGCCGGGACTACTTCGCGATGACCATGCGCGGGGCGCAGATCTCCCTGATCATTGCCTTCATCGTGGGCATTGTCGGCACCGTCATCGGCACCGTCGTCGGCGCCCTGGCCGGCTATTACCGCGGCCGGGTCGAAGCCGTCCTGATGCGCTTCACCGACGTCATCATCACCATCCCGCTCCTGGTGGTCGCCGCAGTGCTGGCCACCATCGTGGCCGACTTCGGAATCGTCGTCTTCGCGGTCTTCCTGGGCATGCTCACCTGGACCAACCTCGCCCGGATTGTCCGCGGCGAGTTCCTTTCCCTCCGGGAAAAGGAGTTCGTGGAGGCGGCGAAGTCCGTGGGCGCCAGCTCGGCGCGGATCATCTTCAAGCACATCCTGCCCAACACCGTGGGCGTCATCATCGTCTCGGCCACGCTCGCCATCTCCGGCGCCATCCTGCTGGAAACCGCGCTCGGCTTCCTGGGCCTGGGCGTGCAGGAGCCGGACACCTCGCTGGGCAAGCTGATCAATGAAAACCGGTCAGCCATGACCGTGCGCCCCTGGGTCTTCCTCTGGCCCGGCGTGTTTATCGTGGCCATTGCCCTCGCCGTCAACTTCATCGGCGACGGGCTCCGGGATGCGTTTGATCCCCGACAGACAAGGAACAAGCAATGACCTCCACACCGGTATACAGCGACACCCCGGCAACGGGAACCGGTTCACCCATCCTTGAGGTCACCGGACTCGGCGTCGATTTCAACGTTGACAACGAGTGGGTCATGGCCGCCGAAGACGTGAACTACAAGGTTTATCCCGGGGAGATCCTGGCGATCGTCGGCGAATCCGGCTCGGGAAAGAGCATGTCCTCCATGGCACTGCTCGGCCTGCTGCCCGGCAACGGGCGGTCCACCGGCAGCGCGAAGCTGCACGGCAAGGAACTCATCGGCGCCCCGCAGTCGGCGCTGCGGAAGATCCGCGGCAATGACATTGCCATGATTTTCCAGGAACCCATGACGGCCCTGAACCCGGTCCTCACGGTGGGTGAACAGGTGAAGGAGATCATCGAGCAGCACACCGATGCGTCCCCCGCCGATGCCAAGGCACGCGCCATTGAGCTGCTGCGCATGGTGGAGATTCCGGATCCGGAAACCCGTTACGACAGCTACCCGCACCAGTTTTCGGGCGGGCAGCGCCAGCGGGCCATGATTGCCATTGCCATTGCCAATGATCCGATCCTGCTGATCGCCGATGAACCCACGACCGCCCTGGACGTAACGGTCCAGGCGGAAGTACTCGAACTGCTGCGCAAGCTCAACAAACGCCTGAACAGCGCCATCCTGCTCATCACCCATGACATGGGCGTAGTGGCCGACCTTGCGGACAACGTGGTGGTGATGCAAAACGGGCGGATCGTGGAAGCCTCCGCCGTGGTGGATCTCTTCGCTGCACCGCAGCAGGACTACACCAAAGCCCTGCTCGACGCCGTGCCGCACCTCGGTTCCAAGGTGGGCGGTGTGCTGGCAGCCGTCGAGGTGGAGGATGACGGATCCCTGCAGATCACCGACGCGCCCCTGTCGGTCATGAAGGCCTCCGAGGAAGTGGCCGAACCGACGTCGTCGCAGACGCCCGCCCTGCAGCTCGAGAATGTGGCCATCGAGTATCCCGGGCGGTTCCGCACCCCGGCCTTCCGCGCCGTTTCCGACGTTTCCTTCACGATCATGCCCGGCGAAGTCATGGGCCTCGTGGGCGAATCCGGGTCGGGAAAGTCCACCATCGGACGCGCTGTGACCGGTCTGCTGCCGGTGGCCGAGGGAAGCGTCCGGATCAACGGAACAGACATCGCAGGGCTGTCACCGAAAAAAATGCGGCCCCTGCGGCGGAAGTTCGCCATCGTCTTCCAGGACCCGGCAGCGTCCCTGAATCCGCGGATGTCCATCGGTGAGAGCATCGGCGAGCCGCTGTTCCTGCACGAGAAGCTGACCAAGGCCGAGCTGGATAAGCGGGTGGAGAACCTGCTCGATGACGTCCAGCTGCCCAAGAGCTTCCGCAACCGGTACCCGCACGAACTCTCGGGCGGCCAGCGCCAGCGCGTGGGCATTGCCCGGGCGCTCTCGCTGCGGCCGTCCCTGCTCGTGGCGGATGAGCCGACGTCGGCGCTGGACGTATCAGTGCAGGCACGGGTGCTGGCGCTGCTGCAGGACCTGCAGAAGGAGTACGGCTTCGCTTGCCTGTTCGTCAGCCATGACCTGGCGGTGGTCGAGATCCTGGCCAGCCATATCGCCGTGCTGAACAAGGGCAGGATGGTGGAGCAGGGTTCCACCGAGCAGGTCCTGAAGTACCCGCAGGATCCCTACACCCGCCGCCTGCTGGCCGCGGCACCGGTGCCGGACCCGGCCGAGCAGGCCTACCGCCGCGAGCAGCGCTACGCGCTCCTCGCGGCCGGCAACACCGAATAGGGCACGTTGCCCAGCAGGTAAACACAGCAGAACGAAACCGCGGCGGCGTCAGTGGCGGAAGACCATCTTCCCCACGGCGCCGCCGTCGTCGTTGCCCCGGCAGTACGGGCAGTATGGAATTTACTTGGATGTCCGACTATGTTGGGGTGGGAAGATAGTGTCACGGCTCACACCCGGCCGGGATGCAGCTTCGAAATTCCACGGTGCAAAGGAGCATTCCATGATGGTTCGCGAGCTATCGCATTACGTTGACGGACAGCATGTTGGAGGCGGCTCCGGGCGCTTCAGCGATGTCTACGATCCCTGCACGGGCAAGATCTCCGCCAGGGTGCCCCTGGCCAGCACCGAGGAAGTCCGCAACGTGGTTTCCAACGCGGAGAAGGGCCAGCTGGAATGGGCGGCCATGAACCCGCAGCGGCGCGGACGGATACTGCTTCGGTTCGTTGACCTGGTGAACCAGAACCTGGATGAACTGGCCACCCTGTTGTCCTCGGAACACGGCAAGACCCTCCTCGACGCGAAGGGCGACATCCAGCGGGGCATCGAGGTGGTGGAATTCGCTGCCGGCGCTCCGCACCTGCTCAAGGGCGAGTTCTCGGACAACGCGGGGGCCGGCATCGATGTCCACTCGCTGCGCCAGCCGCTCGGCGTCGTAGCCGGAATCACGCCGTTCAACTTTCCGGCCATGATTCCGCTGTGGAAATCCGGTCCGGCACTGGCTGCAGGCAATTCCTTCATCCTCAAGCCGTCCGAGCGGGACCCTTCCGTGCCGCTGCGCCTCGCCGAGCTCTTTACGGAGGCAGGCCTTCCGGCCGGTGTCTTCAATGTGGTCAACGGTGACAAGGAAGCGGTTGATGCACTGCTGGAGGATCCGCGGGTATCGGCCATCGGGTTTGTCGGCTCCACCCCGATTGCGCAGTACATCTATGCCACTGCCGCTGCCCACGGAAAGCGCGCCCAGTGCTTCGGCGGCGCAAAAAACCACATGGTGATCATGCCGGATGCCGACTTGGACATGGCAGCAGATGCCCTGATCGGTGCCGGCTTCGGCTCGGCCGGTGAACGCTGCATGGCCATCTCCGTGGCCGTGCCGGTCGGCAAGGACACCGGCGACGCGCTCGTCGCGAAGCTTGAGGAACGGATCGCGGCTCTGAAGGTAGGCCACAGCCTCGCAATTGATTCGGATTTCGGCCCGGTGGTCGCGGCTTCCGCGAAGGAACGGATCGAGGGGTACATCCAGGCCGGCGTGGAGGAGGGCGCCACCCTCCTGGCCGACGGGCGCGGCCTCGCGGTAGAGGGCTACGAGGGCGGCTTCTGGGTGGGGCCCACTCTCTTCGACAACGTCACCAAGGACATGACGATCTACAAGGAAGAGATCTTCGGGCCCGTGCTCAGCGTGCTCCGCGCGGAGGACTACGACGAAGCCCTGCGCCTGTGCAGCGAGCACGAGTTTGGCAACGGAGTGGCCATCTTCACCCGGGACGGTGACGCCGCCCGTGATTTCGCAAGCCGCGTCCAGGTCGGCATGGTGGGCATCAACGTCCCCATCCCGGTCCCTATCGCCTACTACACCTTCGGCGGCTGGAAGGCTTCCGGATTCGGCGACCTCAACCAGCACGGCGCGGATGCCTTCCGCTTCTATACCAAGACCAAAACGGTCACCACGCGCTGGCCGTCGGGGATCCGCACCGGTGCCAGCTTCGTGATGCCGGAAGGCAGCTGATGGCAGGCATGGGCCCCGGGACGCCTGTCACGGACGAGGTGCTGTTCGAATGCCGCGGCCGGCTGGGCGTAATCACGCTTAACCGCCCACGAGCCGTCAATGCGCTTACGGCCGGCATGGCATCGGCCATGCTGGAGCAGCTCCGGCTCTGGGCCCACGACGACGCCGTCGCAGCCGTGCTGGTACGCGGCGCCGGCGAACGGGGATTGTGCGCGGGCGGCGACATAGTGGCCATCTACCGCGACATGCTCGACGGCGGCAGCGCCACGGCCGCGTTCTGGGCGGAGGAATACACGCTCAACTCGCTCATTTCGAACTACTCCAAGCCTTACGTGGCCTTTATGGACGGACTGGTGCTCGGGGGCGGAGTAGGGATCTCCGCCCACGGCTCAGTCCGGATCGTCACCGAGCGCACCCGGCTGGGCATGCCGGAAACCACCATCGGCTTCGTGCCCGACGTCGGCGGAACCCTGCTGCTCTCCCGCGCGCCCGGGGAGGCCGGCACCCATGCAGCACTCACCGGCGCCCATCTGAACGCCGGCGATGCGGTATTCCTGGGGTTCGCGGACCGCTACGTTCCGTCGGCGAAGCTGGCGGACCTGGCCAGGGCGCTTGAAAGCGAACCCGTGGACTCCGCCGTCGCACGCTTCGCGGAGGAGGCCCCGCCGTCCGGACTCGCAGGGCAGGAATGGATAGAGGCCTGTTACGCGGGGAACGATGCCGAGGAGATTCTGCGGCGGCTGCAGGCCTTCGAGGGGCAGGCACAAGCAGCCAAGGCTGCCGAGGCAATGGCAGCCAAGTCACCGACCGCGGTGAAAGTGGCGCTGGAATCGCTGCGCCGGGTGAAGGGGCTAAGCCTGGAGGAAGCCCTGGAACAGGAGTACCGGGTGGGCCTGCGGTTCCTCGCCGGAACCGATTTCAGGGAGGGCATCCGTGCCCAGGTGGTGGATAAGGACTATTCCCCGCACTGGCAGCCCGCCACGCTGGCAGAGGTCAGCGACGACGACGTCGAATCCTATTTCGCGCCGCTGGGGAACCGTGAACTCATACTTTCCAAGGAGCACAACCATGTCTGAACCATTCGCTTCGGCGCTGGGCGCTGCGGAGCAGACCGCTCCGGTCGCCTTCCTCGGGCTGGGCCACATGGGCGGGCCGATGGCCGTTCGTCTCGTAAACGCCGGATACTCCGTGACCGGCTTCGACGTAATGCCCGCCGCCCTCGAAACGGCGAAGGCAAACGGCATCGCCACAGCCGGCAGTGCCGCCGCCGCGGTGGCCGGCGCCGGCGTGGTCCTCACCATGCTGCCCAGCGGCAAACATCTGCTGGACGCGTATCGGGGCACCGCAGACCAGCCTGGCCTGCTCGCCGCTGCCGCGCCCAACACCCTTTTCCTGGATTGCTCCACCATCAACGTGGAGGAAGCCCGGGAAGCTGCAGAACTCGCGGTTGCTGCCGGCCACCGTGCCGTAGACGCGCCGGTCTCCGGCGGCGTCGTGGGCGCCGAGGCAGGCACTCTGACCTTTATGGTGGGCGCGCTGCCGGAGGACTTCAAAGCAGTCAGCCCGATGCTTGAAGTGATGGGCCGGCGCGTAGTGCACTGCGGAGATCACGGTGCAGGCCAGGCCGCCAAGATCTGCAACAACATGATCCTCGGAATCTCGATGATCGCCGTCAGCGAAGCCTTCGTGCTGGGCGAAAAGCTGGGCCTGACGCACCAGGCCCTCTTCGACGTTGCCTCCGCGGCCTCCGGCCAGTGCTGGGCGCTGACCACCAACTGTCCCGTGCCGGGTCCGGTGCCCGCCAGCCCCGCCAACCGCGACTACCAGCCGGGTTTCGCCGGAGCCCTGATGGCCAAGGACCTGAAGCTCGCCCTCAACGCACTCGAAAGCACAGGCGTCGCCGCGCAGTTAGGACCGCTCGCTTCCGCAATTTACGATGACTTTGCTGCGGAAGGCGGCGCGGGCCGGGATTTCTCCGGCATCATCACCGATATCCGGGACAAGTCCGCGCACTAGGTTTTTGCACACCGGACAGACCTGAACAACACGATTTGAAACAGCAGCTGAGGGGCCAGAAATGACGGAGCAGTACACCAGTATTCTCGTAGAGCAGCGCGGGCGGGTGGGGCTCGTAACGCTCAACCGGCCCGAGGCGCTGAACGCGCTGAACAAGGCAACCATGGACGAACTCGTGGGCGCCGTGACCACCATGGATGCCGACCCCGCCATCGGGGCGGTCGTGGTGACCGGCTCCGGCAAGGCCTTCGCCGCCGGGGCGGATATCAAGGAAATGCAGTCCAAGGGCTACATGGACATGTATGCCGCGGACTGGTTCCGCGGCTGGGAAGACTTCACCCGCCTGCGCATCCCGGTGATAGCTGCGGTGTCCGGATTCGCCCTCGGCGGCGGCTGCGAACTCGCGATGATGTGCGATTTCATCATTGCCGGTGACAATGCCAAATTCGGCCAGCCGGAAATCAATCTCGGGGTGCTCCCCGGCATGGGCGGCTCCCAGCGGCTCACCCGCGCCGTGGGCAAGTCCAAGGCGATGGACATGATCCTGACCGGGCGCTTCATGGGTGCCGAGGAAGCCGAACGCGCCGGCCTCGTTTCCCGGGTGGTTCCGGCCGCGGACGTGGTCGAGGAAGCGATGGAGGCCGCCGCGGTCATTGCCTCCAAATCCAAGCCGGTGGCGATGGTTGCCAAGGAAGCCGTCAACGCAGCGTTCGAGACAGGGCTCGCCCAGGGAGTGCTCTTCGAACGGCGCGTCTTCCACTCGCTGTTTGCCACCGAGGACCAGAAGGAAGGGATGGCGGCTTTCGTCGAGAAGCGCAAGCCCGACTTCACCCACCGCTGAGGCGGCGCGTCCGGCCGTGCCGTTCAGTCGCTGAAGTCGCCGGCGTTCCTGCGGAAGCTGCCGAGGATCTGGATCAGCTGGTCCACATCCTGCTCTCCGAATCCGGATTGTGCGAACACCGCCGAGTTCAGGGCCAGGGTTGCCTGCTTGGCCAGCGTCCGGCCCGCCGGAGTCAGCTCGATCAAGGTGGTACGCCCGTCCGTGGGATGCGGCGAGCGGATCACCAGTTCCGCGTCCTGCAGGCGGTCGACGGCGTTCGTCACCGAAGTGGGGTGCACCTGGAGAAGCGCGCTGGCCTTGTTCATGGGCAGCGCGCCGCTGCGGGCAAAGCTGAGCAGGGCGAGGAGTTCGTACCGGGCAAACGTCAGCCCGAACGGCTTCAGGACCCCCTCGATCCGGGCCAGCAGGATCTGCTGGGTCCGCATGATGGCAGTGATGGCAGCCATCGGTGCGGCGACGTCGGACCAACCGTGCCGTTCCCAATTTCCCCTGGCATCCGCAATGGGATCACGCGGCAGCGGCGTTGCCACGGCACCCCCGGTTTCCCGTTCTGGATTTCATAGGCCCAGCCTAGCTTTTCAGCGTCGGAAAGTCGGCTTCGGCGGCTTGCGGCCTGCCGCCGTGGTCCGGGCTCCGGACCCTGGCCGGCTTCCGACGGGATGGTGATCTGCGTCACCCTGCAATATAGTAGGACGTCCAAGGGTTAGGCGGATCCGGTTCCTTTATGCCGGGTCACTACGAAGGGATGCTCGCCCGTGCAGCCACAGAGACGTGCCACCGGACAGAACCGCACAGTTGCGGACGACGCGTTTGTCCCGCCTTTCCCGGACGTTGACCTGATGTACATCGTTGACCTGCTTTCGCCGGAGGAACAGTCCCGTTACCTGGAGGTCCGCAGCTTCCTCCAGTCCCGGATCCGGGCTGCTTCGATCGACTACTGGAACAGGGAGGAATTCCCCTTCGAGCTGGTCGCGGAGCTGGGCAAGTACGGCCTCGGCGGCCTGCAGACAGACGGAACCTCAAAGCTGTTCAAGGGACTGATGTACGCGGAAGTGGCGCGGGCCGATGTGTCCCTCTCCGCGCTGGTGGGGATCCACAACGAGCTGATCGTCGGCATGGTTCACCAGCTCGGCTCCGAGGAGCAGAAGGCACGCTGGCTGCCGGGCCTCACCGCCCTCACGCAGATCGGTGCCTTCGCACTGACCGAACCGGACCACGGCTCGGACATAGCCGGCGGACTGGCCACTACGGCGCGCCTCGAGGGGGACGAGTGGGTGATCAACGGCGCCAAACGGTGGATCGGCGCCGGTACCATCGCCGACTTCGCCCTGGTCTGGGCGAGGGACGTCGCCGACCAGCAGATAAAGTGCTTCCTCGTCGAAACCGACCGCCCCGGCTACACCGCCGCAAAGATCGCAAACAAAATCGGCCTGCGCATCATGCAGAACGCGGACATCGTCCTTGACGAAGTCCGCATCCCGGCGGCGAACCTCCTGCCGGGTGCCACCGACTTTTCCAAAGCCAATGAGCTGCTGCGCGATTCGCGTGCCTGGGTGGGCTGGCAGGCCGCCGGCATCCAGCTGGCCGCATTCGACGTCGCACGTTCCTACGCCTTGAACCGGAAGCAGTTCGGCAAGGAGCTCGCCCGGTTCCAGCTGATCCAGCAGCAGCTGGCCGAAATCCTGGGCAACGCCTCCGTCTCGCTCGCACTGATGGCACAGCTTGCCCGGATCCAGCAGGACGGCAAGCTCGAAATGGTGCAGGCGGCGATGGCCAAGTCAACCACTACCCGGCTGGCCCGGGCATCGGTGGCCATGGGGCGGTCCCTGCTGGGCGGCAACGGGATCAGCACGGACTATGAGATGGGCAAGCTTTTCGGCGATGCCGAAATCCTCTACACCTACGAGGGCAGCTACGAGATCAATTCCCTGATCGTGGCGCGGGCCGTGACCGGGAAATCGGCATTCGTCTAGGCCGCCGGATCCGCGTTAGGCGTGCGCGTGAGGCATGTGGGACACTGGAGGGCAGAACTTTACGAATCAAAGGAGGCAGCTATGAGCAAGCGTGCACGCAAGCGTCGTGACCGTAAGCGCGGCGGCGCTAACCACGGTAAGCGTCCCAACGCCTAAGCAGAGCTTAGGTAGCCGCGTGACCATTCTGGTCAGGCAAAAAGAACCCCCGGAACCAATTGGCACCGGGGGTTCTTTGTGTCTGCGATGGTGACCTGCGGAATTAGTGGTCCGCCGTCTGGATCTGGCTGATGCGGGTAAGGATGCTGGCCTTCAGCGTCTCGGGAGCTGCCTCAGTGCAGGACCGTTTCACGACCGAACGGATGACGCACTCAAGGTCATGTTCCTGGGCGCATTCGGGACATCCGTCGAGGTGTTCCTTGATTTCCACCAGGTCCTCGTGGGACAGGGCGCCGTCCAGGTACTCGTACAGCCGTTCGATGCGGGCGTCGTCGCAATCGCCCAGGCTCTGGCAATCGCTCATAGCTCATTCCCCTGTTTCTTGGTTGATGCGCCGGCGGCTTCGGCTGCGGGCACTTTGCCCTTGATACCGCGCTCGTGTGCATACTCCGCCAAGAGCTCGCGGAGCATCTTGCGTCCACGGTGCAGCCGGGACATCACGGTGCCGATCGGCGTATTCATGATTTCTGAAATTTCCTTGTACGCGAAGCCCTCCACATCGGAGAAATACACGGCAAGCCGGAACTCCTCCGGAATGGACTGCAGGGCATCCTTGACATCGGAATCCGGCAGGTGGTCCAAAGCAACTGCTTCAGCGGACCGGAGTCCGGTTGAGCTGTGCTCGGCCGCACGGGCCAGCTGCCAGTCCTCCACGCCGTCGGAGTTGGCCTGCAGGGGTTCCCGCTGCCGCTTCCGATAGAGGTTGATGTACGTGTTGGTCAGGATGCGGTACAGCCAGGCCTTGAGGTTGGTCCCCGGCCGGTACTGGTGGAAAGCGGAGAACGCCTTCGTGTAGGCCTCCTGTACGAGGTCCTCCGCGTCCGAGGGATTGCGAGCCATGCGCATGGCGGCTGAATAGAGCTGGTCCACATACTGCATGGCGTCCTGCTCAAAACGAAGCTTGCGTGCCTCATCCGATTCGGTGGCAACGTCGAGTTCGAAGTTTTCCACGTGGGGGCTGCCTTCCGGCGCATCAGTTCTCATCACCTCCCAGTCTACGGTGCGGGCGGGAACCCGCACGTGTAGCTTCGGCCCGCGGGCAGTCGGCGCTGAGGTCAGCGTGGCGGCTGGCACGATGCTTTTCTCCTGACTGTCGACGAAGCACATCCTGATACTGGTGCCAACGACGACGCCGGGCCCGCTATTCCCGCACTCCCCTCCCCCTTCCCCCCCGGCGGGCGGCGGGAAAGGCCAGCCGAGAGGCCGCGGGACGAAACGTGTGCCGCAGGCCGCAGAATGCCAGACTAAGGTGGAAGCAGCACCACATGTTGTTTTTTCGCGTAACTGAGGGATTTCCCAGGAGGCACTATGTCGATAGTCCGTTTGATCGCCCGTCCTTTGCTCGCAACCGGCTTCGTGGCGGTAGGCGTGGAGCGCCTTCGCAACGCTGACCAGACCGCCGAACAGCTCGCCCCCACGCTGAAGAAGATCGGCAGCACGGTTCCTGCCGCCGCAGCATTCACGTCCAATCCGGCACTCGTAGCCAAGGTTGTCGGCTTCACGCAGGTTGGCGCTGCCTCGATGCTCGGCACGGGCAAGTTCGCCCGCCTGGCGTCCCTCCTGCTCGCCGGAACCGCCGCACTGAACTCCGTGGTGGAATACCGCAATGCCGAGGCTTCCACCGCGGCCGCGCGCAAGGAACGCCGCAACCAGCTGCTCAAGAACCTCTCCCTGATCGGCGGCGTCCTGCTCGCTGCCGTTGACACCAACGGCCGTCCGGGCCTTGCCTGGCGCGCCGGGCACCTTGCCTCGGGCACCAGCCGCAAGACCCGCGCCGTCTCCAAGTCGGTTTCGAAGAGCACGCGCAAGCAGCTCAAGGCAGTGTCCAACGCCGCTTCGGACATCGTCGGTTCCTAGCAGCAATGAGTGCTCCGAATGCCGGGGTGCCGGCTACCTGGCCGGCACCCTTCGTCACCTCGCCCGTGGACGCAACAATCGCGGTGCCGGGTTCGAAATCGCTGACCAACCGATATCTGGTCCTCGCCGCCCTTGCAGACGGCAGGTCCCGGCTGCGGGCACCCCTGCATTCGCGGGACTCGGAGCTTATGGTCTCCGCCCTGCGCTCCCTCGGAGCAACAGTTACCGAAATTCCCGGCGACGGCAGCTTCGGCCCTGACCTGCTCATAGATCCGGTCCCGGCAGCAGCCCCGGGCACCCGGCAGATTGACTGCGGCCTGGCCGGGACGGTCATGCGCTTCGTCCCTCCCCTGGCAGGACTCGTCACCGGAACCACCGGGTTCGACGGCGATCCGCACGCCCGCACCCGGCCCATGTCCGCCATCATCGACGCCCTGCGCTCGCTCGGGGTGCAGGTGGACGACGGCGGCGCCGGTTCCCTGCCCTTCACCGTCACCGGCTCCGGCCGCATTGCAGGCGGCCGCCTGGAAATAGATGCCGGTGCCTCCTCCCAGTTCGTCTCGGCCCTGCTGCTGGCAGCGCCCCGTTTCGACAACGGCCTGCACCTGGTCCACCGCGGCAGCACGCTGCCCAGCCCGGACCACATTGCCATGACGGTCTCCGTCCTGCGCGGCGTCGGCGTGGACGTTGATGATTCCGTTCCCCACGAATGGCGGGTGGCCCCCGGCCCCATTGCCGCCTTCGACACCGTGATTGAACCGGATCTGTCCAATGCCGGGCCCTTCCTCGCCGCGGCGCTGGTGGCCGGCGGAACCGTACGCGTGACCGGCTGGCCCGCCTCAACCACGCAGGTGGGCGATAAGTGGCGGAGTATCCTCCCGGCCCTGGGCGCGTCCGTGGACCTGGCCGACGGCACCCTCACCGTCACCGGCACCGGCCGCATCCGCGGCGCCGACCTGGCCGACACCAGCGAGCTGGCCCCCACGGTGGCCGCGCTCTGCGCCCTCGGAAGCACGCCGTCCCGCCTCACCGGGATAGCCCACCTCCGCGGCCACGAGACGGACCGGCTGGCCGCACTCGTCACGGAAATTAACCGGCTCGGCGGCGATGCGGAAGAAACAACAGACGGCCTGGTCATCCGGCCGTCGGCACTGCACGGAGGCACCTGGGAAACCTACGCGGACCACCGGATGGCCACCGCCGGCGCCCTGATCGGCCTGGCCGTGCCCGGCGTCGTCGTACGCGATATCTCCACAACAGCCAAGACCCTGCCGCAGTTCCCCGAACTCTGGCAGCAGCTGACCCGATCGGCGGAAGCATGACACGCAGTACAAGCGGCTGGGACGAGTCCGATGTCCGGGTCCGCCCGAACAAAAAAGGCTCCCGGCCCCGCACCAAGGACCGCCCCGCCCACGACGACGCCGTCATCGGGCGGATCATCACCGTGGACCGCGGCCGGTACACCGCCGTGGTTGATGAAGACACCGCCAACGAGCGCACCGTCATTGCCGCCCGTGCCAGGGAGCTGCGGCGCACGCCGGTAGTGGCCGGAGACCTGGTGGCGCTGGTCGGTGACGTAAGCGGCGCTCCGGACACCCTCGCCCGGCTTGTCCGGGTCGAGGAACGCCGAACCCTGCTGCGGCGCAGCGCCGACGACACAGACCCCGTGGAACGCGTGGTGGTGGCCAACGCCGACCAGCTGGTGATCGTGGTGGCCGCCGCCAACCCCGAACCCCGCACCGGCTTCATCGACCGCGCCCTCGTTGCTGCGTACGACGCCGGGATCTCCCCCGTCCTCTGCATCACCAAGGCGGACATCAAGGACCCCGCCGACCTGCTGGCCAACTACGAACACCTGGACATGGACGTCATTATCAGCCGCACCGCGGCAGCTGACGCCTCGGGCATCGATGCCCGCTCCGACGACGGCCTTTCCGCACGCCTTCAGGGAACCGCCGTCGAGGCCCTCCACGAGGTGCTGAAGGGCAACGTCAGCGTCCTGGTGGGTCCCTCCGGCGTAGGCAAATCCACCCTGGTCAATGCCCTGACCGGCTCGGCCCGCGCCACCGGCGGCGTCAACGCCGTCACCGGGCGCGGCAGGCACACGTCCTCCTCGGCCCTGGCCCTGCGGTTGAGCGATTCCCCCGCGGGCAGCTGGATCATCGACACCCCGGGCATCCGCTCCTTCGGCCTGGCCCATGTGGACCCGGACCGGATCCTGCAGGCCTTCCCCGACCTTGAGCCGGGAACGGCCGACTGTGAGCGCGGCTGCCGGCACGATTCCGTCGCCGTCGGCTGCGGTCTGGACCCGTGGGTGGAAGGCGGCCATGCCGGGCCGGCGGGCCCCGCGCGGCTCGCGTCGCTGCGGCGGCTGCTGGGCACCGGAACCCGCACGGAGAACAAGTCGTCCGCGAAGGAGCTCGGCGAGCAATAGCCCCATCCGGACGGCGGAGTTCCCGCCGCCGAAGAATCCACCTTGGAATCATGAGGACACCGCCCGCTAACGGGCCTAATGCGGGGCTGTGCCCGCCGAATAAGGATAAGTTGAAGAGTATGCCCTTCGTTCAGAACTACAACGATGACCTGCGCTTGGCCCATGTGATGGCTGATTCCGTGGATGACCAGACCATGTCGCGCTTCCGGGCCCTGGATTTGAAGATCGAGACCAAGCCGGACTTCACACCGGTAACCGACGCCGACAAGGCCGCCGAAGACGCCATCCGCGGGCAGCTTTCCCGAGCCCGGCCCCGCGATGCCGTACTGGGTGAGGAATTCGGGTCCAGCGGCTCGGGCCCGCGGCGCTGGATCATCGATCCGATCGACGGCACCAAGAACTTCATCCGCGGCGTCCCCGTGTGGGCCACCCTGATTGCACTGGTGGACGACGGCGTCCCGGTGGTCGGCCTGGTCAGTGCACCTGCGCTGGGCAAGCGCTGGTGGGCAGCCACCGGCACGGGGGCCTACATGGGCCGGTCCCTGGCTGCGGCCACCCGCCTGCACGTCTCCAACGTTTCCCGGCTGTCCGATGCCTCGATGTCCTACTCCAGCCTCGGCGGCTGGAAGGACCGGGGCAACCTCGAGGAGTTCCTGGACCTGACCGAGTCCGTTTGGCGTACCCGCGCCTACGGCGATTTCTGGTCCTACTGCATGGTGGCCGAGGGTGCCGTGGACATTGCCTGCGAACCTGAACTGAACCTTTATGACATGGCGGCCCTCGTTCCGATCGTGACCGAGGCCGGCGGCCGCTTTTCCTCACTCGACGGCGAGGACGGCCCCTTCGGCGGAAACGCGCTGGCGACCAACGGGACGCTGCACAGCGAAGTGCTGCAGCGCCTGAATCCCGACCTGGACGACCTCCTGTAACTGTGGGCACCTCCGGACCACGGCTCGAGGCACTGCGCCGCCGGCAGCTGGCGGACAGCTACCAGGCGGGCGGGGAACACTACGACCGCATCCGCCCCGGCTATCCCGCCGAGGCCGTGCACTGGTTGTTCGCCCGTCCCGGCGTCCCTGACGGCCCCGCGGTCCGGGACGTGGCCGACGTCGGCGCCGGCACCGGCAAGTACACCCGGGAGCTGCACGCCGCCGGACTGGATGTCTGCGCCGTCGACCCGTCCCGCGACATGCTCGACCAGCTTTCCCGGCTGCTGCCCGACGTTCCGGTGCGGGTCGGCACGGCGGAGGAGACCGGTCTGCCCGCCGCTTCGCTGGACGCCGTGACCGTGGCCCAGGCCTGGCACTGGTGCGATCCTGCCGCGGCGAGCCGGGAGTTCGCCCGCATCCTGCGGCCGCACGGGATCGTCGGCCTGGTCTGGAACCAGCTCGATGTAAGCATCCCGTGGGTCCACCGCTATTCGCGCATCATCCACGCCGGAGATGTCCTGCGCCCGGGCTTCCGGCCTAAGCTGGGACCGGAGTTCACGCTGGAAGAGTCCTCCACCGTGGCCTGGACGCAGCCGATGACCCCGGAAGACCTGTTTGAGCTGGCCCGGTCACGTGCGTTCTATCTGTCGGCCGGCGCCGCCGCGCGGGAGAAACTGCACTCGAACCTGTCCTGGTACCTCTACGAACACCTCGGACACGCACCGGGGGATGTCCTGGACCTGCCTTACCTCACGCTGACGTGGCGGGCAGTACGGACGGGGCTGCCCGTCTGACCCCTGGTGCGCCGGCTCCCCCGCCTACCTACAATTGTCCAAGTCCGGCATGGCTGGTGCTTAGGAGAAATGCGTATGGTCTCCACCTTCGGCATCGAAGAAGAGTTCCTCCTCATGGATGCCTCGACCGGGTTCCCCACCGGAGCCCAGGTGACACGCGCCCTGATCTCCCCGGAGCACGGTGCCTTCACCAGTTCCGCCGAGCTATTGGACGCACAGGTGGAGAGCTCCACCCGGGTCTGCACCACCCGGGAGGAGGCCCTGGATGCCCTGTTGGGGTTCCGCTCCCGGTTGGCCGAAGCAGCAGCGTCAGCGGGCGTACGGGTTGCCGCCACCGGAGCAGCGCCGCGGATCGCGGAGGGACCGCCGGTGCTCAATTCCTCCGACCGGTACCAGCGGATGGGAATCCTGACCGGAGCCGTCGCGCACGAACAATACGTCAACGGCACCCACATCCACGTCGGCATCCCCTCCCGCGACACAGGGGTACGCGTGCTGAACGGGATCCGCCCGTGGCTCGCGCTGCTCGGTGCCGTTGCCGCGAATTCCCCCTATTGGCGGGGTCAGGACAGCAGCTTCGCCAGCTGGCGCATGGTCCATTACCGGCGCTGGTCCGTACAGGGCTGCCCTCCGCTCTTCGCCGATGCGCAGGACTACGCCCGACGGCTGGAAAGCCTGCTCGCCACCGATGTGGTGCTCGACGCCGGCCACGTGGGCTGGGCGGCACGGCTCTCCGATACCTTTCCCACGGTGGAGGTCCGCATTGCGGATGCCCAGCTCCAGGCCCGGGACTCCCTGCTGCTGGCAACCCTGGTGCGGGCGCTGGTGGACACGCTGGCGTCCGCCGGCCCCGCGGTCCCGGCAGCCGTCCCGGATCCGGAACTGCTCGACGTCGGCCTCTGGCAGGCTGCCCGCTTCGGTATGAGCGGGAACCTGGTTTCGCATCCCGGCGGCAGCGTGCCCGCGGCCGATCACCTCTCTGCGCTGCTGGACTATGTTGCCCCGGCGCTGGAGGACGCCGGAGACCGGGAATACGCGGCTGCCGGCGTCGCCCGGGTCCTTGCCGGCGGTACCGGCGCGGAACGGCAACGCGCCGCCTTCCGGTCCGGCGGTTACGCAGGGCTCGCGGACCTGTACACCCGCAGCCTCAGCGCCGAATAGCCGGCCTAGCCCCCCGCATAGGTGGAGATATCCAGGATCCGGGCTTCCCAGGGGCGCAGCAGGTGACGGTCGCCGGCGTCGGGGTAGTTGCCCAGGACGAGGCTTCCGGCCGCCAGGTTGGACGGCACTCCCAGCTCTGTGCCGGACACGTTGCCCAGGACCAGCAACGCCCGGTCCCCGCGGGTGCGCTTATAGGCAAACAGCGTCGGATGCCCCGGGTCCAGCAGGTGGAAGTCCCCGAGCGACACCAGGTCCGATTCGTGCCGGAGCCGAACCAGCTCACGGTAGTAGCCGAAGACGGACTGCTCGGCGGCCCGGTCCGTCTCCACGTTGACGGCGGGGTAGTTCGCAGCCACCGGAATCCACGGTTCCACTTCGGAAAAACCCGCATTCTCGCCCGCGGTCCACTGCATGGGCGTGCGTGCGTTGTCCCTGCTCATCCGGCGCAGCGCTTCCAGGACCAGTTCCCGGTCCATCCCCTGTTCGAGCGCCTCCGCATAGTAGTTCAGTGATTCCACGTCCCGGTATTGGTCTATCGAGGTGAACCCGGCGTTCGTCATGCCGATCTCCTCGCCTTGGTAGATGTAGGGGGTCCCCCGCTGCAGGTGCAGCAGGGTGGCCCACAGCGTGGCCGATTCGTACCGGTACTGCTGGTCATCACCGAAGCGGGACACGACGCGCGGCTGGTCATGGTTGTTCAGGTACAGGCTGTTCCAGCCCTTTTCGGCGAGTCCGCGCTGCCAGCGGTTCCAGCTCGTTTTCAGGTCCGGCAGGGACAGCGGCCGGTGATCGAATTTGCCGGCGCCCTGGTCGAGGCTGACGTGTTCAAACTGGAACACCATGTCCAGTTCCCGCCGCTGCGCATCGGTGAACAGCAGCGCCTGTTCGACCGTGGCTCCGGGTGTCTCCCCCACCGTCAGGTACTGGCCGCTGCGACCGCCGAAGACCTCCCGGTGCATTTCCTGCAGGAATTCATGGATACGCGGCCCCGATACGAAGTACGGCGATCCGTCACCCCAGATCCCTGACGAGTCCACCACTCCGTCCGGCAATGCCGGATCCTTCGAAATGAAGTTGATGACGTCCATCCGGAAACCGTCCACGCCCCGGTCCAGCCACCAGTTCATCATTGCGTACACCTTGGCCCGGACCCGCGGGTTTTCCCAGTTCAGGTCCGGCTGCTGCGGGGTGAAAAGGTGCAGGTAGTACTGGCTGGTACGCGGTTCGAAGGTCCATGCCGAGCCGCCGAAAAAGGAGCGCCAGTTGTTCGGCTCCGCCCCCGGTTCCCCTGGTTCGAAGCCGGGGCGGGCATCCCGCCACCAATAGCCGTCCCGCTCCGGTGACGTCCTGGAGGACTTGGAGGACTGGAATCCCGGGTATTCGCTGGAGGTGTGGTTGACCACCAGGTCCATGATCAGGCGGATGCCGCGTTTATGCAGGCCCTGAAGCAGGAGGTCAAACTGTTCCTCCGTGCCGAACATTTCATCGATCCGGCGGTAATCACTGATGTCATAGCCGTTATCGAACTGCGGCGACTGCTGGATCGGCGACAACCACACCACGTCCACGCCCAGCTCGGCCAGATGGTCCAGGTGCTCGATGATGCCGCCGATGTCACCGATGCCGTCACCGGTCGAGTCGGCAAAGCTGCGGGGATAGATCTGGTAAACGACGGCGCTCGTCCACCAGGCGGGATCGTTGCGAGGCAGCATGGACGGCCGTCCTTTCACCGTGTCCTGTGCATAATACGTCCGAGCCGTCAGCCCGCACAGGGCTGCCGGGCGTTACAGTGCAGGCTCTGCCCGGGACGGCCGTTTTCCTTGTACGTGCCCGGACACGGCACTAACGTTGGCGCTGCCGATGGGTCCCGTATGCGGACCTGTCGAAGAACCCTAACGTTTGGAGTAACTGCCATGGCAACACTGACCGTTTGGAAATTCTCGGATGCGGACGCTGCGGAACGCGCCACGCAGACCCTCGCCAGCCTCCAGTCCCAGGGCCTCATCACTGTCCAGGACGAAGCCATCGTGACCTGGCCCGAAGGGCGCAAGAAGCCCAAGACCATCCAGGAACACAACATGGTGGGGGCCGGCGCCTTGGGCGGCGGCTTCTGGGGACTTCTTTTTGGGCTCATCTTCTTTGTTCCGCTCATCGGTGCAGCGGTGGGCGCTGCCATCGGCGCGATGTCGGGCTCCATGGTGGACGTGGGGATCAACGACGATTTCATCTCGCGGGTACGCCAGGAGGTCACTCCCGGCACCTCGGCGTTGTTCGTCCTGTCCTCCAATGCGGTGGAGGACCGGGTAGCCGAAGCCTTCAAGGACTTCTCGGGGGTGAAGCTGATCTACACGAACCTCTCGAAGGATGAGGAAGCCAACCTGCGGGATGCCTTCTTCGAGTCCACGCCGGCCTAAGGCGGTTATTTCCCCTGCACGACGGCGGGGCGGCGGCCGGGCGGCCGCCGCCCCGCGGTGCGTGCGGCGATGCTTCAACGCGTATCGTTTAACTGATGACTACTCGACGCCAGGCAGCCCAGATCCTTGATATTCCGCTTGAAATGGCCATCCGCCACGGTATTCCCGCGCACGTGGATGACGCGGAGCTGGCACGGATGCAGGCCGACCCGCCCGGGTGGCTGGTCCAGTCCAGGGCCAACCGCACCGGAAAACGCCCCGTTTGGGTGCAGCTTTCCTGCACTGTCTGCGGATACACGGAAGCTGCCCGGCCCAAGAAGTGGTGGCCGGAGTTCACGTTCATAGCGTGCGAAGACCACCGGGTACGGGAACTTCCCGAGCTGGCCGTCGGAGCCGTCCGCACAGAGTATCCGGGAGTGGGCTCCCGCTTCATCGGGGTTGTGGACTCCCCGGCTGAGCCGGCCGAGGCCTGAGCCGTTGCCCCGCCGGACGGTTCCGGCGGGGTCTGTTTGGGCCGGCGCGGGCCGGCGCGAAAGCGCCGGCCGGTCAGGTTTCTAGCGTGCAGCCGTCAGCCCGGTGCGGGCCATGGCGTCGGTATAGGCAGCGCGCATATCGTCCAGCGCCTCCTGCTGACGTTCCGCGGTGGCGCCGAAGGAACGCCCGGAAAGCGAGCGGGCCTTGTAGACCTTGATACTGCGGCGGTAGATCATCCGGTTCTCGGTCTTGAGGAACAGCGCGGCGAGCCGCTGAGCCTCGGTACCGTGGGCCACGATGACGGAAGCGCGGGGCACCAGGGCAAGGAAGCGCAGCAGCGGCCGCAGCCCCTCCTGGACCTGTTCCTTGCTCAGCTTGCCGTTGGGCTCGCCCGGCACATGCCAGGGGTAGGCGTTCCACGGCATAACGAACTCCGGCCGCAGTCCGGCCTGCCAGTGCACGCCAAGCAGCCGTGCCACGGCCTCATTGTCACCGGCCGTGATGAACCCCGACTCGTGGGCGGTGCCGATGTTGGAGAACAGGCTGACGATCCGGCATTCCCCGATATCGTGCATGGGATCGATGTAGGGCACCTGGCTGCCCGGCTTCATTTCAGCCAAGGAGTCGCAAAGCTGGTTCACCTCAGCGACATTGGGCTCATAGCGTCGGTTCCAAAGGTCGTCATGCTGGGATTCGAGTGCCGGGCTTTGCATAAAGTGGTGCGTCTCCTACAAGGTCTTCCGACCGGTTATATCGCCCGCTCCGGGTCCTGCCGGCGCGGGTACTGCCTACGACAAAGTTTACCAACGCACCTTGCCCTGCCGGACGGGAAGAGGCCCCGCAACGGGGTAAACCGCACGGGTGTGAGAAACAACTCTCCCGTGCAACCCGGCTTAAACCAGCAAAGCGGCGAACGCCCTAAGGCGCTCCCCGCTTTGGCTGGAGATTTCTCAGTGGAGATGGGGGGAATCGAACCCCCGTCCGATGTCGCTTTGTCAGGGCTTCTCCGGGCGCAGTCTGCTGCGGATTTTCTCGGTCCCAGCCATCACGCAGACAAGTGGCTGATCCGGACCCAGCCGTCTAAAAGTCCCGAACACCCCAACGGCGAAAGTGTTCAGCAGTGGCCCTCTAAATGACGCCAGGCACCGGGGCGAGAGCATCCCCGGGCTGACGGACTATGCCTTACTGCTTAGGCAGCAAGAGCGAAGTCAGTGCGCTTTGATTCGGCACTTATTGGTTTACAGAGATCGTTAACGAGATAACCCTGTATCCTCGGCCCGCTTCCCCTGTCTCAACAAAACATCGTCGAAACCGGTCATCCCCTTATTGAGTTACCAATCCGACCGAAGCCGGAACACTCATTGTACCGCAGAATTCACGGGGCGGTTCAGAGCCGGATGCCGAAGACCACTACGGGTGAACCCCAAACGACCAGCAGTATCCAGGAGACGAGCACGAAGAGGACCGAGAGGATGCTCAGCGCGGTCATGCCGGGTGCCTTGCGGCGGAAGGCCCAGGCGAACAAGGCGATGTTCGCCAGGACCAGCACCGGCGCGAGCCATACCAGCACGTGTGCAAGGAACAGGTAGTACGCGGCAAAGAACGGAACCACTACAAGGATGACCACCGGCAGCACCGCCAGGACTATCAGGAGGTCGACGGCCGTAACGATCCACGTCCAGGCGGGCTTCCGGGCCGCGGCTTCCTCGTCCGCTTCTACCTGCGGCTCCCAGAACGTTCCACTCATGCGCCGCGGTTCTTCTCGCGCATCGCGCGAAGTGCCTCGCGGTTGTCCTGCTTCTCCCGCAGGGTTTGGCGCTTGTCGTACTCCCGCTTACCGCGGGCGACGGCGATCTCCACCTTGGCCCGTCCGTCCAGGAAATACAGCTGCAGCGGCACGATGGTAAAACCCGATTCGCTGGTCTTGCGCATGATCTTTTCCAGCTGCTCGCGGTGCAGCAGCAGCTTGCGGCGGCGGCGGGCGGAGTGGTTGGTCCAGCTACCGTTGAGGTACTCGGGAATGTAGGCGGCTTCGAGCCAGAGCTCGTTGTTATAGAACGTGGCAAACCCGTCCACCAATGAGGCCCTGCCCTCTCGCAGCGACTTCACCTCGGTCCCCATCAAAACCATTCCGGCCTCGTAGGTATCGAGGATTTCGTAGTCGTGCCGGGCCTTGCGATTGGTGGCCACTACCTTACGGCCACTTTCCTTAGGCACGGGGCAACTCCTTAGTAGGTTCTAGCGAAAGCTCCATTGTAGGCCTAGAGCAACGTCCTCGGGTCCACCAGGGCACCATTGAGCACCGTCTCGAAATGCAGGTGGCAACCGGTGGAGTTTCCGGTGTTCCCCACATATCCGATCAGCTGGCCCTGCTCCACCCACTGATTGACTGACACCGCGAAGCCGTTGAGGTGGTAGTAGTTGGTGGCTAAGGCGTTGCCCTGCACCACACCGTGGTTGAGGACAATCCGGTTGCCGGTTCCGATCATTTCCCCGCCGCCCTGGTCGGCCCGCCAGACGTGGCCTGAGGCAGGCGCATAGACCGGTGTGTTGCAGGTCGGTGCATAGTCGATGCCGGAGTGCAGGTAGCCGCCGTTGCCGAAGAAGTCGATGGATCCGGGCGGGGTTGCACGCCAGCCGAAGCCGGAGGAAATAGGAGCTCCGACTACCGGAGGGCGCAGCCCGAAGGAGGACGGGTTGCCCGGCTGCGGAATGTTCTGGGCCGGCGGGGCGGGGCGGTTGTTCCGGGCCGCTTCTTCAGCTGCCGCACGGTTGATTTCGTCGATCCGGGCCTGTTCGCGTTTGCGGTGTTCCTCGAGCAGGACCCGCTGCCGCTCCGCGATGTCCGCGGTGACCTGGGCGCTTTCCTTTTCCAGGCTGGCCATCTGGGACTGGAGCTTCGGCTTCTGTGCCTCAAGCTCCTGGTTCATC
Organism: Arthrobacter sp. zg-Y1110; assembly: GCF_025244865.1. Lineage (NCBI taxonomy): Bacteria > Bacillati > Actinomycetota > Actinomycetes > Micrococcales > Micrococcaceae > Arthrobacter > Arthrobacter sp. zg-Y1110. The sequence goes on from NZ_CP104272.1 coordinate 2,490,412, forward strand.
GCCGTGGTCTGGGCAACCAGGTCGTCCACCTTCTGCTTCTCCGCGGCTGCCGCGTCACGCGCGGACTGCTCGGCCTTGAGGGCTTCTTCCGCCTGGGCCTTGAGCTTGCTGATCTCTTCGGCCACGGCTGACAGCCGCGCCTCGGAGTTCACGTTATTGGCGTTCTGCTGGGACAGCTTTTCGACGGCGGCGTTCTGGCCCTTTAGCGCTTGTTCCGCCATGCCGAGCGAATCGCTGAGGCTGTCCGCACCCTTGGCGCCGAACATCAGCGAGAGCGTGGAGGGAACACCACCGTTTTTGTAGGCCTGGGACGCAATCTGTCCGATCGCCTTTTCAGTGGCCGCAATGTTCTCACGGTCCTTCTCGATCTGCGCCGTGATGGTTTCGTGGGTGTTCTGGGCGAGGGCAACCCGTTCGTTCAGGGCGGCCACCTTGCCGGCGGCACTGTCGACACGTCCCTCGGCATCCGCGAGCTGCTGCTGCGCGGCCGGGAGCTGGCCCTTGTAGATGTTGAGCTTGGCTACCGTCTCGGCAATATCTTCTCCGAGGTACTCGTAGTCCTCCTGGACCTTCTGCTTCTCGGCTTCGATGGCCGCCTTGCGGTCCTCGAGGTCATCAGCACTTGCCGTGCTGCTGAACGCAACGGAGAGCGTCAGCGCCAGGAGGGCGACAACCGCCGCCAGGGCCCGGGAGGCCGGCGCACGTCCGATCCGTTTAGGCACAGCATTATCCATTGATGAGACTCTCCATGATCTTGCAGATTCCATTCCCAGTGCTCATGACTCTAGACCTTCAGGTACCGGCGGAGTGTCAACAGCGAGGATACTCCCGCCAACAGCGCTCCGAGAACAAGTAGAACGGGTGTCAGGTACAGGACCTGTTCCGAGGAGATAAAGGCCGTGGTGGGGTATTGCCGGGCCAGGTTTCCGATAAAGAAGTGCGCGGTGCTCCATAGTGCCACTGAGGCCAGCACTGCACCGATGACGGCCGCGATCACGCCTTCCAGCACGAACGGCAGCTGGATGACGGCCTTGGAGGCGCCGACCAGGCGCATGATGCCCGTTTCCCGCCGTCGGCTGAACGCCGAAAGCCGGATGGTGGTGGCAATCAGCAGGATGGCACAGACCAGCATTACGCCGGCGATGGACAGCGCGGCAACGGAGGCAAGGTTCAGGTACGTAAACATCTTTTCGAAAAGTTCACGCTGGTCACTGACGGACTCGACTCCAGGCTTGGAGGAGAACGCCTCGTTGATGACCTCATACTTTTCGGGGTCCACCAGGGACACCCGGAAGGACTCCGGCAGCATGTCGGCGGTGATGCTGTCCACGATCGGGGAGTTCGCGAACTGCTCGCGGAAGTGGGTCAGCGCGGTTTCCTGGTCTTCATACTCAACGGTTTCCACGTAACGGTCCGCCTGCAGGTCCGCTTCGATGGCAGAGCGCTGCTCGTCGGTGACGGCACCGGAAGCGCAGGACGCGGAGGTGTCGTTCTCCGTGCACAGGTAGACCGCAACCTGCACGCGGTCATACCAATAGCCCTTCATCTGGCCGATCTGCAGCTGCAGCAGCCCTGCCGCCCCCACAAAGGTCAGCGATACGAAGGTCACGAGGATTACGGAGACAACCATGGACAGGTTCCGGCGGAGCCCTGAACCGATCTCGCCCAGGACGAATGCGAGCCTCATTCGGCTACCCCGCTCTCCGTGCGGCGGGATCCATCCGACACGTCCGATCCGTCCCGCGGTTCCCGTTCCGGCTCCGGTTCGCCCAGATAGATGCCCTCATGCTCGTCACGGATGATCTTGCCGTTGCGCAGTTCCACCACGCGCTTACGCATGGCGTTGACGATATCGTCGTCGTGCGTAGCCATCACCACAGTGGTGCCGTTCTGGTTCACCCGGTCCAGCACCTTCATGATGCCCAAAGACGTGGTGGGGTCCAGGTTTCCGGTCGGCTCATCGGCGAGCAGGATGCCGGGCTTATTCACAATCGCCCGCGCGATTGCCACGCGCTGCTGCTCACCGCCGGAAAGTTCGTGCGGCATGCGGTTACCCTTCCCCTCCAGCCCGACCGTCTTGAGGACTTCGGGCACCGAGTCACGGATAACGGCACGGCTGCGGCCGATCACCTGCATGGCGAAGGCAACGTTCGCAAAAACCGTCTTGTTGGGAAGCAGGCGGAAATCCTGGAATACGACGCCGATCCCCCGGCGCAGCCGCGGCACCCGCCAGCTCGGAATCTTCGCCACGTTGGCGCCGGCTACGTAGACGGTGCCCTTGGTGGCGTGCTCCTCTTTCATAATCAACCGGATAAACGTCGATTTACCGGAGCCGGAAGCGCCCACGAGAAACACGAACTCGCCGCGGTCCACGTCAAGGCTGACCGAGTTGAGCGCAGGCCGGGAGTTCCGGTCATAGAGCTTGGTGACATTGTCGAAAGTGATCATCACTACTTAGTGCCCATGAAGCGGCCGGAGACACGGGCCTTGGTTCGGGGTATGGGCACCGGCCTCTCGACTATAGCCAGCTTCCGACGCAGTGAGCCACAACCCGGCAGCGCGTGTCGGACTGCACACCGGTGCCAGGGGGCCGGGAACCTGCACCCGGACCGGGTCCAGGCGCCGCCCGCAGGCCCAGCGGCCTATTTGCGGGCGGAAACGCTGCCGTGCGCACGCCAGCGGATGCCGGCATCGATGAAGTCGTCAATCTCGCCGTCGAACACTGCGGAGGTGTTGCCTACCTCGTGTTCGGTGCGGAGGTCCTTGACCATCTGGTACGGGTTGAGCACGTAGGAACGCATCTGGTCGCCCCAGGAAGCCTTGACGTCGCCGGCAAAGGCCTTCTTCTCGGCGTCCTCCTGCTCCTTCTTCAACAGCAGCAGGCGGGACTGCAGCACGCGCATGGCAGCGGCACGGTTCTGCAGCTGCGACTTTTCGTTCTGCATGGAGACCACTGTGCCGGTGGGAAGGTGGGTGAGCCGGACGGCGGAGTCGGTGGTGTTCACGGACTGGCCGCCTGGACCGGAGGAGCGGAAGACGTCCACGCGGATTTCGTTGTCCGGAATGTCGATGTGGTCCGTGGGTGCGATCAGCGGAATGACCTCGACGGCGGCAAAGGACGTCTGCCGGCGGCCCTGGTTGTCGAACGGGCTGATGCGGACCAGGCGGTGCGTACCGGCCTCCACCACCAGGGTGCCGTAGGCGTAGGGAGCCTTGACCTCGAAGGTGGCGGACTTCAGGCCGGCCTCTTCGGCGTAGGAGGTATCCAGGACGGTGGTGGGGTATCCGTGCCGTTCGGCCCAGCGCAGGTACATGCGCAGCAGCATCTCGGCGAAGTCTGCGGCGTCCACTCCCCCGGCACCGGAACGGATGGTCACCACGGCTTCGCGTTCGTCGTATTCACCGGAAAGCAGGGTGACGACTTCCAGCTGGGACAGGGACCTGCGCAGGGACTCCAGCTCCGTCACCGCCTCGGCCTTGGAATCCGCGTCGGCCTCGTCCTGGGCCAGTTCCACCAGGACCTCAAGGTCGTCGATGCGGGATTCGATGGTCTGCAGGCGTTCCAGCTCCGACTGGCGGTGCGAGAGCTTGGAGGTGATCTTCTGCGCCTCGGAGGGGTCGTCCCAAAGATCGGGGACGCCGGCCATCTCGCTCAGCTCTTCGATGTCCTCTTTGATCTTTGCCACGTCCGAGACCTCTTCAATGGAGGCGAAAGTGGAGCGGAGGGCGCGGATTTCTGCGGGAAAATCTATTTCTGCCATGGTGCTTACAGACTACGCCATGTCCCTGCGCCGCTGCCCGCCGTCGTCGTTGCGGGCGATGCCGGCTCCGGGACGCGCCGGGGCCGATGCGCGCGGCAGTGTCCGTGGGCGGCGTTAGATTAATGGGGACGGATATGGAATGTACGCCCTTTCGAAGGAGCCTCCCTTGACCCATCCCGAGCGCGGACGCATGTACACCCTGGACGAACTCAACGACCTTGCCGAGCAGGGCGATCCCTGGGCCATGGGGAAAGTGGACGAGTGGGAGCAGCACTTTTCCAACGAGTACGTGGGCAATATGAAGGACAAGTGCCCTGACGACGACTGCGAACAGTTCGGCGAGCCCGTGACCATTTGCTACGGCGAGGACGGCAGGATCCTGGACGTGGACCACGGCGGATGGGGCCACGGTCCGGTGCGCGAGGCGCAGGAGCAGCGGAAGGCTTCATAGGTTTTCACTGCAGCAGCCGGGCCCGGGCCTCACTGACCGCGGTGATGGAGATTCCCTCCGGCACCAGGAAATTGACGATGGGCGGATGGACCCGCGCCGCCAGGACCACGCGCGCGGTCCGGCCGTCCGCCGTGCCGGTCTCTTCGGTTACCGCAAGCTCCGTGAACCGTTCCTCCGCACCCGTTTCGGCAAGATAGCGGCGGGCGGCGCTGCGGACGGCGTCTGCCTCCAGCACGGCCGCCGGCCCCGTTCCTGCGGCGGCCTCCCCCAGCGAGAACGTGTCCGCCGCAGCCACGGCCGCACCGTCGGCAGCCGAGAGCAGCTTTTTCTGCCCGAGATAGACGGACGACGCCGCCATCACCACTGTGACGGTCAGCAGTGCCAGCACGGAGTACCCGATGATCAGCACCCCTACCTGCCCCCGTTCCCCGTCCTCCCCGGCCCGCGGTCGTTTTCGAAACCCCCGGCTCATCCGTTGCGCTCCACAACCTGTGTGGACTCGGAGTCCACTACTACCGGGGACCCGTCGGTCCACGGAAGCCCGGGAAGCGGCACGGCAAACCGGATGCTGACAGAGACGGTCGAGCCGGGTGCAAGGCAGGTTTCGGAGCAGCTGATATCCATCAGCATGCCGTCCGTTTGCAGCCCGAAGTCGCTCAGCGCGAGTTCGGCCGCATCTGCCGCCTGCTGTTCGCCAACCACGGCGTCGGGTGCTGCAGCATAGACCTTGGCCGCGGCGTCGGCCGCACCGACCACCGCGAAGGACGCCGCCTGAATCCGGCCGACGGTGATCACGAGATACACCACGGGCACCAGCAGGAGCAGGCCCAGGAAAATGAACTCGACGACGGCGCTGCCGGCTTCGTCCGGTGCCTGTCTCGCCTCTCCCTCACCGCCGGGCCGCATGCCCCTTGACCTCAATTCCGTCACCGGGACCGATGAAACCGATAACCGGCAGCGGTGCCCGCACCGTGATCTCCAGCAGGCGGGCGCCGTCCACGGTCTGCTCTGAGTAGCTGACGTCCCCGGCATACTCCTCGCCGAGTGAACTGCCGATCACGGCGGCCGTACGCGCTGCGCCGTCCGCCGGGGTGCGGTCAGCGAGCGTGCCGTAGCGCGCGCCCGTGGCTGCGGCGTCAATCAGGGTGTTGCGAACGTGCAGTACCAGCGCCAACTGCACCACAGCCATAAACACCAGGCTCACCAGCGCGCCCACCATAACGAAGTCGACGACGGCGGATCCCCGTTCCCCCTCTGGACCGCAGCCGGTTGCATCGGACCGGCGCGACCGGCCGCCGCCCCGGTGACCCTGCCAGCGGTTTATGGCTGTACCTGTTCTATTGCGGATTCGAACAGCCGCTCAAGGGCCGGCTGCACCAGGAGCAGCAGTCCAGCCACGAGGATGGCGGACATAAGTGTGATCATCACCCACCCGGGTACATCTCCGCGCTCCGGGTCCTTCGGGTGCACCGCTGCCTGGCACTGCCGCATCAGCAGGTACCACCATCCCGCTGCCAGCGCGACGGCCCTTTTCCATCCCTCACCCGGCGCATGTGCGCTGTTCCGTTGCCTGCCCGCATTACTGCTGGTCATCTTGTCTCCATCCCTCGACATGCTTTGCCTTGCCTTGTTCTTGCGCAGTGTTTTTTGCGCGGTGATCTTCCCCAGTGTTCTTCCGCGGTGATGCCGTTTCATCTGCCGCCTCACAGCCCCAACCTCAGCAGCGCCAGTCCCGGGAATACCGCAAACAGCACGGTCAACGGCAGGATTCCGAAAACCACGGGCACCATCATGGCTATTTCCTTCTTGCCTGCGGTCTCCATCAGTTCACGCTTGGCGCTGTCCCTCACGTCCTGGGCCTGTGCACGCATAACATCTGCCAATGGCGTTCCGCGGTCGACGGCGACGGTGACCCCGTCCACGAAACGGGTCAACGGTGCCAGGCGGATCCGGTCGGAGAAATCCTGCAGGGCTGTGGTGAGCGGATGTCCTGAGCGGGTCTGGGCAAGGACACGGTTGAACTCGTCCGCCAGTTCACCCTGCGCAGCGACGGAAACGCGTTCCAGTGCACCGACGGCGCTTTCCCCGGCGCTGACGGCGAGCGCCATCATTTCGGCAAGGCTGGGGAATTCGGCCAGGATGCGGCTGTTGCGCCGCTCGATCTGGCGGGTCAGGAGGTAGTCCCGCAGCAGGAACCCTGCAACGGCGCAGGCACACGTACCGAAGGCCACCGATACAAGACCCATCCGACCGCTCCCGGCGAGAAGCGCGCCTGCGGCACCCCCGGCCAGGAACCCCGAACCGGCACACAGGACCTGCTCTGCACGGTAGTCCGAAACAGACTTGTTCCCGCCGGCCTGCTGCAGCCGCAGCCCGAGGGTCCGGTTGGCCGGAGACCACCGGGCCAGCCGGCGTACGGCATCGTGGAGCAACGGACGCAGGATCCGCTCCAGCGGGCCGAAGGGCGTGATGTCCGGGGCGGATAACAGGAGCCCCGACGCGGGGCGAACCGAACGCAGCTGCGGTTCCACGCGGGCAGCGAATGTCCTCTGCCGCAGCAGCGGCAGCCGGTGCAGGACCAGCAACAGTCCGGTGCCCATCAGGGCTCCAGCCAGTACCGCTGCCGCCGCCCCGGGCGTCATCGCAGCACCCGCACATCTTCGGGCAAGGCACCTATCCGCAGCATCAGGCGGTAGCAAAGAACGGAGATGCCGATTCCGGCGACCAGGACCGTCGCGCCGGCAGCGGAGTTGTAGGCTGCGGCTGTTTCCGGGCGCGCCGCCAGCAGCAGCAACACCGCCCAGGGAGCCGCCACGGCCAGCCTCGCCGCGTTGACGGTCCAGGACTGCCGGGCCAGCAGCTCGCTCCGGGTCCGGGCATTTTCACGGAGAAAACCGGCCAAGGTGCCGAGGAGCCGGCCCAGATCGGTGCCGCCTACCTGGCGGGTTATCCGCAGTGCTTCGATGATGCGGTCCGCCACCGGATCCGCCAGGTTGTCCTTAAGCCGGGTCAGCGAATCCTCGAAGTTGCCTCCGGACCGGTAGTCGGCGGCAAATGCCCGGAAATATCCCCGCAGCTCCTCCGGCCCGTTCCCGGCCAATTGGATGAGCGCCTCCGGCAGCGACAGGCCTGCCCGGATCGCAGAGCGCAGGTGGTCGACGACGTCGGGCCACAGTTCCGCCAACGAGGCTCTCCTGCGGCGGGCCTGCATACGCACTAACGCGTAAGGCAGTCCCGCCCCGAAAAGCGCGAAGCAGGCCGCGATGGGTAACGACAGGGTCAGGACGAAGAACAGGAGAAGGACAAAAGCTCCCGTGACGGCGCATGCGGCGAGGAGTCCGGCGGCCCTGACCCGTTCGATGCCTGCCTGCCGCAGCAGATCGTCCAGGTATCCGGTTCGACGCCGCCGGGATGGTATGCGGGCTGTCGGGCTCCAGCAGGACTGCCACAGCAGCAACAATCCCATGCCCAGGGTCAATCCCGCTGCGGCGCTCATGCTGCCGCCCCGAGCAGGGCGGCGACGTTCACGCCGGCGGAGGCGAATTTGTCAGCAGACGGCATGGAGGAAGCCGTTACGGCCAGCTTGCCGTCGACCGGGCCGAATACCGGGGACGACTCGATGATTCCGCCTTCCACCCGCCGTCACAAGGCCAGGATTTCGGTGACCTCGCGTCGTCCTGTGCCGGTCCTGGAGCAGTGGACCACCAGGTCGATGCACGACGCGACGGTTGGAACCACGAAGGCACTGGTAATATTGTTTCCCGCTAGCAGGGGCAGCGTGCACAGCTTGGTTACCGCGTCCCGGGCGCTGTTCGCGTGGATGGTGCACATGCCGGGCAAGCCCGCGTTCAGCGCGATCAGCATGTCCAGGCTCTCGGCTTCGCGGACCTCCCCCACAATCAGCCGATCCGGGCGCATGCGCAACGCTTCCTTCACGAGCCGGCGAAGCGGGATCTCGCCCTGTCCCTCCAGATTCGGCTGACGGCACTGCAGCCCCACCACGTCCCGCAGCGGGAGCTGCAGTTCAAAGATCTCCTCGACCGTAACCACTCGTTCCCTCGGTCCGATGGCGGCAGCGAGACAGTTGAGCATGGTGGTTTTCCCCGCCTGTGTGGCGCCGGAGACGAGGATGTTCAAGCCTGCAGCCACTGCGGCTCCGAGAAAGCGCGCGGCCGCCGGGGTCAGCGTGCCCAGTTCCACCAGGTGGTCGAGGCGGCGGGCCCGGGCTACGAACTTGCGGATATTCACCGCCCAGTGCCGCCTGGTTACGTCCGGAATGGCCACGTGCAGGCGGGACCCGTCCGGCAACGCAGCGTCTACGAACGGGGAGGAAAGATCAAGCCGCCGGCCGGAGGACTTCAGCATCCGCTCCACCAGCAGCCGGACCTGCTCGGACGTCAGCGTCAGGGAAGTCAGCTCGGACCGGCCGTCCCGTGCAACATAAACCTCGGAGGGTGAATTGATCCACACTTCTTCGACCGTGGGATCATCCAGCAGCGGCTGGAGCGCACCGAAGCCCGCCACGGCGTCGAACACCTGCCGGCGAACGGATTCCGGCCGGCCCAGCGGCGGCAGGGTCCCCAGCAGGGAGCGCTCGTCGTAATCGGAAACGGCAGCATCCACGAGCCGCCGAACCTCAGCGGACTGTTCCTGCGGATCCAGCCCGCGCACACGGATGAGCTCGCGCACCTCGTCTTCGACTATCCGCGCTGCTTCCATCGCTACCCCCGGCATGGCCGCTGCCCGATGGCACCGGCACGAGACTGGCGCTGGCCGGCTCCGGCCAACGGGCCACACAGTAAAGGCTGGGCTGGACGAAGGCGAGGGTAGTGCCCGGCAGCTGTGGATAAAATCCGCCCCGGTGGATGCGGCCCGCAAAACTACGCAGCAGAATCACCGAAAGCAGGTACCACTTAGGTAGTTTTCTATTGTTGGCTAGGTACCCGCATCCTAAACTAGCCGTATTCGAGGCAGCCGGGATTCTCTGTTTTCCCGGCGCCAAAGGCGCGATTCAAGGGCGGCGCCATGGCTGCGGTCGACATTCTGCTCCCCTATTACGGCGACGAAGATTTGATGCGGCAATCCGTCCGCAGCATCCAGGACCAGGAAAGTCCGGACTGGCGGCTGCTGGTGCTGGATGATGCGTATCCCGGCGCTGATCCGCGCCGATGGTTCACCGCGCTGCAGGATCCGCGGATCCATTACGAACGCAACGAAGAGAACCTCGGTGCCAACCGGAATTTCCAGAAGGCACTTGGCCTTGCCGAGGCTCCGGTAGTGGTCATGATGGGCGCCGACGACGTGATGCTCCCCGGCTACCTGGGCGCCGTCCTGGGATTGCTGGACGCCCACCCCGGAGCCGCCGTCGTACAGCCGGGGGTCAGCGTCATCGACGGTGACGGGCTGGCCGTCTCGACCCTGGTGGACCGGATCAAATCCGTGCTGACGCCGGGCTCCGGGGAAACGGTCTCCCTCGAGGGAGAAGAAATGGCAGTCAGCCTCCTGCACGCCGGCTGGCATTACTTTCCCTCGCTGGCCTGGCGCCGGGAGGTGATCCAGGGATTCGGCTTCCGGCCGGAGTACGACGTCGTGCAGGACCTTGCGCTGCTGATGGACATTGCCGCTTCGGGCGGCTCCATTGTGGTGTCCACCGGCGACGTTGTTTTCAACTACCGCCGCCATGAAGCCTCGGACTCCTCGGTCCGGGCGATGGACGGCCGCCGCTTTGATGAGGAACGCCGGTTCTTCCAAGACCAGGCGCTGCGCTTCGCCGGGCTCGGCTGGAACCGGGCGGCCCGCGCCGCCCGGCTGCACTGGACGTCCCGGCTGCACGCCGTCTCACTGCTGGTGCGTTCCCTGCCGCGGCCCACGTCCGCCGGTATCCAGGTCCTGGGCCGCCACGCACTGACCTAGCCCGGGGGATCTTCCCCGTTCCCGCCGGCCCTGCCTCCGGATTCCTGCCCGCCGTCGCCCGGCAGTCCCCTGCCCGGTTCGCCGTGCTGCTGTGCCTGTTCGAACTGTGCGCGCAAAATCGAAAGTTCCTCGGCCAATATGCGGCTTTCGTCTTCCACTGCTGTCACCTCGAGTGAAAGGTGGAGGCACACCCCGGCCAGAAAAACAATTGCCACGGCAAAAAGCAGATTGGAGGGCACCTGAACGCCCAGAAGTTCACTCGCCCACCGCAGGATCCCGGGGAACAGCGCGAGTACCAGGGTCACCGTCCCGACGATCAGCCAAAGAAACGTGTATTTCTCCCGCAGCTTCCGCCGGCGAAGCAGGACAGTAATGGCCGCCAGCACTACGACCGCACCGGCGATTACCGGAAAACCGGTCATTGTTCGGGGTGGATCGAGGTGAGCCGCACGGGGTATTGGTCCTTACTTCCTGTGATGACCTGATGCCCGACACTAGAAGATCACTCCACTAAAAACGAGTGTTACGGGCACAATTCGTACTTCGACAGGCGCTTCTCCGGCTTATTGCCGATATCCCGAAACGTCCCGGTTCTTCCGGTATTCTCTTCTCACCCGCCCCTTCTTTAACTTTTGCCCCACCGGAGTTCCCATGACACGCACCCTTTCCCTTAAATGGCTTTCCGGGGTCGCCCTCGCCGTTGCCTTGACCTCCGGCACACTTCCCGCCGTAGCCGCGGAACAACCTGATGCCGTCCAGCAGCCGGCACCAGTCGAAACACCGGCAACCAGCCCGGCACCCACCGCTGACCCCGCCGAGAGCACTGCGCCGGCACCCCAGCCGACGGAAGCTCCGGCACCCGCCGCACCGTCCGCGCCCGCTGAGAGCGTGCCCGAGACGACCCCGCCGGCGGAGCCCGAAAGCGGCGCCGTCGAGGAAGACTGGCTGGCCGAACTCATCGGACCGCTCGGAGCGAAAATGGGGCAGGGCCTGGAGCGGCTGGAAGAAACGGGAAATGCCCAGGTGCCCACCGCTGAAGAAACAGCGCTGGAAGCAAAAGTCGAGCGGCTCGCAGAGGACGGCGTGCTGCCGGACGCTGCGGCAACGGAAACCCCTCAGGCTGCCCCGGCAGCCTCCATTTCACTGGCAGCCAACATCCAGCTCGCAGCGGACTGGCGGCCGCCGGGCATCCAGGGCATGGATGTCAGCAGCCACCAGCTTGACGTCGACTGGCGCCATGCCTGGAACCAGGGATCCCGGTTCGCGTACGTGAAGGCAACCGAAGCGACGTCGTACAAAAACCCTTACTACAACCAGCAGTACAACGGCTCGGTGGACGTAGGCATGTACCGAGGGGCCTACCACTTTGCCATTCCCGGTGTCTCTTCGGGCGCCGAACAGGCAAACTACTTCGTCAACAACGGCGGCGGGTGGTCCGCCGACGGCCGCACCCTGCCCCCGCTGCTGGACATCGAGTACAACCCCTACGCCGAGCTGGGCAACACCTGCTACAACCTGTCCGCGGCGCAGATGGTGTCCTGGATCCGGGACTTCTCCAATACGGTGAAGGCACGGACGGGCCGGCTGCCCATGATCTATTCCACGACGGACTGGTGGAACCGGTGCACGGGCAGCAGCACGGCGTTTGCCGACCACCCGCTGCACATCGCCAACTACAACCAGGTCGGTGCAGGCACCCTGCCCGCCGGCTGGTCAAGCTACAACGTCTGGCAGTACAGCAGCAGCGGACCGTTCGCCGGCGACTCCAACGTCTTCAACGGCAGCTCCACCCAGCTCCACGAATTCAGCCGCCGCGCCGACAGCTACAACGTGGATACCCGCAGGCCGATCGGTGCGGCCTGGCAGGCAGCCAGCCGCGTTGACGGCTCCTGGGGGCTGCCGACCGCCAATGAAAGCTGCTATCCGACCTACTGCGTTCAGACGTTCGACCGGACGACGGCCTATTTGCTTACCTCCACAGGAGAAGTCAGGACCGTTTACACCGCCGGAGCCATCGGCAATGCCTGGAAGGCCGCCGGAACCATTTACGGCGCCTCGTCCTGGGGCCTGCCCACCGGCGCCGAGGTCTGTTACGGCAGCGTCTACTGCACGCAGAGCTACGAGCGGGCGGTGGCCTACTTCAGGCCGTCCTCAGGGGTCAGCACGGTCCTCCTCAACACGGAGATCGGCCGGGCATGGACCGCAGCAGGCACCATCTACGGTTCCGCGTCCTGGGGCATCCCGAGCAGCAACCACCTGTGCGAGCCCACCTACTGCACGCAGTCGTTTGAACGTACTGCCGCCTACCGCGGCAACGACGGCGCCGTACGCACCATTTATCTGCCCGGCGCCATCGGCAGCGCCTGGAAGGCTGCCGGGACCATCTACGGCGCTGCTTCCTGGGGTATGCCCACCAGCGGGGAAACCTGCACCGGCGGCGTCTGCACCCAGACCTTCGAACGGGACACCGCATTCTGGACCCAGGCTTCGGGAGTCCACACCGTCAGGACGTCCTCCCTCATCGGCGGCGCCTGGACCGGCGCAGGCAAAACCTCCGGCTGGGGCAGGCCCACCGGCAACCAGGCCTGCTACCCGAGCTACTGCACGCAGGAGTTCGAGAGCCGTTCCGTCTATTCGATGCCGGCCACCGGCGTCACCTCCGTGGCACTGAATGAGAGTGTCGGCAAGGCCTGGAAGGCCTCCGGCGGGCTCGGCGGCGCCGCGTCCTGGGGTATCCCGCTCACCAACCAGGCGTGCTACCCGACCTACTGCACGCAGGTATTCGAACGCCACACGGCCTACTGGCCGAAAAACGGAGCCGTAACCACGGTCCAGACCACCGGCCCCATCGGCAAGGCCTGGACGGCCTCGGGAACCATCTTCGGTTCCTCCTCCTGGGGCCTGCCCCAGTCTCCTGAGACCTGCGAGCCCACCTACTGCACACAGGTCTTTGAACGGACCGTCGCGTACTGGACTGCGGCCAAGGGCGTCAAGACCGTTGTCCTTGCGGATCCCATCGGCAAGGCCTGGACCGCGTCGGGCAGGATCCACGGAACGTGGGGCATGCCGACGGAAAACCAGGTGTGCTACCCGACCTACTGCACGCAGAACTTTGAACGGACCACCGCGTACTGGACCCAGGCCAACGGAGTGAGCAGCATCTACCTGCCCGGCCAGATCGGCACCGCGTGGACCGCCTCCGGCGGAATCCACGGCGCCTGGGGCATGTCGACAGGAAACCAGACCTGCTCCGGCAGCACCTCCTGCACCCAGAACTTCGAGCGGACAACCGTTACGTGGACCTCTTCAGGCGGTGTCCGGGTAACCCCGCGCCGGGCCTAGGGTACCGCGGGTAAAGTAGACTGGCCGGGGCACCAACAGGACAAGAGGCAGTGATTTTGACGCGACGTGAAACCAACCCCACCACGGCAGTCCCAGGACCGGGCGGCGGTGGCTTCACCGGAAAAAGCGCCTCCAGGGTAGGGATTTCGTCCATCATCTCCGCCCTCGCCGGCGTCCTCATCCTCCTCGTGACCAGCAGGACGCTTTCCATTGAGGAGAACGCAGACTTCCTGGCGTTCTGGGCGGCCCTGTTTTTCGTCCAGGGAACGCTGGGCGGCATTCAGGCAGAGTCCACACGGTCCACGCATGCGGTGGTTCTGGGTGCTCCTGCGCACGGCGGATGGTTCTCCCGTCCGATCCTTTCGGGGGCGCTCATCGGAGTGGGTGCGGCCGCCGTGATACTGGCCCTCTGGCCGCTCGGCCAGCATCTGTTCCCCGGCAACACCGGACTGGTGATGACGGCGCTTGCCGTCTTCGCCGTCCTGTATTCCGGGCACGCAGCCCTCGCCGGCAGCCTGCAGGGAACCGACCGCTGGGGAACCTTCGCGAACCTGGTGACCCTGGAATCGCTGATCCGGTTTGCCGCCATCGCCGCGGCGGCACTCCTGGCTGCTCCGCTGATCGGCGTCGAGCTGGCCTGCATCGCTTCCCTGGCGGCATGGCTTTCGCTGATCATTTTCTCCCCCGCAGCGCGTTCAGCGGCGGGGGCACGTTCGGACGTTGGCCTGGGCGGCACGCTGCGCCAAACCGGTTACGCCTTGCTGTCAGCGGCGTCCTCGGCCACCCTGGTGGTTGGTTTTCCCATTCTGGTCAAGATAACCGCAACGCCGGAGGAGTACGCACTTTCGGCGCCGCTGCTGCTTGCCGTCTCCATGACCCGCGCGCCGATCATGATTCCGCTGCAGGCCTTCCAGGGCGTGGCGATGAACCTGATCATGCAGGCACGCGGGAGCCTCTCCGGCTTCGTAAAGCCGGTCGGGGCCATCCTGCTTGTCGGACTGGTAGGTGCCGGACTGGCCGCCCTGGTCGGACCGTCCCTGATGGGCATTTTCGGGCCTGACTACCGTATTTCGGGCTGGGTCCTGGCCGGGCTGACGTTCGCCGCGAGCCTGATCGCCCTGATCACCCTGACCGGTACGGCGGCCATCGCCCTGGGCCATCACCGGGTCTACTCGATCGGTTGGATTCTCGGTACCGTCGTGTCCGTCCTGCTGCTGCTGCTTCCGGTCCCGCTGGACCTGCGGTGTGTCCTGAGCCTGACGGTCGGGCCGCTGGCCGGGATAGCCGTCCACGTCATTGCCCTGCTCCGGCGGCCCTCCGGCAGTAACGCCGCAAAGTAGCGGCAGCGCACGTAACGGGCAGCGCCGACACCGAAAAGGCGGCGCCGCCCAATAGGCAGCGCCGCCAAAGCAGGCAGTGAAGGGGCGGCTTTAGGCCTCGAGGATGAAGTCCTTCAGCTTACCCAGCACGATGTTCCGTTCCAGGTTCTCGAAGTGGTAGGCCCGGCCTGACTCCCCCAGGGCAACACGTTCAGCATCGCTCATCCGGTAGAGCTTGACCACGTTGTCCGCCAGCGCACGGGCGTCTTCCGTGGGTCCCACGAGACCGCAGCCGGCTTCGTCCATCACGAGGCGGCGGACCTCGCCGTCCATCGCCAGGACCAGCGGCTTGCCGGAGGCAATATAGGAAAGCACCTTCGCGGGGATGGTCGCTTCGAGAAGGTCGCTGGTCACCAGGCATCCCACCAGCGCGTCAGCGATGCCCGTGTAGCGGGGAATGTCCCCGACCGGCCGCTGGCCTTCGAAGTGGAAGCTGTCGGAGAGGCCCTTCTCCTGCACCTTGGCTTCCACCTCGGCCCTGCTCATTCCGTCACCGACAATCACCCACTGGACGTCGTTGATGCCTTCGTCGCGGATCAGGCGGGCAGCCTCGATCATGGTGTCGAAGGACTGGGCAGGGCTGATGTTGCCGGCGAAAACCACCTTGAAGCCGTCCTCGAACCGGCGGGCAAGATCCTCGTCGACAATCTGCTCTTCGTAGAGTTTCTCGCAGGCCTGCGGAATGACAGTGATCTTCTCGGCGGGAAGCCCGGACACTCCCGACAGCCGTTCCTTCATCAGGTCCGAAAGAACAACGATTTTATCCACGTTGCGATAGTGCCAGTGGGAAACCTTCTCGAGCATCCGGCGAAGGAATTTGTTCTTCACGTTGATGACCGAGTAGAGGTTTTCCGGCCAAAGGTCCAGGACGTACATCGTGGTTTCGATCCTGCGGATCTTGCCCACGATGATGCCTGCCAGCGACATCATGACCGGGGAAAGCTGGTACAGGAAGATCCGGTCATACTTCCCGAACAGCATCCTGGGGATGTGGAACAGGCTGAAGAAGGGGAACGAAACGTAGTTCAGGAAGATCCTGGCGCTGGTGTTGCCGCGCCGGGGAATCTCAAGCGTCCGGTGGACATCGATCCCGTTGTGGTTCTCCCGGTAAGGACCCTTGAACGTGTACCCCGGGAACAGTTCGCCCTTGGGGTAGTTGGGCAGCCCGCACAGCACCTCGACCTCAAGGCCGTTCTCCACGAAATACGCCGCAATATCGTTGAGCCTGAATCCTTCAGGCCAAAAGTGCTGGCAGACAACCAGGATTCTCTCGTTGGGCACGTTCAAGGCTCCTCACCTGATGTTTACTGCTGGACTCCGCTGCCGGCGGGCAGCCGGACTTAGCTGACCGCAGGTTCCTCGGCAAGCAGGTCACGCATGTACTGAGTGGTCATCACCTTGGTGACGACCTCGTCAATCGTGAGGCGCTCAGTGTTTTCCGACGTGTATTCCTCGGGAACCTGTGCCATGTCCTGGCCGTCGTCGAAGAACTTTCCGTAGTTCAGGTCACGCGTGTCGGCCGGAACGCGGAAGTAACCGCCGAGGTCCTCCGACTTGGCCCGCTCTTCGCGGGTCAGCAGGGTCTCGTGCGCCTTCTCGCCGTGCCGGGTGCCGATGGTGCGGATTTCGACGTCGGCGCGCATGATCTGCTTCATGGCTGCGGCGAGGTCCCCCACCGTTGACGCCGGAGCCTTCTGCACGAACAGGTCGCCCTGGTTCGCGTGTTCGAAAGCGAAGAGGACCAGGTCCACTGCCTCGTCGAGGTTCATGAGGAAACGGGTCATATCCGGATCGGTAACCGTCAGGTCCTTGCCGGCCTTGATCTGCTCGACAAAGAGCGGAATGACCGAACCGCGCGAAGCCATGACGTTTCCGTAGCGGGTGCAGGAAATCAGGGTGTCCTTGGGATCCACGTTCCGCGACTTGGCGATGACCACCTTTTCCATCATCGCCTTGGAGGTGCCCATGGCGTTGATCGGGTAGGCAGCCTTGTCCGTGGACAGGCAGACGACCTTCTTCACGCCGGCGTCAATGGCTGCCGTCAGGACATTGTCGGTCCCGATGACGTTGGTGCGCACTGCTTCCATGGGGAAGAACTCGCACGAGGGTACCTGCTTCAGTGCAGCTGCGTGGAAGATGTAGTCCACGCCGCGTACGGCTTCGCGCACGCTGTTGATGTCCCGCACGTCCCCGATGTAGAACTTGAGCTTGGGGCTGTTGAATTCCCGGCGCATGTCGTCCTGCTTCTTCTCATCACGGGAGAAGATCCGGATTTCAGCGATATCTGTGTGGAGGAAGTGCTTCAGCACAGCATTGCCGAACGAGCCGGTACCTCCGGTGATTAGCAGAGTCTTGTTCCTGAACAACTGGTCTCCTCAGGGATAGAAAATGTCGCGGGTTGATCCAATGCCGGACCCCGGAACCCCCTAGATGATATCAGCGGTTATGCCTTGGATCTGCCTGACGGGACGCGCGCCACATCACTTGAATGCCCCGCCGGGCGCCCGTCGATTAATGGCTGGCCGCATTCGCCGAGTAAACTCTAGGCATGTCATCTGAAATTTCCCCTCGTGTGCTGGTCATCATGCCTGCCTGGAATGAGTCCGAAACGGTAGGCCGGACCGTTCAGGAGATCCAGGACACGGACCGCGGCTACGACGTCTTGGTTGTGGATGACGGTTCCACCGACGGTACCGGCGTCGTAGCCGAAGCCGCCGGGGCCACCGTCCTGAAACTCCCCTTCAATATGGGCGTCGGCGGCGCGATGCGCGCCGGTTTCAAATACGCCCAGCGCCTTGGCTACGAAACGGTAATCCAGGTCGACGCCGACGGGCAGCATGATCCCGCCGAAATTGAAACCGTCCTGGCCGGACTGCAGCATGCGGATATTTCCATTGGTGCACGTTTCGCGGAGAAGGGAAACTATTCGGTTTCCGGCCCCCGAAAATGGGCAATGGTATTTCTTGCAGCCGTTATTTCCCGCCTCGCCAAGACCAAGCTGACAGATGTCACTTCCGGTTTCAGGGCGGGAAATGTCAAGGCGATAAACCAGTACATTGCGCATTATCCGGCCGAGTACCTCGGGGATACCATCGACTCCCTGGTGGTGGCTATCAAGTCCGGCTGCACGGTGACTCAGGTCCCGGTCGCCATGCGTGCCCGGCAGGGCGGACAGCCCAGCCACAACCCGGCCAAGGCAGCGATCTACCTGCTGCGTTCCGTATTCGCCCTCCTCTTTGCGTTGAGCCGCAGCGGGAGCAAGCCGCACCAGGCGGAGGTTGCCTCAAAATGATCAATATTGCCGCGTTTATATTCGCATTCGTTGTCGTCGCCCTCGTGCTCGAGCTGGTCCGGCGCAAGCACTTCAAGGAGAAATACGCTGCCCTCTGGCTGGTGGTCGGCATAGCGTCGCTGGTCCTGGCCGGCTGGCCCAACCTGCTGAACATCGTCAGTTCCGCAATCGGGGTACAGGTGGGGTCAAACTTCCTGTTCGGCATGTCTTTCCTGCTCCTGATCGGCGTCTGCCTGCACCTGTCCTGGGAACAGTCCGTCAGCGAAGAGGAAATCCGGGTTCTGGCGGAGGAAGTCGCTATCCTGCGGTCCTCGGTCCTGGCCCTGGAGGAGAAGGCCTCAGGCACCCCTTCCGACGCCGGACAGCTGCTGCGCAGCGATACCTCCCCGCAGGCCGGGGTGCAGCAAGCGCCCGGTCACTAGGCCCGCCGCGTCCAACGCAAAAAAGCTCCCCCCGCTGCCTGGCAGCGGGGGGAGCTTTTTAGTTGGGAGCTTAGGCCTTGTCCATGTTCAGCCCGGCCCGGCGGTGATGGCTGTGCGCCGTGGACCGGATGAAGTTGACCGTACGGCGCGAGGTATCCGCGATCTGGTACTCCGCAGGTGCATCGGCCAGCCCGTCGGTACCGGCCTGGTCCAGAACGATTTCGATCGCGTCAACGATCGAGTCCGTCTCGACGCCCGTGGTGATGATGACGCCGGAGTCCAGCGACTCGGGGCGCTCGATCCAGTCACGCAGGGTCACGGCCGGGAAGCCGAGGATGGAGGACTCTTCGCTGATCGTTCCGCTGTCGGAGAGAACCAGCTTTGCGGACATCTGCAGCTGGACGTAGTCGTTAAAGCCGAAGGGTGCGTGGAACCGCAGGCCCTGCTTCAGCTCCTCCGGCTGGTCCTCAAGCCGCTTGCGGGTGCGCGGGTGGGTGGAAACCAGCACCGGCAGACCGTAGTGCTCCGCAAGATGCTGCAGTGCACCCAGCACCTCCTTGAGGCGCTTGGGGTTGTCCACGTTTTCTTCGCGGTGCAGGCTGACCAGGAAGTACTCCCCGGCAGTCAGCCCCTGGTCTTCGAGGATATTGCTCTCGGCGATCTGCTTGGCGTTGGCTTCCAGCACCTCGCGCATCGGCGAACCGGTGAGCAGGATGCGGGACGGGTGGATACCCTCGGCCAGCAGGTTACGGCGGGCATGTTCGGTGTAGACAAGGTTGTAGTCCGCAACGTGGTCCACCAGCCGGCGGTTGACTTCCTCCGGGACGTTCTCATCGAAGCAGCGGTTGCCTGCTTCCATGTGGTACACGGGAACCTTCAGGCGGCGCGCGATGAGCGCCGAGATGCAGCTGTTGGTATCACCCAGCACCACCATGGCGTCCGGCTTTTCCTGCAGCAGCACAGTCTCGAGCTTGGCGAGGATGCTGCCGAGGACCGCTCCGAGCGAACTCGTGTCCGCAGCAAGGAAGTGGTCCGGGCGGCGAAGGCCCAGGTCCTCGAAGAAGACCTCGTTGAGTTCGTAGTCGTAGTTCTGCCCGGTGTGCACAAGCACGTGTTCCGTAGACCGGTCAAGACGCCGGATGGTTGCGGCGAGACGGATGATCTCAGGCCGTGTTCCAACTACGGTGAGGACCTTGAGCTTGCGTGACGGGGTATTCATACTTCCTCCGGGAAGGTATCGGGTGATGCGGGATCAAAGATTTCGTTGACCCAGAATGCTGTGTAGAGCTCGTTGGGTCCGACGTTCGTAATGTTGTGCGACCACATTGTCGGCATGTCTATGGCAACAGGCTGTTCTCCGTTTACAGAATATCGAACGACCTCATCCGAGAACATTCGGCGCATGGCGATCTCGCCGGTGCCCGACATGACGACAAACCGCTCAATCTTGTGCCGGTGGTAGTGCTGCCCCCGGGTAATCCCCGGTTTGGTGGTGGAGAAGGAACTCTGTCCTTCGCCGCCTTCCGAGCGGATCAGTTCGACAAAGGACCCGCGCGGGTCCGTCTTGAGTTCCAGCACGCGCGGCAGGCCGTCGCCGGTCAGGAACGAACGGTAGGTATTGAAGAGGTTGCGCTCGAAATCGGAATCCAGCCGGGGGATGGTCCCGGTTGCGTAAGCCGCAGCCATGGCCTGGATACGCTCCAGCAGGCCGCTCACGGAGCACTGCACCTCCACGAGCTCCTGCTCTTCGTGCCGGCGGACACCGAGCAGGACCTCGGCCGCGTCCTGCGCATGGAGCAGGGTGAGGACCTTGTCATCCTGGACGGTCGGCGTTTCACCGGCAGCGACAAGGTGGCAGAAGGTTGCCACCACAGAATTGTAGAAGGGCACACCGTGCTCGCCGAAGAGGTTCGGAAGGACTACGTCCTTGAACTCTGCCCCGGCACGGCCGGCGGCCTCGGCCAGGACGGCACCTGCTTCGCGCTTGGCCAGGCCGTAGACACTGTCGTTGTCCTGCTGGACCGAGTTGGCGTAGACGACGGTTTTGAGGTTCGCGGTATCAGCCGCTTCCAGCGCCTGTTCCATCTGGCGCGCGAAGCGGCGGTTCCCTTCGGCTACCTCTTCGTCGCTGCCGCGGTTCACGCCGGCAATATGGACCAGGATTTCCGCTCCGGACAGCGCGGCCGCTGCTTCGTCCAGGTTGAACCGATCCCCCACCCCGAGGCTCGTGCAGGATCGGCCGAGGCTGTGGGCAAGCACCCGCGTGTGCCATCCCAGGAAGCCGTTGCCGCCTGTGATTACGATACTCATGCTGTATTCCTTCTGTCTGTTATGTCTGAACGGACTGACGCAGCAGGTCCTACCTGCACGCCGTAATCTCGTAGAGTTTGGCTTCGCCCACCTGGTCCACCACGCGGCCCGCCCCGGTCTCTTCCAGGTCGCGGAGTCCTACGAATCCGTGATCGATGCCGTGGACTTCCTTCGTTCCGAAGTCCAGCACGTAATCCACGCCCGTGGATTCCACGGCCTGGCATACCTCGGGGTCCGCCGGAGCGTCCCGCAGCCGGTTGTAGATCGTATCGACGTCGTCGCCGTAGGTGGCGAGGATGTGCAGCTGGAGGGTTTGGCGGTCGGCAAGGGCGTAAGCCAGTGAGCTGCCGGTCCAGGGGTTCCCTGCGATCAGCGCGTCCTCGGGCACTTCATCGTCCAGCCGCTCCAGGAGTTCCAGTTCATCGTTGGAAATCAGGCTGGCGTCGGGAGTGACCTCGTAGCTTCGCTTGGCCGACTCGGCCGCCTGCCGGATGTTCGCCTTCTGCGTCAGATAGGCGGAGACCCCGACAAGCGCCACGGCCCCGACAAGGACGACTGCTACGTAGGCCGGACCTGCCGCTTTATTGCGGATCCGTGCCAGACCGGCGGCAACAGCCGGGAGGCGGGACGCCCAATCCAGCAGCTTCCATCCGCCGTACGCGGCAACCGGGACGGCCATTACCGGAATGAGGGCGGCGAGGCGCGGCGAGTCGTTGTACCAGACACCGGTCAGGTACATGCGGAGGTCGTCCTGCGGGAAGGACGAGACCACAACGTAGAAGCCCGTGAGGACCAGATACATGGAGGCGATCCATCGTGTCCCGCGCTGGGACAGGAGGAACGCCAAGCCGAAGGCAGTCAGGATAAACACTGCCCACGTCACCGGCCGCCCCAGGGCAGTGCCGGTGACGGCTTCGCCGATGGCCTGTCCGGTGGACTGGATGGGAACCCAGGTGGACGCAGCTTCAACAGGCCTGGCGACGGTCCACAGGTAGGCCACGACGCCGATATAGGCAGCGACCCCCAGCCACGGCCAGACCTTGTGCACCGGGCTGCGGCCGTCTGAGGGTTTCAGCGACTTCCTGAAGGCCAGCGCAAAGGCGGCAGGAATGAGCACGGCCAGCAGGGCCATCGTGGTGCTGGGATGCGCCAGGGTCATGCCCGGAATCACGGCGACGAGCAGCAGCCAGCGCACCAGCGGCGGGTAGGACGGTTCAGCGGCCAGTCCCAGCGCATTCACCGCGGCGCCCAGCGCGACGGGGAGCAGCGCAATGGCCAGCACATTCGGGTTGAGGACGCCGTGGTCCAGCATCAGCAGCGGGAAGGAACCAAAGGCCGCCGAGAGGACGCCGGCCAGCAGCACGAGTGCGCTCTTGCGGCCGAAGAGCTGCTGCACGAGATAGATGCATCCGAGCGGCCAGATAACGGCACCCGCGAACAGGTTTACGGCATTGACGGCAACCGGAATCCCTGCCGATCCCAGCTCGGCGACGAGGGCCACCATGTCATGCCACGCAGCAGGGTAGTAGTCGTTGCCGGCCATGCGGCCGACCTCGAACGTAGAAGCTGCGCCGGTCTCGAGGATGTACCGGATGGCGTTGAGGTGGAAGACATTGTCGAAGGTCTGGGAGAACGAATCCGGCTCACCAAACACCCAAAGCAGCCGTCGCCCGATAAGGACCACGGCTACTGCGACGGCAGCCGCGAGGGCCGCCGTGTACTTCCAGTCCCGCGGCTGGTCCGTCCGGGTTACGCTGCGCCGGGTCCACCACGACGCCGCGAACGCTGCCGCACACGCCAGCACGGTTACCAGCACGCTGCCGGCGATCCAGCCCAGGCCGACCATGGGCGCAACGATCGACCCCACGGACACCAGGGAGACGGTCAGCGCCGGGGCCAATGCCAGCAGCGGATAGCCTCGAACCCCGCCCAGCAGGGCAACCAGCAGCCCTGGAAGCAGGAAGATTCCGGTGGTCGCAAGCAACAATGGAACTTCGGACCACCAGGACACTCTTACCTACCTCAGATTGCTAAAAGAATACGATCAGCGTAATACATGGGCCGCACCCGGCCGGGAGCGGCGCAGCGGATTCGACGGAATCAGTTGGCGTTATTGCCGCGCAGGCGGTCGACGACGTCGCGCACTGGCCCGTCCATCACCACTTCGCCATGTTCAAGCAGCACGCCGCGCTCACAGATCCGTGACACCAGGTCGAGGTCATGGCTGACCACTACGAGGGTCTTGCCCTCCCCCGCCAGCTGCTTGATCTTGTCGATGCACTTCCGCTGGAACGGCTCGTCACCCACGGCGAGGATCTCGTCCACGAGGAAGACCTCGGGATCCGTATGGACCGCGACGGAAAACGCGAGCCTGAGATACATGCCCGAGGAATAGAACTTCACCTCGGTATCTATGAAGTGGCCGATCTCCGAGAACTCCACGATGGAATCGAACTTCGCGTTGATCTCGTCCTCGGTCATCCCGAGGATCGCGCCGTTCAGGTAGACGTTGTCCCTGCCGCTCAGATCGTGGTGGAAACCTGCACCCACCTCGATCAGGCCGGCCACGCGGCCGCGGGTTCCCACGGTTCCGGTGTCCGGGCGCATAACGCCCGATATGTGCTTCAGCAGGGTGGATTTGCCGGAGCCGTTCAGGCCCAGCAGTGCCACTGTCTCACCCTGCTCGATGTCGAGGGATACACCCTTGAGCGCATGGAACTTTTCGGATAGGTCGCCCTTCCGGCCCTTGACCAGCCAGACGAAGGCTTCCTTCATGGAGCGGGTGTGCCGCAAAACAAACTGCTTGCTTACGTTATGTACTTCGATGGCGTTTGCCACGGTCACAGCTCCTGCGCGAAACGGCCTTCAAGGCGACGGAAGACGAGCTGGCCGATCAGCAGTACAGCTGCCGATACAACCAGTGCGATAGGTATCCACATGGACAACAGGTTCGGCGGAATCGCCTCCGCACCGTCGGTGGTGGGAAGCCAGAACGCGAAGTGGAAGGTTTCCACGGCCACGGTGATCGGGTTCAGCTGGTAGAGGTTGAAGAACGTATCCCCCAGCTTCGTCTGGACCATGTTCCAGGAGTACAGCACCGGAGATGCCCAGGTTGCGATCATGAGCAGCATGTCCACCAGGTTCTCCGCGTCGCGGAAGTAGACGTTCACCGCTCCGAAGAGCAGCCCCAGTCCGGTGGCGAGCATTCCCACGATGATGAAGCCGGCAGCGCCGGCCGCCAACTGCAGCAGGGATGGCCTCCAGCCGTTGAATAGGCACGCAACGAGGAGGATCAGGATCTGCGGCACGAAGTGGACGCCCGAGACCCACACCGACGCCACGGGGAACAGCTGCCGCGGCAGATAGATCTTCTTGATCAATCCGCCGTTCCCCACAATGGACCGCGACGCGTTCCCCAAGGCTTCGGTGAAGAAGTTGATCAGCACGATGCCCGAGAAGAGGTAGATGGCGTAGTTCGGCAGGCCGCGGGGGTTACCGGGGCTCTGTTCCAAATTCAGGAAGACACCCAGGGCGATGTAGAAGACAACGAACTGGACGCCCGGCTTGACGTAGGACCAGAGAAGGCCCAGCACCGACCCCCGGTACCTGACCTTGAGTTCCTTGGATACCAGGAGCTTAAGCAGGAAACGGTGCTTCAGGATATCCCCGAGGCTTCCGCTCCGCCCCGGTACCGTGAGCTCGTCATTCATAGGGGCTGCCCCTGACTTCGTGGCGCGGATACTAGTCACCGGGGTTCTCATCGAAGGTCTTCTGCCACGCTTCCATGGACGTAATGTCCGGCAGGGCGTCGCGGTACCGTGCACTGAGCTCTTCCCAGTCGGCGAAGAGCTTCGCCTTCAGCATCGCCGCTTCGGAAAGCATGCTGCGGACCTTCTTCGGGTCACGCTGGTACCAGGAGGCACCCGTACCGTCGGCATTGGACACGATCGCGCTGTCCAGCTTGGAAAGAACCCACCACTTGCTGTCCTGATTGGCGACGACGAGCTGCGGCTTTTCCCGCGATTCGGCGGCGGGCGGAATGACCGCCTGCTTCAGGACCGTTTTGGCAGCCCACGGAATCAGGCCGGCAAGGGAAGGCGACTTGGTGCTGATGGGCTTCTTCGGCGGCTTGCGCATGTGCGGCTCGGGGAAGGCCGAGGGCTCCTGCTTGACAACGCTGTCCGTGTACTCGGACCGCATGGCACGAAGCTGGGGCATCATGGCCGGCAGGGATTCGTGCAGCTTTTCAGGCCCCTGGAGAACGTCCCGCAGGGCCATGAGTCGGGCCTTCTGCGGGTAGTACTGCATCGAGAACAGGTGCTTGACGTCGGTGTTCATGCTTTCGCGCAGGATCCGGCCGCCCTTGGCATACGGAGAATGCAGCAGCGTTGCAATCAGTCGGTTGCGCTCGTGGAAATACGCCTGCCAGTCGACGGAGTCGTCCTTGTCGGCCCAGGAAACGTGCCAGACCGCAGCACCGGGAAGCGAAACTGTGGCGTAGCCCATTGACCGTGCACGCAGGGAGTACTCGGCGTCGTCCCACTTGATGAAGACCGGCAGGGACAACCCGATTTCCCTGATGATCTGGGTCGGAATGAGGCACATCCACCAGCCGTTGTAGTCGGCATCCCAGCGGCGGTGCAGGATCGAGGAGGACCGCAGGCCTTCGAGAGCGAAGTCGTGGTTGGCCAGGCCGTCCACCGGTCCCCACCGGAAGCGGTACTGGTTAACGACCTCGGCGTAGGCGTTGAGGACCGACTTGTTGTACATGTCGAACATGTGCCCGCCCACGATGGTGGGCTTCCGGCACATGTCCGCGAATGCGGCCGCCCGCAGGATGCCTTCGGTCTCGAGGACAATGTCGTCGTCGAGCAGCATCACATAGTCGGAGCGCCCGGCTTTCACGGTCTCGCTCATGTTCCGGGCGAACCCGCCGGACCCGCCCAGGTTGCCCTGGTTGATGATGCGCAGCTGACTGCCCATCGCAGCCGCAACGTCGCTGAACCCGGCCTCGTCTGCAACCTTCTGGTTGCCCTGGTCCACAATGATCAGTTCGTCCAGGATCGCCAGGACGCCGTCGTCGCCCTGGATCGCCTTGATGGTGTTCAGGCAGTAGTCCGGGCGGTTGAACGTGGTAACACCAAGGGTGATGCTGCCGGCGGGCTTGTCGGAAACGGCGCTCCAGTCCGCAGACTCCAGCTCCATCCCCTCGGAATCGGCAATGAGGTCGAACCAGTACCAGCCGCCGTCGCCGAACGGTGCAAGCGTGAGCTCGAAATCGCACGTACCGGAACCGGTTACCTGGCGGGATTCCACCCGCTGGGCCGCGCCGCGGGCGTTGGACTTGTAGACAACTACAGTGCCTTCACCGGCAGTGGATACGCGCAGGATGACGCTTTCCACGGTCGTCCAGCGGCGCCAGTAGCTGGCCGGGAACGCGTTGAAGTAGGAGCCGAAGGAAAGGCGCTCACCGGGACGGACGCGGACCGATGAACGGCCGAGAATGTCCTCGGGGTGCAGTTGACGGCCGGAAGGAGCGACTACGCTGCGCTTCCGGGTGGAGTTTTCGTCCAGGCCGCCCTTGCCCGTGTCGCTGTCGATGTAGAGCGGCAAGGTGTCGAGGTCCTTGTCATTGGGCAATACGACCCGCTGGAGGATCCGCAGCCCGGAGTCGTCACGCCCGGGACGCGCCGTCGTAATACCGGGAAGGTAGCCCGTCTCGTCTATTGTCTCGCTGCTCACGCGTCCACTCCTCCGCTTTCCAGCTTTGCGCCACCGGTGAAGTGGGGCTTGATCTTATTGTCATACATCGACAAGGCAGAGCCGATCGCCATGTGCATGTCCAGGTACTTGTAGGTACCCAGGCGTCCGCCGAAGAGAACGGACTTTTCCCCCTTGGCCAGGTCGCGGTAAGCCAGGAGCTTCGCCCGGTCCTCGGCCGTGTTCACGGGGTAGTACGGCTCGTCGCCCTTCTCCGCGAAGCGTGAGTACTCACGCATGATGACGGTTGCGTCCTTGGTGTATTCACGCTCGGGGTGGAAGTGCCGGAACTCATGGATCCGGGTGTAGGGAACATCCTCGTCCGGGTAGTTCATGACTGACGTGCCCTGGAAGTCCTCCATCGGCAGCACCTCTTCTTCGAGGTCGATCGTGCGCCAGGACAGGTCCCCTTCGGCGTAGTCGAAGTAGCGGTCCACGGCGCCGGTGTAGATGACCGGAACCTGGCCCAGGGTGCTGTTGCGGGAGAACTCGTGGCCCTCATCGAAGAAGTCGGTCTTCAGGTGCACCTGGATGTTCGGGTGATCGGCCATCCGCTCGATCCACGCCGTGTAACCGTCGACAGGCAGGCCCTCATACTTGTCGTTGAAGTACCGGTTGTCGTAGTTGTACCGGACGGGAAGGCGGCTGATGATTTCAGCCGGCAGGTCCTTGGGATCCGTCTGCCACTGCTTGCCCGTGTAGTACTTGATGAAAGCCTCGTACAGCGGGCGTCCAATGAGCTGGATCCCCTTGTCGTTAAGGTTTGCCGGGTCGGTGCCGGCGAGCTCTCCGGCCTGTTCCAGGATCAGGGCCTTTGCCTCGGCCGGACCCATGGAAGCGCGGAAGAACTGGTTGATCGTGCCCAGGTTGATGGGCATGGAGTACACCTCGCCCTTGTGGCTGGTGTAGACCTTGTGCACGTAGTTGGTGAATTCGGTGAACCGGTTGACGTATTCCCAGACGCGCTCGTTGGAGGTGTGGAACAGGTGGGCACCGTACCGGTGCACCTCGATTCCCGTCTGGGCTTCGTTCTCGCTATAGGCGTTGCCGCCAATGTGATGGCGGCGGTCCAGGACGGCGACCTTCAGGCCCAGTTCCTTTGCAGCACGCTCGGCTACGGTCAGGCCGAAAAAGCCCGACCCAACGACGACGAGGTCAACGTTCACTTGTTTCTCCTGTTTGGTACGGTATGGCCGAACCGGCGTATACCCGGGTCAAGGGTATCCGACTATTGCCGCGCAGGCACTTTCAGCGCACCCTGCGGACCGGCGTCGGCGGCCCTGGCGGCCACTTGCAGGGTGCCGCTACCAGCTGACCGCCTGGTGGAATCTTTGCTCGAATTCCGTGGCCATGGACGCCGTAAAGCCGGCGGTCAGGTGGTTGTCGTCGAGGTAGACGTAGGTGTTCCCGATCACCGGCGTGCAGAGCCCCCCGGGACAGATCAGATCCGAGAAGTCGATGAATGAAGTGCCTCCGGCGTATTCGGCGGGCGGAAACACCGGGGACAGCTGGAGCGGAACGGCGCAGGCTTCGGGACCATTCACCTCGGCACAGACCTGCATGTCGAAGGCGAAGCGGGGATTGTCGCGGATACCGACGACTTCGATTCCAGCGTCACTGAGCTGTTCGGCCGCATCCGGGAAACCGTCCATCATGGGGTCGGCGCCTTGGTCGGCCCTCGCCGCAGTGGCAACGGTAACCACGGCATCGGGCTTCATCTCCAGGGCGTACTCAGTTGCCGCCTCGTTGAACCGGCTGCAGCCCTGCGGATCATTATCCGAAACGTCACCGTAGGGACAGCCGCCCCGCAGCAAAGCTACGATCCGATAGTTGTGCGTTTCGGCCATCGGTTCGATCGCTTCGATCCACTGCTGCGCATGCGAGCTGCCGATGACAAGGATCGTCCGCTCCGCCGAACCGGTGTTCGAGGTGCTGAAGCAGCCGTCTTCGAGAATCGGGTCCGACGGGCCGTCCGGGATCTGCGAGCATTTCAGCGGGAGGTCTCCCCAGCTCTGCGGATCGGCGGCCGATGCCGGACGGACCGGCACTCCCGTCGGCGCGCCGTCGTATCCCGGAAGGAGGACCCGCGCCCCGGGGTAGTTGATTTCGGCTTCCGCCTGCAGCTTGTCATCCTGCACCTTGAGCGCATATTGCACGCCCGCCAACGGCACCGCCACCACGGCTAAGCATGCCACTATCACGGTGACGGCGCGCTTCCCGGCAGCCGGTCCCTGCACCGCACGGAGGGGATTGTCTACAAAGCGGGTTGTCAGATACGCCAGTGCCAGTGAAAGCGCAATGATGAACGAACCCCCGACAAGCCCCACTTCCTGCCGGTCCCGCCAGGCAAGGTAAATGACCAGCACGGGCCAGTGCCACAGATAAAGCGCATAGGACATATCCCCCATCCGCACCAGGGGGCCCCAGGACAGGAACCGGTCCACACCGAAACGGCTGCCGGTCTGTCCGGCCAGGATTACCAGCGCCGCCGCCACCAGGGGCCAAAGCGCCACAAACCCGGGGAACTGCCCCTGCACGTCGAGGATGAACCCGCCGCTAAGGATCGCGGCCAGGCCGATCCATCCGGCGGCTACCCTCAGGCCCCTGCCCGGATGCAGGTAGGGAAGGGCAAGGGCGAGCAAGGTGCCGAAGGCAAATTCCCACAACCGCGTACGGGTATCGAAGTAGGCGTGGGCCTGGTTTGTGTAGGTCTCAATGACAGAGAAGGCCAGAGACGCTGCAAAGACCACCCCGAAAACCCCTAGGACAACACTGCGGAACCGCTTCCGCCATGCCCTGGCAATCAGGGCACAGAGCGCAAACAGCAACGGCCAGAGGATGAAGACCTGGCCCTGTACCGACAGCGACCAGAAATGCTGGAACGGGCTCGCGACGCTGTGGTCTGCCGCGTAGTAGTCCACGGAGTTCGCGGCCAGGGCCCAGTTCTGTACGTACAGCAGCGACGTCCAGGCCTGGGAGAAGATCTCCGTCCACCGGCTTCGGGGCACGAACAGCACCGTAGCGACGAGCGTACCCAGGATCACGACCGCCGCGGCGGGCAGCAGGCGTTTGAAAACACGCGTCCAGTACTGCCGCAGGTGCAGTCCCTGGCCGGTCTCGCCTTTCCGGATGAAGGAGAGCGAGAGCAGGAAAGCAGAGACCAGGAGGAAGACGTCCACACCCCCGGACACCCGGCCGAACCAGATGTGGTAGCTGGCCACCATGAGGACTGCCAGCGCCCGGAGGCCCTGTACCTCTGGTCGGTATCCGGGTTTGGCTGCCGTCGGCGAAAGCCGGTCCGCTGACTGCGGGAAAAACGAAATCTGGCGGGTCACACTGGCCTTTCTGAAGTGAGAATCCCCCACATGGAGTTTACTGCTGCCACCTCACCTTCCCTGCACAGGCGGTGCCCTCCGAGCCGTTATCCCCAGGTCCGGACCGCGGCGACTGATGCCGTCGGGCGGCCCGTACGCTGAATTTCCTCAACAGCAGGCTCGGCGAAACCGCCGCACGGTTTGGAGGGAATTTGCTGCTTCATGTGACCATTGCCTCGGCGCCGGGCACGGTTCCGCCGGCGGGCATGACCCGGCGTGAGTTGGTGATCAAGATGACTGCAGCACTTTCCGGAAGCGCTGTAGCGGCCCTCCTTGAGCAGCGCTACGGCCAGGGACGGTATACGATCCACGGTTCCGCGCTGGAGGAGCTGACGCCAGGCGAAGCCCCGTTCATCACCGGAGCCGTGATCCTCCATTCCACGGGATCACCCGACGGCGTCCCCGGCGCCGATGCGGCTCACCCAGGCGCCCCTCCCCTGCGCCTGGCTGTCTGCGCCGGACCGGATGCCGGGAGCATCATTGCCCTGCAACGGGGTATCCACACCATCGGCAGGGCGGGACCGGCGGACGGCGGGGCCCCGCCGCAGATCGGCATTGCCGACCCGGCCTTGTCCCGGCAGCACGCGGAGCTGGTTGTGGGAGCCGAAACAGTGCTGCTTAGGGATCTGGGTTCCGCCAACGGCACCTGGGTCGACGGCCGCCGCGTCCGCAGGGCCGCTGTGGATACCGGCTCTACCCTGAGGTTTGGCTACAGCAGTTGCCGGCTGTTCCTTCCCTCCGCGTGGCAGGAGGCGCCGGGTCCTCCGGAAGACCCCTTCCAGCCACTGACCGTCCGGTTTCCGGAGCACGGAGCCAAAACCGGGCTTCTCCTGGTGGGGGCGCTGCTTCCGTTGGTCCTGGGCATCGTGCTCGCATTGGCGACCGGCATGTGGATGTTCCTCGCCTTCAGCGCCGTCTCCGCAGTCACCGCCCTGATCACCGCTGCTGGTGCCCGCCGCCGGCGCCGCGAACAGGCCGCTGAAATTGCCCGGGCTGCGGAAGAGGACGGTACACGGCGGAGACTGGCTGCACCGGATCCCGGAGCGACCGCATTGGCCGTGGAATCAGTGCTGCAGCGGAACGGCCGGGTGCCCAGCACCCCGGTGTGTCCGGTGCGGATCGGAGCGGGCACGCAGCCGGCGAACCTGGAGGCGGTTCCGCCGCAGCCGCATTTCGCACCGCCGCAGCTGACTGAGGTACCGGTGGTCCTGTTCCTGGGGAAGGACCGGGAGATCTGCCTGCAGGGGTCCGCGCGTGATACTGCTGCCCTGGGGAGAACACTGCTCCTGCAGGCGTCCGCCGCGGCCGGCCCGCTCATTGTCTGTGTCGGGACCGCCGCAGAACTGGAAACATCCGCCAGGTTCCTGCCCCGCGTCGCCCTTGCGGCGCTGCCGGCGGCTTCGCCTGCGGCCGTCGGTTCCGCTTCCGCCCGCTTACGCACCCTTATAAGCGATCTCCCCGTTCCCGCCGGAGACGACCCGTTCGTCCTGTTCGTCCACCGTTCCTGGGCGGAGCACGCCGGGCAGCTGCTCCAGGCCCTGCCCGAACCCCACTTTGCACACGCGGGCATCATCAGGATCGGGGGGCCGCCCGCGCCGGTGACCGTGACGCTGCTGGGAGGCCGTGGAACCTTTGCGTCGGGGGGATCCACTTTCGACTTTGTTCCCGACTTGATCCAGCCTGGCACCTTCGAGCGGCTCAGTCGGCGGCTGGCGGCCCGCCGGCTCCCGATCCCGCTGCCCGCCGAGGCACCGGGCAGGCTCCCATCCTCAGCCGCTTTCGACGAATTCCATCCGCTGTCACCGGATCAGCTCCTGGGCGGTTGGCAGGCAAATGCCCGGGTTGACGGCGGCGCGGCCGTCGTCGGTGTCTCACCATCCGGGCCGGTAACCCTGGACCTGGATAAGGACGGCCCGCATTTCCTGGTGGCGGGAACCACCGGGTCCGGAAAATCCGAGTTCCTGCGCACCTTCGTGGGTTCCCTGGCTGCTTCGCATCCCCCAACGCTGTTCACCGTCCTGCTGATCGATTTCAAGGGAGGGTCCGGCCTTGGCCCCCTCGCCCCGTTGCCGCACTCCGTGGGACTCCTGACCGATTTCTCCGCAGAGACCGTAGCGCGGGCGCTTGTCTCGCTGCGTGCCGAGGTCCGCCGCCGGGAAGTTCTTCTCGCCGGCGCGGGGGCGGACAACCTTTCCGCCTACAACGCGGGACGCAGCCCGGCGGAGGGGCTCCCCCGGTTGCTGGTGGTGGTTGACGAATTCCGGATGCTCGCGGACGAGGTGCCTGCTGCCCTTCCCGAACTGCTGCGGATTGCCGCCATCGGACGTTCGCTCGGGCTGCATCTCCTGCTGGCAACGCAGCGCCCCCAGGGAGCCATCACCACCGACATCCGGGCGAACATTGCCACGAGCATCGCACTGCGCGTTCAGTCCGGCGTCGAGTCCCGCGACGTCATCAACACGGACACGGCGGCCGCCATCCCTCCGGACATTCCGGGACGGGCCTACGTCAGCAAAGGAGGCCTGCCCCCGCACCTGTTTCAAAGCCTGTCCACGTCCCTGCGCGGCGGGACGGGCGAGAGCCCCCTCAAGGAACTGGCGGAGCATTACCGTTCCCCGGGTGCCGACGCTGTGGGAGACCCGAAGGCGCTGAACCGGGTGGTTTCCGCAGTTCGGGCGGCAGCTGCCATCGGGGGATTTCCTGTTCCGTTCAGCCCAGTACGGCCGCCCCTCCCCTCTTCCTTGACCGCGGAACAGCTCACCCGCTGCGCCGACGACATCCTGGAGCGGCTGCCGGGTGGCCTAGTGCTCGGCCTGCTGGACGAACCGGGAAAACAACGGCAGCGCACACTGTGCTGGCATCCAGATGCAGACTCGCATCTGGCGCTCCTGGGTGCCCCGAGGTCCGGGGCTCCGGACGCCCTTGAGCTCATCGCCGGGATGCACCTCGCCGAATTGCCCGGCCGGCATCTGTACATTCTGGACTCGGACGGCAGCCTTGCCTGGCTCGCGGCCGCAGAGCAGACCGGCGCCTATGTGGGCGCCGATGACACGGCCCGCGCCGCCCGTGTCCTGGCCTATCTGGGTTCCCTGATCCTCCAGGCTCCGGCGCCTGCGACGTCCCGGGCACCGGGCGGCCGCAGGCAGGCCGGAAGCGTCGACCCGCAGCACTCCGGCATTGGCATGGCCGCCGACGGCAGAGCCGCTGGAGGGACCACGCTAATCATTACCGGCTGGGCCCGCTGGTGTACGGCGTTCCGGGCCGGCCGCGGGCTGTCCGGGGAAGAGGATCTGGCGGACCTTGTCCGAGACGGGGAACGGGCCGGTATCTGCGTCGTGCTGGCCGGGGACCGGGAGGTCCTCAATGCCCGCTTCTTTCCCCACATCCCCAACCGCATGTTCTTCCCCGCGGATGCCAGCGCCGAAACACTGCTGATCTGGCCACGGCTTCCGCCCATGGACCGGGTGAGGGGACGCGCCTTGGTTCAAGGACGATGCGGAACCGCAGAAGGTCTGTCTGCCCAGCTGCTCGCGCACGACCCACGGGAAGATCCGGAGCAGCTGATGCCGCTGCCGCCGGGCCGCCGGCGGCCGCACCGGATTGAAAACCTGCCTGTGTCCGTCCAGCCCTCAGCACTGGGGCCGGCTCCGACGACGGACCATCTGCCCGTTGGTGTGTACGGAGACGAACTCGACACCGCTTCAGTCCGGATGCCGCCCGGATCGGTTTTCCTGGTGGCCGGGCCGCGGGCTTCGGGCCGAACTTCGTTCCTGCGTCAACTGCAGCGCGCCGCCGACTCCTCCCTGGAGTGTTGCCTGGTGTCGACCCAGGAAGAACTGGAACCGGTGTTTTCCGCCATGGAACGGCAGCAGGAGGATCTGCGCCGCTTCCTGATCCTGGTGGACGACTCGGATTCCCTGCCGGCGCCGTCCCATCAGAGACTCGCCGGGGTCCAGGCACGAGGCGCCAGGATTGTCCTCGCGGCAGTGTCCGGGCACCAGTTGACTGCGCGCGTCCCGCTGGCCTTGCACATCCGATCGGCACCGCACGGGGCACTGCTGCGGCCCGTGACGCAGGCGGACGGGGACGTGTTCGGCGTGCGGGTTGATCCGGCCGCCCGCCGTCCGCCGGGCCGGTGCTACCTCGTCGACGGGACCGAGGTCCTCGAAGCGCAGGCAGCCTATGATCCTGCCGACTAACGACGCGTGCTCCGGACGGTTGGTTTTCCGGGGACCGGCGGGACCGGGATGCCGGCTAGAAGGTTTTGCTGCTGTCCGTGAGCCGGCTGGTGTGAGCCAGGACAGGCTTTGTGAACAGGAGCAGCAGGACCGCCGCAGCGGGCAGCAGCAACCCGAGGCCGGCCAGGACCAGGCCTGCCTGCAGGGTCGGAACCGCCAGGATCACCACGAAGAGCTGCCAGACCAGGGCTGCGGAGCGGGTCCAGCGGTAACCGCGGAAAAAGAAGTGCCCCACTGCCAGCAGCCACACTGCGAGGGCCACGGCGAAGACCAGCGTGAAGACGGCGCCGCCCATGGACAGCGGCGTGGAGGTCGCCAGTTGGTAGCCGTACCACGCCGCGAAACCAAGCAGGCAAAGGGCTTCGAGTACGAGCACGGCGGCGATGGCAAGCACAGCGGGGGCACGCTGCACCGAGGGAGGTTTCTGGGGTGTTGACACACTGGCAGAATACCGGACATAGTTCCCCTTGGAGCCCCGAAGGAGCTCGGCGGCCCAGCAGACAACTCTTCACGGCCCCCGGCAAAGGGACCGGTTCGGCCCTGTCCTTACGTCACGTTGACCACCCGACCGACACCCGAGGTAAGCCGCAACAATGGCTGGTTGTGTGACTTCCGGAACTGGAACTAATAGCAATTCCCGGTTCGCTGCACACAGGTAATGTGATGCATCCCTCAGCCCTGCGGCCATATTTTCCGCTTGTTACCCCTTGTTTGCTTTGGCCGGACGTGCCACGCTAGAAGAAGGGAAAACAGGGGCCGAAACCGGCCCCTTTAGTTTGTAGTTGCTCGTGAATGTTTTCACAAACACGTAGGAGTCAACTTTTCAGAGGAGATAGTGATCAACATGGATTGGCGGAGCCGCGCAGCTTGCCTGGATAAAGATCCGGAGCTTTTCTTTCCCGTGGGCAATACCGGCCCGGCTCTTCTTCAGATCGAAGAAGCCAAGAGCGTCTGTCGCCGCTGCCCGGTGATCGACACCTGCCTCCAGTGGGCAATCGAAACCGGCCAGGACGCCGGCGTATGGGGCGGCATGAGCGAAGACGAACGCCGCGCGTTGAAGCGCCGCGCAGCGCGCGCCCGCCGCGCCTCGTAAGCAGGACTTCCCCGGCGGAAATGATGCCGGTACAACAAAGGGCCGCTGCCATTGGCAGCGGCCCTTTGTTGTACCGGGTGCATCCCTGCTTAGATCAGGTACGCCGGTATTCGGTATCCAGGCCCATGTCGATCCGGACTTCCGTACCGCCGCTTTCGCCTGCGGACCACTCGATGGTGCCGTCCAGTTCGCTCTGGACCAGGGTCCGGACAATCTGCAGGCCCAGGCCCTCCCGCCGCGGTCCGGGCGGCAGGCCCACGCCGTCGTCGCTCACCGTCACGGTGAGCCGTTCCTCACGGCCGGCTTCGCCGTGCCGCTGCGCAGCCAGTCCGACTGTGCCGCGACGGCCCGCCAGCCCGTGTTCAACCGCGTTGGTCACCAGTTCGTTGATGACCAGGGCCAGTGGAGTGGCAAGGTCGCTCGGAAGTTCGCCGAAGGATCCTTCGCGGCGGGTCCGGACTTCCTGCGTCGGCGAGGCAACTTCGGCGGACAGCCGGAACTGGCGGTCGATCAGCTCGTCGAAGTCCACGTTCTGCGTCAGGCCCTGGGACAGGGTCTCGTGCACCAGCGCGATGGTGGACACGCGGCGCATGGCCTGGGCAAGGCCCAGCTTGCCTTCATCGCTCTCCATCCGCCGTGACTGCATCCGCAGCAACGCCGCAACGGTCTGGAGGTTGTTCTTCACCCGGTGGTGGATTTCGCGGATGGTGGCGTCTTTTGACACCAGTTCCATCTCGCGGCGGCGCAGTTCGGAGACATCGCGGCACAGAACCAGGGCACCGAAACGTTCCTTTTCGTCCCGCAGCGGGATGGCACGCAGGGAGAGGCTTACGCCGCGGGACTCGATCTCCGTCCGCCACGGCATCCGCCCGGTGACCACCAGCGGCAGTGTTTCATCAACCATGCGGCGGTCCTTGAGCAGCGCCGTGGTGATCTCCGCAAGGGAACGCCCCTCGAGGGTCTCCATGTCGCCCAGTCGGCGGAAAGCAGAGACGCCGTTAGGACTGGCGTACTGCACTATCCCTTCGGCATCAAGCCGGATCAGCCCGTCTCCCACGCGGGGAGCACCCCGGCGCGACCCGGTAGGCGTGGCGAAGTCGGGCCAGAGGCCCAGCGTTCCCATCCGCAGCAGGTCGTAGGCACATTGCCGGTACGTCAGTTCCAGGCGCGAGGGCATCCGGGAGCTGGACAGGTCCATGTGTGAGGTCACCACAGCCAGGGTCCGGCCGTTGCGGACGAACGGAATCGCTTCCACCCGCATGGCTGTTTCCGCGGTCCAGCTGGTTTCGCTGGACCGCTCTATGTGCTGGCTTCGCCAGGCAGCGTCGACCAGCGGGTGCAGGTCCGCGCGGATGCGTTCGCCGACAAAGTCGCTGTGGAACACCGTGTGCGACGTCGACGGGCGGGCATGCGCCAGCGCCACGTAGCCGCCGTCGGGCACGGGGAACCACAACGCCAGGTCGGCGAACGCGAGATCGGCAACAAGCTGCCAGTCCCCCACCAGCAGGTGCAGCCATTCGGCGTCGCCGGGGCCGAAATCCGCATGGTCCTTGATCGGATCGGTAAAGATTGCCACTGGTACCCCGGACTAGCGGCGGACGATGGAACGAAGCAGGCGAAGCGCGACTGAAAGCGAGGCCATGTCGTCCTCTTCCAGGCGGTTTACTTCGCTGAACATCTTGGAGGCGCGCTGCAGGTGGTCGGCATTCTCCTGCTCCCATGCCTGCAGGCGCTCCGACGGATCCGCGCCGGACCGGTCAGGGGTAGCCTCCAGCACAGCCACCGTCATATCGGCCACCGTCGAGTACAGGTCATCACGCAGGGCTGCGCGGGCCAGCGACTGCCACCTGTCTTCCCGGGGCAGCTTCGTGATCCGGTTCAGCAGGTCGTCAATCCCGTACTGGTCGTAGACGGCGTAGTACACGCCGGCGACTTCGTCAGCCGGAACTCCGGTTGCCTTGCTGGACAGGGCAACATCGAGCAGGCCGAACGACTCGAACTGCTCAGCCCAGTACGTCCCCAGGTCCTTCGGGATGTCCAGCTCGCGGGCCTTCTGCAGCATGCCTTCCACCCGCTCGGCATCGGAGCCGCGCAGGAAACGCGTCAGGTCCGAGATCAACGGCTGGACGACGGGCCGGAACGCCTCGATGTCCTCGGCGATGGTTGTTCCCCGGCCAACGTGGTTGACGAACCAGCGCACCGCGCGGTCCAGCAGGCGCCGCAGGTCCAAATGCACCATGGACCAGGTTTCCGTCGGGAAGCCGGCGGGAAGGCCGCCTAGTTCCGCCAGGACCTTGTCAATGCCGTAGATCTCCCGCAGCGCGGTGAAGGCGCGGGCCGTCTCCGCTTCGGTCGCTGAGGTTTCCTCGATCACCCGGAAGGCGAAAGTGATGCCGCCGATGTTGATCATGTCGTTGGCCACCACAGTGGAGATGATTTCGCGGCGCAGCGGATGGGTGTCCAGCTGGTCCCCGAAACGCTCGACAATCTGCTTCGGGAAATACCGGCGCAGGGTGCCGGCAAAGTAGGGGTCGTCGGCCAGGTTCGAGCGTGTCAGCGCCTTCGTGAGCTCGATCTTTGCGTACGCCGCAAGCACGGCCAGTTCCGGCGACGTCAGGCCGCCCTCGCCCGCCGCAATGCGTGCGTGCAGTTCCTGGTTGCCGGGCAGCGCCTCCAGCTCGCGGTCAAGGTCCGCATGTTCCTCGAGCCAGTCCATCAGGCGCTCGAAACTCGGGCTGGATTCCACGACCCGCTGCCGGTCGTTGAGCAGCAGCATGTTCTGGTCGATGTTGTCCTGCAGGACGAGCTGCCCGACTTCGTCCGTCATCGAGTGAAGGAACTCCGCACGCTCCTGCGGATCCAACCGGCCGGCCGCGACCATCCGGTCCACGAAGATCTTGATGTTCACTTCGTGGTCCGAGCAGTCCACGCCTGCGGAGTTGTCGATCGCGTCGGTATTGAGGATGACCCCGGCGCGGGCTGCCTCGATGCGTCCGCGCTGCGTCATTCCCAGGTTTCCGCCTTCGCCGACAACCTTGACCCGGAGGGCCCGGCCGTCCACGCGGATGGCGTCATTTGCCTTGTCTCCGACATCGGCGGAGGTCTCGGCCGAGGACTTCACGTAGGTGCCGATACCGCCGTTGTAGAGCAGGTCCACCGGTGCCGTAAGGATGGCTTTCAACAACTCGGGCGGGTTCATCTTGGTTGCCGTGTCGGGCAGGCCCAGAACCTTGCGAACCTCCGACGACAGCGGAATGCTCTTGGACTGGCGCGGGAAAATGCCGCCGCCGGCGCTGATCAAGGACTCGTCATAGTCCGCCCACGACGAGCGGGGAAGCTCGAAGAGGCGCTGCCGTTCGGCATGGGACCGGGCGGCGTCGGGGTTCGGATCCAGGAAGATGTGCCGGTGGTCGAAGGCGGCCACCAGCTTGATGTGTTCGGACAAAAGCATGCCGTTGCCGAACACGTCGCCGCTCATGTCGCCGACACCCACCACGGTGAAGTCCTGGCTCTGGGTGTCGATACCGAGTTCGCTGAAGTGCCGCTTGACCGACTCCCACGCGCCGCGGGCGGTGAT
The DNA here is from genome assembly GCF_025244865.1 of Arthrobacter sp. zg-Y1110. Lineage (NCBI taxonomy): Bacteria > Bacillati > Actinomycetota > Actinomycetes > Micrococcales > Micrococcaceae > Arthrobacter > Arthrobacter sp. zg-Y1110. The sequence goes on from NZ_CP104272.1 coordinate 2,529,324, forward strand.
GCCCATGGCCTTGTGGTCGTAACCCACGGATCCGCCCGAGGCGAAGGCGTCACCAAGCCAGAAGCCGTAGTCGGCGGAGATGGAGTTGGCAATGTCGGAGAACGACGCCGTGCCCTTGTCCGCAGCCACCACCAGGTAGCTGTCGTCACCGTCGTGGCGGACCACGCGCTCCGGCGGCACTACTTCCTCGCCGGACTCCTTGACCACGAGGTTGTCAGTCAGGTCCAGCATGCCCCGGATGAAGGTGCGGTAGCTGTTCTTCCCCTCTTCCATCCAGGCACCGCGGTCCACTGCGGGATCGGGAAGCTTCTTGGCGTAAAAACCGCCCTTGGCGCCGGTCGGAACGATCACTGCGTTCTTTACCGTCTGGGCCTTGACCAGCCCCAGGACTTCGGTGCGGAAGTCTTCGCGCCGGTCGGACCAGCGCAGCCCGCCGCGGGCTACCTCGCCGAAGCGCAGGTGCACGCCTTCCACCCGTGGCGAGTAGACCCAGATTTCGTACTTCGGGCGGGGGAACGGAGCGCCGTCGATGGCTCCGGTGTTCAGCTTGAAACTGACGTACGCCTTGTCCTGGTAGAAATTGGTGCGCAGCGTGGCGTTGATCAGGGTGGCAAAGGTACGCAGCACGCGGTCGGCGTCGAGCGTCGGCACCTGCTCGAGGCCAGCCTCCAGGGCGGCGCCGGCCTGCTCGACGGCGGCCCGCCGCTCGTCCTCCGTCAGGTCCGGATCAAAGCGTCCTTCGAAGAGCGCGATCAGCGCACGGGCGACGTCGGGGTTCGCCAGCAGTGTGCCTGCCACGAAACCGTAGGAGTTCGCCGTGCCGACCTGGCGCATGTACTTTGCGTACGCCCGAAGGATGACCACCTGGCGCCAGCGCAGTCCCTGCCGCAGGATCAACCGGTCAAAAGCGTCGGACTCGGCAGTCCCGGACAAACCGGCACGGAAGGCTTCGGCCAGCAGGGAACCGGTCTCCATCGGATCGATGCCGGCCGGGTATACGAGGCCCAGGTCGTAAAGGTAGAAGGTCGTACCGTCGCCCCGCCGGATCTCGAAGGGCCGTTCGTCGAGCACTTCCAACCCGAGGTTGTGCAGGAACGGCAGGATCTGGGTCAGCGATTTCGGCTCGGTCAGGTAAAGCTTCAGCCGGGCGTCCTCGGGGCCTTCACCTTCGGTGCCGGCGTCGTCGGTGCCGGACGGAATGTAGACGAACAGTTCCGGCGCGGTTTCGGGGCGGGCGAGCCGTGCTTCGAAGCGGGCAATGTCCTCCAGTGCGTCTTCGACTTCGTAGGCCACGCGGTAGGCGGCCGGGAAGGCGTCAGCCCAGAGAGCGGAGAGCTTTTCTGCCTCCTGGCGGGAGAACTGGGTGCGGACTACCTCTTCGATGCCCTCGCTCCACGACCGTGTCGCCTGCACGAGCCGTGCCTGAAGTTCAGCGGCGTCAACGTCGGTGATTTCCTGGCCGCGGGGAAGCCGGATCCGGAAGAAGAGGCGGGCGAGGGCGGATTCCGTCATCCGTGCTTCGAAATCGATGGACTCTGCGTTGAAGGTGGAGCGCAGTTCATCCTGGATACGCAGCCGGACCGGCGTGGTGTAGCGGTCGCGGGGCAGGAAGACGATGGCGGACATGAACCGGCCGTAGATGTCCGGCCGGAGGAACAACCGCGTGCGCCGCCGCTCCTGAAGGCGAAGGATGGCCAGGGACGTATCCAGCAGCGTCGAGGGGTCGATCTGGAAGAGTTCGTCGCGCGGGTAGGTTTCCAGGATGGAGAGCAGGTCCTTGCCCGAATGCGAATCGGCCGGGAAACCGCAGGTACGCATCACATCGCGGACCTTGTCCCGGACGATCGGGATGCTGCGCACGGAGCCGGTATAGGCACCGGTGGCGAAGAGCCCGATAAAACGGCGTTCACCGTTGACGTTGCCCTGCTCGTCGAATCGCTTGACCCCGAGGTAATCGAGGTAGGCGGGCCGGTGCACGGTGGAACGTGAGTTGGCTTTCGTAATCACCAGGGCGCGCTTTTCACGTGCCTTTGCGCGGCCTGCACCGGTCAGTCGCTGGACCCGCCGGGTGGAGTGCAGGCGCAGCAGCCCCAGACCGCTGCCTTCAGTGGGACGGAGGGCATCTTCGCCGTCTTCGGTGATGAGGTCGTATTCCCGGTAGCCCAGGAAGGTGAAGTTACCGTTGTCCAGCCACGTCAGCAGTTCGCGTGCCTGCTGCAGGTCGGGGATGTCCCGGGCCCCGGGCACCGCTTCGAGGGAACGTGCAATCTCGTGCACCTTCGAGCGCATGGCCGGCCAGTCCGAGACCGCGATCCGCACGTCGCCCAGCACCTTCTGCAGGCCTTCGACGAGTTCGGAGCGCTTCTCCTCGTCGGTAATGCGGGCAACATCGATGGCTATCCAGGATTCCACCTTGGTGGTGCCGCCGTCGCCGCCCAAGAGGTCGGCCAGGTTCGGCAGGGCGGCGGTGTCGCCGCTGGAGACGCCGGCTGCAGCGGGAACCCGCTGCACCTGCTGCAGCTCCCCGGTCCGGGGATCCCGGGTGGCCAGGAAAATGGGGTGCACTACCAGCCGGATAGCGGCGTTGCGGCGCACCACCTCTGCCGTAACGGAGTCGACAAGGAAGGGCATGTCATCCGTGACAATAAGGATGACGCTGGTGTCGCCTTGATCCACCATGTCGACGGCGGCGGTGCCTTCGGCGCGGGTCAGCGCCAGTTCCATGTGCTTCTGCGCCCGCTCCCTTAGGACCGACGGCGCGTAGGCCTGCGCATCTTCACGCGCCAGATGCTCGTAGTAGTTCCCGATGAATTCATCCAGGGAAGTGTCCGAACTGAAAAGATCCGCGATGCGGGATCCTGACGACATGTAATACGCCTCCGATAGTACTTACATCCGGCTGCCCCGTTGCAGCCTCTTCTTATCGAGCCTAGCCTCGAATGCGCCAAAGGTCACTTTGCCCCGTCCGGCGTGCGCCGCGGCGGCGTCGGGGAACCTGCACGCCTGCCAGCTCCGCTATGGCCAACCGGAGGACCGACGCCGGCGCGGTTTCCAGCAGCGCGGTCCCGGAGAGCAGGGAAGCATCGGCGGCGTCGTAGTCGGCCGGAAGGAAAGCGGCGATTTCCCCTCCCGGCCCAAACCTTTCCCACGCTCCGCGCAGCTGGCTTTCGGGCTGCCGTCCAACGGATGAGGCCCGGACCTTGTTCAACACGACCCGCGGCTCCACGGTCGGAACCGCCGCGGTGAGATCCGACAGGGCCCGGACCAGGCGGGGAACTCCCACGGAGTCGGCGGCACCCACCGCGTAAACGGTGTCCGCGGCGTCGAGTAGCAGCAGGGTGGAGGCGTTGCGGCGCGGGGCCATGGTGTCGAAGCTCAGTTCCTCGTCTGTCTCCAGGGAGAATCCGCAGTCCACGATGGTCAGGTCGGCAACCCGGCGTGCCGCATCGAGGACGCCCGCGAGCGCCGCGGGGCGCAGTTCCACCCAACGGTCAGAGCGGGTGATACCGGTAAGCACTGCCAGCCGCTGCCCCCGCAGGGAAACACTGGCCGAAATCCTGCGCAGCGCGGCGTCGTCGAGCAGCCCCTGGTCGGCAAGGCGGCAGGCCTGTGCCACCCCGGCGGATTCGTCTAGGAGGCCGAGGCTCACCGCCACGCTGGAGCCGTAGGTGTCTGCGTCAATAAGGAGCACCTCCGCGCCGGCAGCAGCCGCTTCGGCCGCCAGATTGACGGCCAGCGTGGTCCTGCCCGGTGCCCCTGCCGGACCCCAGACAGCGGTGACGGTGCCCCTGCCACCGTCCGGTTCCGCGGCGTCTGCCGGTCCCGGTCCCGTGCTGCCGGCACCAAATGCCGAGGCAGGGTCGGCGAGCGCGTTGCTGCCTGCCGCAGCCCTGCCTTCCACATCCTGGTCCAACGCCCGTACGGCAGCGGCAATCAATTCGGCGAGCGCGCCCGGGTCAACTCCGCCGGGGGCATTGACTATCCGCAGGGCGTCCAGCCGGGGCCGAAGCACCGGATCGTCGGTGAGCGCCACGAGGGCCACCCCGGCCGCGGCCAGCCGTTCCGCCAGTGCCGCGGTAAGGTCCCCGGCCTCGTCGACGACGACGGCGGCACGCACGATCCCGCTTTGCGACACAGCCACGAGCTCCGTCAGTTCCGTGCACCGCCGGACCACCGTGACAGGTCCCTGCAGGCGTTCCAACCCGTCAAGGACACCGGCGGTGGCGGCCCCCACCGTAGCGACAGGGATATTCACGAGCCTGAGGAGGGGTTGTGGACCACGGTGATCTTGGCCTGGTTGGACAACGCGCTCAGGAGCAGCGGGAGGTCCGAATCGTCAACGAGGACCAGGAGCTCCGTACTGCGATTGGCGCCCAGGGCGGACTCCGTGACGGTTAGCTCCGATATTTCGGCCGCTTCGATCAGCTGCTTCGGCTCGTCGAACCCGTTGCGGGCATTGGGCATGGCCGCCCAGATGTCCACGCGTGATCCTGCCTCGGTGCTGGCAGGCAGCGGGTCCTCGACCCGCAGGCCGACGGGCTTGCGGTCCAGCGAGTCCCGTTCCACCAGTGCGGACCGGGCCACCAGTTCCCCCTGCCGAAGCGCTGCACCCGCTACGGCGTCCTCCGGCAGGCCCGCGGCAATGGGGAGGTAAAGCTCTTCGGCGTTACCCAGCCGGACCGGCACCGCAACCAGGTCTTCGGCACCGATAGGCGCCCCCGGAGGAATATCGTGCTTCACGGCATAGACGTCCGTGGTCCGGTCGGCGCTGTCCACCAGCGTCACGACGCCGGCGATGGACCCGAGCACCAACAGGATCCCGAGCAGGAGCCGCGGGTCCCGCCATGACGGCTTGCGCAGCCGTGCCGCCGCCGGCTCCGCCCCCGGTGTGCGGTGGTCAGTCAGACTCATGCTCCCCCGTTTCCACTGCAATCCCCCTTGCCCCGCGCCGGGGGCCTCATTCGGGTCATTGTGGAGGAAGCGCAGCGGGAAGGAAACGGTGGTTTTCAGGAAAGTCGAATCTGTGGATAACCCATCAGCAGCATCCTGCTGGTGCCACACTGGTGCTGCTGGTATACAACGGGTGCAAGCCGCAGTGGTGCGGTGCGAAAGGTGAGTGCCGTGGGCGATAAGAGATTCCTGACGCTGGCAGATGTCGCCGAGGTGCTGAACATATCCTCCTCGCAGACGTATGCCCTGGTCCGCAGCGGAGAACTTCCCGCCATTCAGATCGGCGGCAGGGGCCAGTGGCGGGTCGAGTCGCAGCAGCTCGAAGACTATATTTCCCGGGCCTACCGGAAGTCCGCTGCGGCAGTCCGGCAGGGTATCCAGGTGGAGGAGAACGCGGGGAGCTGAACAGGAGCAGGCTGCGTCGCCGTCTCCGGGACCCGGTCACTCCCATCCGTTGTGCTGTTGTGACAGCACCGCTGCCACCGTGGCAGTCGGCAGGACATAGACACCCGTGACGTTTGCGCTGCGCCGAGGCTGGTCAGACGGCATAACCGCCAGTTCCAGGAAGTCGCTGCCCACCCTGTCGATCGTCCCGTACAGGGCACGGTCAGCCGGCGCCCCGGCGGAACGGACGACGACGGCGCTGCGGTCCCGGGCGATGCTGCGCAGTGCGGAGGTCACCCCTAGCCGCACGTTCCCCGCCGTGGGACTCGCGAACCGGTCCATGCCCCTGACGGCAACCACCTGGGACAACACCGCCAACGCTGCACCGCGTTCCTGCTCAAGCGACACCCATCCTTCCCCAACATGCCTCAGGATCCCGCGCAGCATCCCTGCTGTTCCGAGATCGAAGACCAGTTGCTTCCCGCTTTGGCTGCGCAGCCTGTCCTGCAAACTGATTCCGCGCAGTTCCATCCGCACACGGTCTGAAATCTCGCTCTCGGCTGCCAGCCCGGCAGCTGCGGCAAGCTGTGCCTCCATGTCCCTGAACAGGGCGTCCCATCGCATCGCCCAAGGCTAGCGTCCACGAAGCCTGTTCAACCACTCTGGACACCGGTCGAACCGAAGTGTAGACACGGGCATCACACAGGCCAGACGGCACCAAAAAACCTCTAGAGCTATCAAACGTCAGCTAATCGAATCGAAACGAACCAAATAAGCCTAAACGGCTAGAACGATCCCCCGAGTACCTCGGCTCTCCTCTCCAGATCGGAGAATGCAATGACCGGATCCACCTCCCGCCCCGGGCTGGCTGCGGACGCACTTGCAACCGCAGCCGCAGCAGCGCTTGGCCTGCTGCTCTTGTGGTGCGGAACCCGAATGCTGCCGGACGCTGCCGTAGCAGGTTCGGTCTTGTTCTCCCCCGGTCCGCTCTCCGAAGCTCCGCTTTCCCGGGCCTCGCTGACCCAGCTTGCCGGGTTCTGCGCCGCCGCGGCAGGCCTGCTGCTCACGTTCTGGTGGGTGCTGGGATTTACCTGCGCCCTGGCCGGGTGCCTCCTGCACCGCTTCGGGTTCCGGACAGCCGGCACGTGGACCCTCTCCCTGGCCCCAGGGCCGCTGCGCCGGCTGGCAACAGCTGCGCTGGGAATCTCGTTGGCGGCCGGCGGCACGTTGGGCGCGGTGCCGGGGGCAGGCGCAACCGCGGCAGCGGTGCCCGGGGCACCGGCGTTCGCCCGCACGGGCATCCCGGTTGGACAGAATGCCGCGCAAGCCACTCCTCCGGAGCCGGGATCCGCTGATCCTGCCGAAGCCATTTCTCCGCTTTGGCGTCCTTCGCCCCCGCAGCCTGCGGCCGGCGGCCTGCTCACGGGTGTTCCTCGGCCGGACGAGCGCGAAGTCGTGGTTGCGGCGGGAGACACCCTATGGTCACTGGCCGCTTCGCAACTGGGGCCCCAGGCCACGGACGCGGAGACAGCCGCCCTCTGGCCCCGCTGGTACGAACTGAACCGCGAGGTCATTGGTCCGGATCCCGGCCTGATCCGTCCCGGCCAGGTTCTGGCCGTCCCGCCTCCTTGAACCTCTCCCCCGCTGTCCACCGGCCGGCGGTGCTCCAGCGCACCGGCCCGCCACCGGAATCCACCAACCGGAATCCACCAACCGCACCGCTCCCGCGCAAGGAAAGGACGCACCATGACCAGCGTGATATTCCTTCCCGCTCCCGATGCCCCGGCCGGACCGGCGCAACCGGGCCAGCCGGGTGCTGAAGGCGATGCGGGGCCCATCGCTGTCTATCTGGCCCCTTCACAGGAGCTGCTTCCAGCTCCCGTCCCCGCAAGACCGCGCGAACGTTACGCTGTCCCCGGCGAAGCGGATCCGCTGCACCGTCCTGCCGCCGGAGCCGCCAACTGGGCATCGAACCCCGCAGACGATGCCCGGGTGAAAGCCATCAGCCAATCCGTGGCACTCGCCGCGCTGGAGGTCCTGGGCGGTGCCCGCCCGCTGCAGCAGATGGCCCGTTGGCTCGATCCCGAAAACTACGAACGGCTGCAGCTGCGCGCCAACCTCGTCCGCGGGCTGCAGCACAATCCCCAGGGACGGTCCAGGACAGCGCCCGATCCGCAGCTGCTGCACCGCAGCGTACGCATCCGATCCTGCCGCCTCTGCCCGGTGTCGGAAGGAATCTACGAGGCCACGGTAGTGGCACTGGAACACGAAAGAGCCCGCGCCGTCGCGCTGAGGGTTCAGCTGCGGCGCGGGCTCTGGAAGGTTACTGCCTTGGAGATCGGCTAACCGGCCCGGTAAAGCGGGTTTACTTGCGGCGTTTGGCCTTCTTCGCGGCGGACTTGCTGCCGGCCGCCGGAGCGGTCTTGGTGTCCTGCTTGTCGCGGGACGTCCGTTCCACCCTGGTCTCCACCCCGCCCTGGCTGTTCGGAGCGGTGAACTGCAGGCTGGCAGGCTGCTGCGGAGCTTCGAGTCCCGCCGCCTTGATGACCGGGGTGCCGACGACGCCGCGGGCGTCCTTGACTCCCGGCAACCCGTTCGCTGCCGGGGCGGCAGGTTCGCTGACCTGCACATCGGCGTTGAAGAGGTAGCCCACGCTTTCCTCGCGGATGGCCTCCATCATGGTCTGGAACATAACGAACCCTTCACGCTGGTATTCCACCAGCGGATCGCGCTGCGCCATGGCCCGCAGCCCGATGCCCTCCTTGAGGTAGTCCATCTCGTAGAGGTGCTCCTGCCACTTACGGCCGATGACGGAGAGCACCACGCGGCGCTCCAGCTCGCGCATGGTGGCCGAGCCCAGGGCTTCCTCGCGTGCCTGGTAGGCAAGTTTCGCGTCGGAGAGGATCTCGCTGTGCAGGAAGTCGCGGGACAGCCGGGACCGGCCGCCGGCTTCTTCAACCACTTCGTCGATGGTCAGGCTGATCGGGTAAAGCGTCTTGAGGTTGGTCCACAGCTGCTCGAGGTCCCAGTCATCTCCGTGGCCCTCCGCGGTTGCCTCGTTGACCATCGCCGTGACTACGTCCTCCAGGAAGAAACTGATCTTCTCCTGCAGGTCGTCACCTTCAAGGATCCGACGGCGGTCACCGTAGATCGCCTCGCGCTGGCGGTTCAGGACGTCGTCGTACTTCAGGACGTTCTTGCGCTGTTCGGCGTTGCGGCCCTCAACCTGTCCCTGCGCGTTCTGGATCGCCTTGGAGACCAACTTGGACTCCAGCGCCACATCGTCGGGCATGGACGAGCTGTTCATGATCCGTTCGGCAGCACCGGAGTTGAACAGCCGCATCAAATCGTCGGTGAGCGAGAGGTAGAACCGGGATTCGCCCGGGTCGCCCTGGCGCCCGGACCGTCCACGGAGCTGGTTATCGATACGGCGGGACTCGTGGCGCTCGGTGCCGAGGACGTAAAGCCCGCCGAGTTCGACTACTTCCTGCTGCTCGGCGGCGACGGCGGTCCGTGCCTTCTCCAGCGCATCCGGCCAGGCGGCCTCGTAGTCCTCGGGGCTGTCGTTCGGGTCCAGTCCGCGGCGTTCCAGTTCGGCAATCGCGTTGAACTCGGCGTTGCCGCCCAGCATGATGTCGGTGCCGCGGCCGGCCATGTTCGTGGCTACGGTGACCGCTCCCTTGCGGCCCGCCTGCGCGACGATGGCGGCTTCACGTGCATGGTTCTTAGCGTTCAGCACTTCGTGCCGGATGCCTGCCTTGGCCAGCTGCTTGGAAAGGTACTCGCTCTTCTCCACGCTGGTGGTGCCGACCAGCACGGGCTGGCCTGAGGCGTGGCGCTCGGCAATGTCCTTCACGACGGCGTCGAATTTTGCCACTTCGTTCTTGTAGATCAGGTCCGCCTGGTCAATGCGGGCCATGGGCTTGTTGGTGGGAATGGGCACCACGCCAAGCTTGTACGTGCTCATGAACTCGGCGGCTTCGGTTTCGGCCGTGCCGGTCATGCCGGCGAGCTTTTCGTAGAGGCGGAAGTAGTTCTGCAGGGTGACCGTAGCGAGCGTCTGGTTCTCGGCCTTGATGACCACCCCTTCCTTCGCCTCGATTGCCTGGTGCATGCCCTCGTTGTACCGGCGTCCGGCCAGGATGCGGCCGGTGTGCTCGTCGACGATCATGACCTCACCGTTGAGGACCACGTAGTCCTTATCCCGCTTGAAGAGTTCCTTGGCCTTGATGGCGTTGTTCAGGAAGCCGATCAGGGGCGTGTTGGCCGCTTCATACAGGTTGGAGATACCGAGGTAGTCTTCGACCTTCTCGATGCCCGGCTCGAGGATGCCGACGGTGCGCTTCTTCTCGTCCACTTCATAGTCGGTGTCCTGCTTCAGCCTCTGGACGACCTTGGAGAACTCGGTGTACCACCGGTTCACGTCGCCGCTGGCCGCACCGGAGATGATCAGCGGAGTACGGGCTTCGTCAATCAGGATGGAGTCGACTTCGTCGACGATGGCATAGTGGTGGCCGCGCTGGACCAGCTCGGCAGCGCTCCAGGCCATGTTGTCGCGCAGGTAATCGAACCCGAACTCGTTGTTGGTTCCGTACGTGATGTCGGCGGCGTACTGTTCGCGCCGGGTCGCGGGGTCCTGATTGGAGAGGATGCAGCCGCTGGTCATGCCGAGGAAACGGAAAACGCGCCCCATCAGGTCCGACTGGTACTCCGCCAGGTAGTCATTCACCGTGACGATATGGACGCCGCGTCCGGTCAGCGCATTCAGGTAGGCCGGGGCCGTTGCCACCAGGGTCTTGCCTTCACCGGTTTTCATTTCGGCAATGTTGCCCAGGTGCAGGGCGGCGCCGCCCATCAGCTGGACGTCGAAGTGCCGCATGCCGAGCGTACGCCCGGCAGCCTCACGGACAGCGGCAAACGCTTCGGGAAGGAGGTCGTCGAGGGACTCACCGCCGTTGTAGCGCTCCTTGAGGCGATCCGTTTCACCCCTGAGCTCGGCATCGGTCATGCCCTTGAACTCATCCTCGAGCACGTTGATCGCGTCGGCGTAGTTACGCAGTGTCTTCAGCGTCTTCTTGTCGCCGGTACGAAGAACTCGTTCGAGTAGTGATGCCACTGATTTGCTCCCAATCTAGTTGCCGAAATCTGGCGTCCTCAGTCTACGTGAGAGACGTACCGTGAAGGTCCGTGATTCCCTAAAGACCTTTATTCCCTGCATACTGCCAGCTTCAGGGCGGGAGCCAGGTCTCCCACGGGTTTCACCATTATCTGCCCGAGCCCCAGCCACTGTGCCATGAGCTGCAGCTCTGCAGCGAGTTGACGCGCCGTCTGCGGCGGTGCACCCGGTTCAGAAAAGGCTGCCTGAACAAGCAGCATACCCGCGGCACGGTCCGCTTTGAGGTCCACTCTGGCCACCATCTCCTCTCCCAGCAGGAACGGCAGCACATAGTAGCCGAACCGGCGGGCCTGGGGCGGAGTATAGATCTCGATCCGGTAGTGGAAGCCGAACAGTTCCTCGAGCCGACGACGCTCGAAGATGAGGGAATCGAACGGACTCAGCAGCGCCTGGCCGGATACGGACCTCGGAACCACCGCCTCAGCGTGCAGGTAGGCCGGCTGCTGCCAGCCCGCCACCTCCACCCGCTCGAGGATGCCCTTCCTTGCAAGGACCTCCGCAGCGATGGCCGTCTCACGCTGCTGCAGACGGAAATAATCGGCAAGCCCCCGAACCGTCGCGACGCCGTGTGCCCGGGCTGCAACCTCGGTCAGGCGCAGCACTGCCTGCTCTGGATCGGATTGTTCCAGCGCCGCGGCGCCTGCGGGATGGACCAGCGCAGTCGGGGCATACAACCGTTCGAACTGCGGGGTCCGCCCGGCGGATCCGATCTGTCCGGAAGCGAACAGATCCTCCAGCACGCGCTTGGCGGCATTCCAGTTCCATCCCCAGCCGGAGGTATCCCGCACGGCGCTGTGGCCGAGGAGGTCCATTACCTGGCGGGAGGTCAAAGGCCTGCCCGCGTTCTGCAGAAGCCCGAGGATACGTTGACGAAGATCCTCGGCGACCGCGGAAGGCAGGGAATGGGCGGTCATCCAGGTTCGCCGTTGGACAGCGCGAAGATCAGCAAAAAGCCCGGGCCGGACAAAGCTTGCCTCGTGGGCCCAGTATTCGACCATGCGCCGCGGCCGCCGGGTCCCCAGCCGGTCCAGGATTGCCTGGTCGTAGGGGCCGAGCCTGGAAAACAACGGAAGGTAATGGCTGCGGGCAAGCACATTCACCGAGTCGATCTGCAGCAAGGCGAGCCGCTCAAAGGTACGGCCCACCTGCCTTGCGGTGACAAGGCCGGCGGGCCGTTCCCGAGCCAGTCCCTGCGCCGCCAGCGCCGTACGGCGGGCCTGTCGGAGCGAGAGCTGGGTTTTCATCCCCTCATCCTAGGGGAGCCGTCCGGCTGGACGGTCAGGCGGTGGACGGTCAGGCAGTGGCGCGGTCGTCCACGGGAGTTTCCGCTACACGGTAGCCGCGGGTCTCTTCCCGTGGCTCTTCCGCGCCTTCCGCGCACTTGGAGTCCAGGGTGATGACCCCGTAGGTCCAGCCGCGGCGGCGGTACACCACGGAAGGAGCGCCGGTTGCGGAATCCACAAACAGGTAGAAGTCGTGGCCGACCATCTCCATATTGTCCACGGCGTCATCAAGGCTCATGGGGGCACCCGGGAAAACCTTGCGCCGGATCAATACGGGGCAGTCGCCGGTGGCGTCTTCCTCTGCCGCGTTCTGGGCATTCTCTTCGTTGGCCCGTTCCTCTGCAGCGGCCGCGACCTGCGCGTAGAGCGGCTCCGAGGTGCTCACGGGGCCAAGATCAGCGGTGGCAACCCGGACGGGTACCGGTGCGTGGCGCCCGTGGTGCACCTTGCGCCTGTCGCTTGCCCGACGCAGCCGTTCCAGCAGCTTTCCGTACGCGAGGTCGAACGCCGCGAACTTGTCCCCGGATGTTGCCTCGGCCCGAACAACGGGGCCGCGGCCGGTGACCGTGATTTCCACGGTGAGGGCGCTGTCTGCGTCCCGGACGTTGCCCTGCTTCGTGACCCTGGCCTCCACCCGCTGGACCTTGTCGCCGAGCGCCTCCACTTTGCCGATTTTCTCTTCGGCGTACTCGCGGAACCGGTCTGATACTGCAACGTTACGTCCGCTGATCATGAATTCCATGGTGCCCTCCAATAGATTTCGGTGACACAACAACGGCCGCTGTCAGTTGCCTTCGCGACCGTTGCCGCAGGATAACCCCGCTACTTGAAGCTATCCATACTCAACACGTTAGATCACCGTCGAGCTTTATTCACGTCCCGCGTTTCCGTTTCCGGCGCCCATGGAACGTGCCCCCGGAACAGCAGGGTCTGTGGGAGTTGTGTTACGTGCCGGGGCCGGTGTGGCAGCCAGGACCGCCGCACCCACTACCCGGGCGCCCGCCCCGCGCAGCGCCCGCACCGTCTCCGCAATAGTGGCTCCCGTGGTCAACACGTCATCAACCACCAGGCAGTTGACTCCGGCCAGTCCTCCGGGCGGACCGGCGGTCATGGTGTTCCGGACGTTGCGCCGCCGCGCGCTGCGGCCGAGCCCCTTTTGCGGGCCGGACACGCCGGCAGGTCCTCCCCCGTGGCTCCGCAGCCAGCCGGCAGTGCCGTACCCGGCCGGTATGGACACAAGGGAAGCCACGGCACAGCCGGCCGGCAACAGCCGCCGGCGCCGGAGCCGCGCCAGCAGCAGTGCCAGCGGAAAGTAGCCGCGCCTGCGAAGCGAGCCGCCCGTGCCGGGAACCGGAACCAGCACCAGTGGAACATCCCCCGCCCTTCTGCGTGCATCCGTTACCGCCGCCTGCAGGACGCCCGCCAGGACCGGGGCCAGGAACCCGGCCAGGTCGGTGTGCCCCCGGTTCTTGAAAGCCAGGAGGGTCCGCGCGAGCCCGCCCGAATACACTCCTGCTGCCAGGACCGGCAGCGGGACAAAGAGGCCAGGACCGACGCCGGCGGGAATCTGCCTGTTCGGGTCCGCGCCATCGGCCAGGTCAGCGCCATCGGCCTCTTCCGTGTCACCGACCGGTTCCATGCCAGCGACCGGCGCTCCCGGTTCTGCGGCCGGAAGCGCATCGGCACCTTCCTGCGCGGAATAGGGATGCAGCGTGCCCCGCCGGATGCTCACCGCACAGCCCATGCACAAAGAATGATCCGGCGTTCCGCAGGCCACGCATGACACAGGTGCCAGCCCGGCGGCCAAGCCGGACACCGCCGCGGCGATCCCCTGTCCCGCCGGGGAGTAAAGCAGACGATCCAGCTGCCGGTTCCGCATCTTCATCCGTCCACAATGGGACCAGCCGGAACCGGTGAGCAGCAAAGCCGCCCGCCAGGGGACATCCACCCGGGCGTATGAGGCCATCAGGCCGCTGTGGAGGAAAACAAAGAGCGCTGCATCAGCCCGGGAAAGCCGGGTCCCGGATTCCTTCCGTCCGGAGCGTCCAGCTACTGCCGACCTTGTTGAAGATGCCCTCGGAGGTCTGGATGAAAATGTCCTCAGCGCCGTTTCCTGCGCTCAGTCCCGTAATTCCTTCCTTCGCGGACAGCAGATCAGGAACCCGTGCGGTGCTGAGGATTACCGGCGCGGCTTCCTCCGCACCGGACTGCACGGCAACCACCGTGTCCTCCGAGGCCCATTTGACCCGGTTCACGGCCCCCGCTTCCGGAGGCACCTGAAGGATCGTCGGAACCGTGAGGGAGACGGGGACTCCTTCGGATGACCGGACGACGCCGGTAATCATGACTTCACTGCGACCGTCCCGGTTCGCCGCCACCAATGCCCGGGTACCGTCGCGGGAAATCCGCAGCTCGGTCACGGTTTGCCCCTCCAGCCACGGCGCAGAAAGGACGGCCGCGGAACTCCGGTCTCCCCCGGGCGGTACCGCAAGAACCTGGGATCCGGTGCCCGTGGGTTGGGAAGTCCAGACCCACCGGCGTGGATCCACGCTGGGCGCCGTAAACCTTTCAGCCTCGGCCACCACTGCAACTTCCTGTCCGGTTCCCGTGACCAGCAGCGCGTTCTCCTGGCTGTTCAGGAAGGCGATGACCGATCCGTCCACCGACATGGCCGGATGCCGAGGGCCGTATTCCGCCACTGAGGGAATATCCCCGATCGGCTCGGGGCCGTCGGCGTAGTAGGCCAGTTCGTCCTGATAGACCACGATCTGGGTGGCTCCGGCGGATGGATCGGCCACGGCGGACTGCAGCTCACCGCTGCCCTTGCCGAGGTCTACGTCCCGCTGGTCCACTGTCATCCTCACAGCGGTGACGTTGTTGAGGCTGCGCAGGTTCTGCTCAAGCTGCAACACCATCTGTTGGCGGTTCCGGTCGCTGGAGTCCCGCAGCGATTCGTCCGCGAAATCCACGACAGCCTTTCCCGAGGCCACCGGGACCGCATCGCGTGCCAAGGCGGTTCCGGCAGGGAAGGCGCTGAGGACTGCACCCTGGAGGTACGGAGCGGGCCCGACGAGAAGTTCCTTGACAATGTTGGCGGCAATGCCGGCACGCTGAATGAACCACCGCGTATCCGGGACCCAGTACTGGTAATCACTCGAATAGAAGTAGAGGTTGTGGGCGATGAAAATCGCAGGGAAACTCGCCAGGGACACGATGATCCCGTCGGGGACGGCGCTGAGCCTCCACTGTCCCTTCACCTTTTCGAGCTGGACGGGGAATGCTTCGGTGCTGCCCTCCGGGGCGTCCGTCCGGATGCCCCGGGCATCCACGCGACCCTGCACTTCCAGCTGAATCTGGAACAGGTCCGGTTCCGGCATGGCCACGATGCGTGAGGACCGGTAAATGGTCACCCGTTCCGAGGGCGACCAGGTAGTCGCCAGCTCCGGGGCCAGGAATTGCCGGGCCACGCTGTAATCGTCTGCGGCGCCCCTGCCTGCCTCCATAAAGCCGCGGACGATGTCCTGCGGCGAGGCATCGTCAGCCGGACCTTCGGGTGAGAAAACCGCGTCCTCGCCCGTTTCCCCGTTGTTCTCCGCCGACGCCGTGCCTACCGGTCCAACGGTGGGTATCGAGGAGCAGCCGACCAGGACAAGGACGATACTGATCCACAGGACAAGCATCCTTCCGGCCCGTCCCCGCTGTGCCTTGGGCGGCACCTTCCGCTTAGTACGCATCAATATCCTCTTCCCGGGCCGGAGCCGCAGCAGTGAGCGCCCGGGGTTCGGCCACGACCTCGCGGGGAGACAGCGGCACCGGGGATGATTCAAAGCCCGCACCGTGACGGCGGGGAAGTGTCAGGCGGAAGCAGGATCCGTTTCCCGGTTCGCCCCAGGCCTCGAGCCAGCCGTTGTGAAGCCGAGTGTCTTCGGTGGCGATGGACAAGCCCAGCCCGCTGCCGCCCGTGGTGCGTGCACGTGCCGGATCCGCCCTCCAAAAGCGGTCGAAGACATGCTCGGCGTCTTCTTCGGTCATCCCGATGCCATGGTCGCGGACCGCTATGCCCACGGCGTCCTCGGAAGCTGCTATCGCAATTTCGATGGGTTCCCCCTCACCATGCTCCAACGCGTTGACCAGCAGGTTGCGCAGGATGCGTTCGATCCGGCGCGGGTCGGCATCCACAACGCAGCTCGCCTCCTTGGAGACCACAACCACCTCGGAGCCGCAGTTGTTCGCTAGCGGCTCGGTGGCGTCAATCACGTCACGGACAATATGGAAGACATCGGTGGGTTCCAAATCGAGCGCGGCGGCCCCGGCGTCGAACCGGGAAATCTCCAGCAGGTCCGCCAGCAGCGCCTGGAACCGTTCCACTTGGTGATAGAGCAGTTCCGTGGAGCGCCGGTACATCGGATCAAAGCTATCGCGTGCTTCGTAGAGCACCTCCGCGGCCATGCGCACAGTGGTGAGCGGAGTCCGCAGCTCGTGTGAGACGTCGGAAACGAACACCTGCTGCATACGCGAAAGTGTAGCCAGCTGGGTGATCTGGTCCTGGAGCGTGCCGGCCATGCGGTTGAACGACGCCGCCAGGCGTGCGACTTCATCCTCGCCCTTGACCTCCATGCGCTCCTGCAGCTCCCCTGCTGCCAGCTTCTCCGACACCGCTGCCGCATCGCTGACCGCACCCAGGCCGGCCTTGGCTACGATCCACGCGATCGTGCCGCTGATGGCAAGCAGCAGGAAGCCGGCAATCCAGAGAATCCGGTGGATGTCGTCGAGCGTTTCCTGCATCGAATGCAGGTCATAGATCAGGTAGAGGGCATATTCGGAGCTGTCCGGGGGCAGTGTGACCTTGGTGCCGAACGCAATGCCTGGCTCTCCGTTGGCGAGCTCAAGCGGAGACCAGAAAACGTAATCCGTCTCGGACGCTGTGGCATCGCTGGCAATAACGGCGTCGCTGAGGGCCACCGGAATACCGCTGGCGGTGATGGTTCCGCTGTTCACCGAGGACGTGACATACAGGGGGTCGGAGGTCGGCAACGGGGTGAGCAGATAGGTCCGCTGAGCGTCTGCACCCTGGCCTTCCAGCAACGGAAGGGTGTCCATGACCAGCCGGTCGGTGCCCTCCCGATCGCTCGCGGCGGTGTCCCGGAAGTTGTCCTTCACTTTGGACAGACCGCCCGTCGCTTCGGTCCGGAACTGGGTCAGCCGCTCTTCATAGAGGGAATCGGCAATCTGGTGGGAGAGGAAAGCACCGATCCCCGCGCCGGCGAGCGCCACCAGGAGGAGCGTGGAAACGACCGTCTTGAACTGAAGGGACCTCCGCCACTGGCGGGCGATCCGATGGAAAGTGGCGCGCCGGAAGGAATCGCGCAGATGCGCCAGGCCCTGCAGGGCCCTGTCCAATTTAGGGGATTTCCCGGCCATCCCGGCCAGGAACCCCGGCACCTTAGCTCTGACCCGCTTTGTATCCGACACCGCGCACCGTCAATACAATCTCGGGTGCTTCGGGGTCGCGTTCGATCTTTGAGCGGAGCCTCTGCACATGCACGTTCACCAGCCGCGTGTCGGCGGCGTGGCGGTATCCCCAGACCTGTTCGAGCAGCATCTCGCGGGTGAAAACCTGCCAGGGCTTGCGTGCGAGTGCCACGAGCAGGTCGAATTCCAGCGGCGTGAGGGAAACGCTGTCGCTGCCGCGGGTCACGGAGTGGCCCGCAACATCAATGGAGACTTCGCCGATCCGCAGGGTCTCCGGCGATTTCTGGTCGCCCGGGCGCAGCCGGGCACGCACCCGCGCCACCAGTTCTGCGGGCTTGAAGGGCTTGGGCACATAATCGTCGGCGCCGGATTCGAGGCCGCGCACGACGTCGGACGTGTCGGACTTGGCGGTGAGCATCACGATGGGGGTGTCGGACTCGCTGCGGATCTGCCGGCACACTTCGATGCCGTCGATGCCGGGAAGCATCAGGTCCAGCAGCACCAGATCCGGCTTGCTGTTGCGGAACACTTCAAGTGCGGAGGAACCGTCGGCACAGAACACCGGTTCAAACCCGTCGTTGCGCAGCACGATACCGATCATTTCGGCAAGTGCTTCGTCGTCGTCTACGACCAGTATGCGTGCCTTCATAACTCCCTGTTTCCGCTGCTTGACTGCCGCGCCGCTGCGCGCCCGGAGCAGCATCGGCTGCCGCTCCCCCGGCGTTAAAGCCGACTAGGTTAATCCCTATCATCCTAAGGGACACATATCCCGCCACGGCTCGCCGGGTGCTGTTTGGGCGGAGCGTCACTATAGTCGAGGTAAACAAACGCTAGTGCCTGCGGGGGAACGGCTGAGGATGAGCGAGCAAGAACACAACAACCGGAACAACAGTGGCCCGGACAGCGGACCGGAGAACAGCGCCCTGAACGACGGCGCCCCGGGGCCTGTGCCCGGATTAGCGCAACCGCCGGTAAATCCGTGGGCGCAGCAGGCACCGCCGCCGCCCGGAATACCGCAGCCGCCGGTGAACCCCTGGGCGCAGCAGCAGGGTAATCCGTGGACACAGCAACCCCCTGCACCGGGCTACGCGCCGCCGGCATCCGCCTGGGACCAGCCCAATCCCTACCGGGGAGGCCCCCTCCCCCCGCCCGGCTACACGCCGCCGCCGAAACCGGGCATCATTCCCCTGCGTCCCCTGGGACTGGGTGAAATCCTGGACGGAGCGTTCCAGGCGTGCCGCCGCAACGCGTTGGCCGCCTTCGGCAACGCGTTTGTGGTCCAGGCCGTCATAACGGTGCTGGTTATCGTATTGGGCGCGGGCTTCTTCGTCTCCGTAGACGGGTGGCTGCAGAGCGGATCGGCGGGCGGAGAAGTCACGGGTCCGGTCCTGGGGACGGCTGTGGGGGCGGTTTCGACCCTCGGCGGCCTGTCACTGGCCGGGGTCCTGATTGTCCAGGGCCTCCTGGTCCTTCCGGTGGTGCGGTCCACCCTGAACCTGCGGACCGGCTTCGGCCAGGTCTGGCGGCTGGCCCGCGGCACCCTCGGTCCGCTTGCCGGCCTCGGATTACTGATGCTGGCCGGTGCCGCCGTGGGCGTCACGGTCCTCGCCATGCTGGCTTACCTGATCATCGACACTCTCGGTCCAGCCGGGCTGCTCGTGGTGATCCCGGCCCTGTTCGCGGTGGTTGCCGCGGCTGTGTGGGTCTCGGTTAAACTCTCCCTCGCACCGGCAGCACTGGTATCGGAAGGTATCGGTGTCTTTCCTGCGATCCGGCGGTCCTGGCGCCTGACCGGGCGCAACTGGTGGCGCACCTTCGGGATCATGGCCCTGACGAGCCTGATCGTCAACATCCTGTCCCAGGTCCTTACGGTGCCGCTCTCCTTCGCCGCGAGCATGCTCACCCTGACGGAGAGCACCGTCCTCATCGGCGTCAGCGTTGTCCTGATCTTCGCCTTCACCCTGCTCCTGACCGCGGTGGCCTGTGCCTTCCAAAGTGCCGTCACGGCCCTGCTGTATATCGACCTCCGAATCCGCCGGGAAGGCTTCGACCTTGCCTTGATGAAGGATCAGGAGAATCCGCAGGCACAGGATTCCGACTTCCTGCCCGGCCGGAATGCCGTGCCCATGGCCCGGAACACGCCGTTCGGTCCCCCTGCGGGCATGAAGTAGACATGCCGTCCACAGCACGCCCATGGTCCGCCGCCGCCGGGGAAGCCCCGATCGAGCCCGATGCAGACCAGGCACGGGACTGGGCGCGCGACGAGTTGTCCAAGCGCGTGTACGAGGATGCCCAACCCGGCCTGCTAGACCGGTTCTGGGCTCGGGTCGGCAAGTGGCTGAACGAGTTGTTCGAGGATGCGGATGGGCTCGGCGCGGGTCCCGGAGTCCTGATACTGGTCCTGGCCGCCGTCGTGCTGGTGGCCGTCGCAATTCTCGTGATTCGCCCCCGGTTGAATGCGTCCGTGAAGAAGCGGACCGAGGTCTTCGCCCACGACGTCGTGGAACGGGCAACCGACCACCGTATCCGCGGAGAGCAGGCCGCCGCGGAGCACCGCTGGAATGACGCCCTTGCCGAGTCTTTCCGTGCGATGGTCCGCTCGGCGGAGGAACGGTTCATCTTCGATGCCCGGCCGGCCCGAACGGCAGCCGAAGCCGGCACCCGGCTGGCCGCCGCCTTCCCGGACCACCGCCCGGAGATCACGTGGATCCAGCAGCGGTTCGATGAGGTGCTCTACGGTAAGGGGGTTGCCGCGGAACCGGATTACGAACGCGCAGCCGCCCTTGATACGGCTTTGGAAGCAGCCCGACCGGCAACTCCGGCATCGGCGGAGCCTTCGTCCCTGGCGGTGCCGAAGTGAGCCGGGTTGCCAGTGAAGCGGCGCCCGCCGGCAGCATCGATGCTTCGGGAAGCGGCAATGAGGAGTCAGGGCCGCCCGGGGCCCGCAGCCGCTTCGCGGCCTGGCTGCGCCGGCACCGGGTCCCGCTTCTGCTTCTGCTGCTGCTCGGCGCAGTTGCGATTGCTTCGGTCTGGGGACGTGCTGACCACGACACCACTGCGCTCTCCCCCGCCAACCCTGCACCGGACGGAGCCATGGCCGCCGCCGAAATCCTGGCGGACCAGGGAGTGGACGTACAGCACCACCAGACGATGGCGGAAGCGCAGGCCGCCCTGGAGGACAATCCCGGGGCGACTTTGCTGTTCCTTGATCCCGCAGGCTTCCTCACCGGTGAACAACGCCAGGACCTCGCCGACGCTGCCGGACGGGTAGTGCTCGTGGAACCGTCCTTTGAGCAGCTGGCGGATTTCGCCCCCCAGATCCGTTCCGCCGGGCTCCTTCCCGAGGAGCCCGACAGTCACCGGCTCGACGCCGGCTGCAGCAACGAGGATGCCGAGGCGGCCGGTGCCATTGAAGCCGGCGGGAAAACCTACCGGGGGCCGGTCACCTGTTTCCCGGCTCCGGGCAGCGAGGGCAGCGACGCTGCAGGTTCCTATGCGGCGACCCCGGGCGGATCCGCCGTGGTGCTGGGCAGCGCGGACCTGATCGCCAACGAAAGCGTTGCCCGCGAGGGCAACGCCGCCCTGGCGTTTCGAACGCTCGGCTCGGACGAAACACTGGTCTGGTACCAGGCCGGCCCCTTCGACGTTCCCCCTTCGGAAGGGCCTGCCGATCCCTTCTCCTTACTGCCCGCATGGGTGAATCCGCTCCTGTTCTGGCTCCTGCTGGTCGCCGGGGCGGCTGCTTTCTGGCGGGGCCGCAGGCTCGGCCCCCTGATGGAGGAACCCATGCCCGTTATCGTCCATGCGGCTGAGACCGCTGAGGGCCGGGCCCGCCTGTACCAGGACAGCCAGGCTGTAGCCCATGCTGCCGCCACCCTGCGTGCGGCGGCCTTGACCCGGCTGGCGGCACACCTGCGGGTGGGCCCGGGAGCCGGCGTTGACGCGGTCACGCGTGCGACGGCGAACGCATCCGGCCGCAGCTATACCGAGACTGACCACCTGCTCAACCAGCGACTGCCCGGAACCGGCGCAGAACTCGTGCGCTGGGCCCAGGACCTGAAAGACCTAGAGGAAGAGGCCACTTCATCATGAGCCAGCAGTACGAGCCCTACGCACCCGCAGCCTCCGGAGCCGCCAACGGCACCGCGCCGGCGCCTCCCCCGTCCCCGGGAGCGGACCCTGTGCGGGAAGCCCTGGCGCAGGTCCGGCGTGAGGTTGCCAAGGCGGTGGTGGGGCAGGACGCGGCCGTGACGGGCTTGATCATTGCCCTGCTGGCCAAGGGGCATGTGCTCCTGGAGGGTGTGCCCGGCGTAGCCAAGACGCTGCTGGTGCGAAGCCTTTCCGCGGCACTGGACCTGGATACGAAGCGCGTCCAGTTCACCCCCGACCTCATGCCCGGCGACGTCACCGGCTCACTGATCTACGACAACCGTTCCTCCGAGTTCTCCTTCCGGGAGGGACCGGTGTTCACCAACATCTTGCTCGCGGATGAAATCAACCGCACGCCGCCCAAGACGCAGGCGTCCCTG
Organism: Arthrobacter sp. zg-Y1110; assembly: GCF_025244865.1. NCBI lineage: Bacteria > Bacillati > Actinomycetota > Actinomycetes > Micrococcales > Micrococcaceae > Arthrobacter > Arthrobacter sp. zg-Y1110. Next base: position 2,551,118 of record NZ_CP104272.1, read on the forward strand.
CTGGAAGCAATGGAAGAACGCCAGGTAACCGTGGACGGCGTCACCCGTCCCCTGCCCGAACCGTTCATTGTTGCGGCAACCCAGAACCCGGTGGAGTACGAGGGAACGTACCCGCTCCCCGAAGCCCAGCTCGACCGGTTCCTGCTCAAGATGACACTTGACCTGCCCCTCCGGGAGGACGAGATCGAAGTGATCCGCCGGCACAGCGGCGGCTTCGATCCGCGGAACCTCGCTGCCGCCGGTGTCCGACCCGTCGCGTCGGCCCGGGACCTGGAACTGGCACGCGAGGCAGTGGCCAGGGTAACCGTTGCGCCCGAGGTCCTCGCCTACATAGTGGACCTCGTCCGGGCGACGCGGTCGGCGCCGTCGTTCCAGCTCGGGGTGTCCCCCCGCGGGGCCACTGCCCTCCTGAATACTGCGCGGGCCTGGGCCTGGCTCTCGGGGCGGGCCTTCGTGACTCCCGACGACGTCAAGGCACTCACCCTTCCCGCCCTGCGGCACCGCGTGGCGCTTCGGCCCGAGGCCCAGATGGACGGGGTCAACGTGGACGATGTGCTGGGAAGCATCCTCGCCACAGTGCCGGTTCCCCGGTAACGCCGATGGCTGTTTCGGGCCGCTTTGTCCTGCTGGCGCTCCTGGGCTCCGTAGCCGTGGTGCTTTATCCCGGCGCCGTCTCGATCCTGCTCTGGCTGGCCTTCCTGGCCGCCGCTGCCGGACTGGACCTGCTGCTGGCTGCCCCCGTGCGGCGGCTCCGCGTGGAGCGGCGCCTGCCGGACAGCGTGCGGCTGAGCGAAACGACGGCGGGAACCCTGGTGGTCCGCAATGACGCCAAAGCCCGGCTGCGGGCCGTGGTCCGGGACGGATGGCAGCCTTCCGCCGGTGCCCGCAACCCGCAGCAGCGCCTGGCCGTTCCGGCCGGTGAAGCCCGGACCATGGACGTGGTGCTGGAACCTGCCCGCCGCGGGATCCTGAAAAGCGGACATGTGGCGGTCCGCAGTTTCGGGCCTTTCGGGCTCGCGGCCCGCCAGCGGACGCTGCCTGTGCCCGGAGAAATCCGGGTGCTTCCTCCCTTCCATGCCAAGCGGCACCTGCCCTCGAAACTGCGCAGGCTAAGGGAGCTGGACGGGAACGCCTCGGTGCAGCTGCGCGGAGCCGGGACCGAATTCGACTCGCTGCGCGAATATGTGCGGGGCGACGACGTCCGCTCCATTGACTGGCGGGCCACCGCCCGGCGACAGGACACCGTGGTGCGGACCTGGCGGCCCGAACGCGACCGCCGGGTGGTCATTGCCCTGGACACCTCCCGGACGTCCGCCGCCCGGATCGAGGACGAACCCCGCCTGGACACCGGCATTGAAGCTACCCTGCTCCTGGCCGTGCTTGCCCGCAGCGGCGGCGACCGGGTGGACTTCCTGGCCTTCGACCGGCGGATCCGGGCGCGCGTGGACTCCGGCGGCAAGGAAAACCTGCTGAGCCGGCTCGTCACTGCCGCGGCACCGCTGGAACCGGAACTCATCGAAGCGGACTTCACCCTGCTTCCCGGGGCCGTGCACGCCGTGTCCGCACGCCGCTCCCTGGTCGTCCTGATCACCGCACTGGATTCCGGAGCTGTTGAGGAGGGGCTGGTGCAGGTCCTGCCCCGGCTGCTGGAAAAGCACGTGGTCGTGGTTGCCTCCGTGCGGGATCCCGGCCTGGACGAGCTGCGTTCCGGCGGAGGTACGACGCCGGCAGTCTTCCGTGCCGCGGCAGCCGAGCGGGCCCTCCTGGACCGGGCTGCGGTCAGCGCGCAGCTGCGGTCGATGGGAGCGGAAGTTGTGGATGAGCCGCCGCACGAGCTGGCTCCGAAACTTGCGGATATGTATCTCCGCCTCAAGGCCGCCGGAAGGCTGTAGCCGTGGACTCGGTGTACCAGCAGGTCCTCGGAGCAGGGTTCCTCCGCCTGCAGCCCCAGCTGCAGGCGTATTTCAGCCTTGGCCCGGGCAGCGGCCGGTTCGGTGAAGGAACCGGCGTTTTTCTCCGTGCCGGTTGTCCGCGGCCCTGGCTGCGTCCGCTGCTGCCGCTGGTTCCGGTGTCCAACGCCTTTTTCCCGGAGTACGGGACCTCCGTCCCCTTCTCCATCCGCAACTATCCGCACCTCGACCCGTGGGGCCGGCCGGCCCTGACTGCGGTCCGCCGCTTTGATTACCCGGGCCGCCAGCGGACCTTCGAGGACACCACGGTGCTGACCGGGCCCGGAGTCCTGACGGACTATCTGGGCCGACGCCGCAACCTGGCCACGAACCTGCTGCTGCGGGTTTCGGACGACGGCCATCTGCACATGAATTCCCCGGGAAGCCGGCTGTTCCTCGGTCCGCTGCGGCTGCCCCTGCCGGACTTCGCCGGTGCCGACGCCCAGGTGGAACAGTGGTGGGATACACAGCAGGATCAGTTCCGGATCCGCACCCGGGTCATCCAGCGGCAGGTCGGCACGGTTTTCGAGTACGACGGCGCGTTCAGCTACGCCTGCCGCGATTTCGACGGCGGCCTGCCTGCCGACGTCGAACCGGCACACTGGGAGCGCCGGACCTAGGCCGGCGCGGACTTAGGCCCCGGGCAGGTTTACCCCTCGGCTGCCACCTGGTCCAGTGCAGACGCCGTCTGTGTGAGGCGGGCCAGGACTTTCCGGGCCGCTGCCGGTGAAATATCGGCCAGTCCGGCGGCAGGTGTCAGGCGAAGCGCCGGCAGGTCTTGTTGCGAGAGCCCCAGTTTCCGCCAGGGCCTCAGCACCCGTTCCACGAGGTCCGTGACCTGGGGCAGTGCGGCTCCGTCGGCGGGAACCGGAAGGATGCCGAGCCAGATCCGGCGTCCGCCTTCAACGGCTTCGGCGATGCCTTCCCAGTCACGGGCGTCCAGCCCGTCGGCGGCGAGGGCCGCGCCCTGCGCTCCGGCACCGACGGCAAGCTCGAACGGTGACTGCGTGCCGGTCCGCAGCGGTCCGAATCCCTCCGCACGGGGCAGGGTGAAGACAGTGTCCGCGCCGACGGCTTCGATTGCCTCGCGGACCTGCTGCCAGGCGCTGGATACCTCCGAAGACGGCACGGAACGCAGTGTGCGGTAGCCGCTGGCGGTGGGGATCCCGCCGGCCAGGACGGCGGCGACGTCGGGCTCGTCGACCTGCACAGTGATCCGTGCGCCCGGTGCCGACGACGACGCGCGCGCCACATAGTCGCCCACGCCGGCGGTGAAGGACTGGAGAATGTCCCGGCGGGCACCGGCGTCGGACAACGCCCGTTCGCCGTTGTGCAGATAAAGGTTCGCGGCGAGCGAGAGCGGTCCGCGGACGGAGATCTTCAACGCTTCGCCCGTGCGTTCTTCGGTTCCGACGACGTCGGCAAGTGCGTTCAGGTCCTGGGTCAGGAGGGACGCCGCGCGGCGGTGGTCCTTGCCCGGGCGCTCCACCAGGCGCCAGCCGTGCGGCTGGACATCCACGAAAAGGTCCACGAGCAGGGCAGCGCTCCGTCCGAGCGCGTCCGCCCCCGGTCCGCGCTGCGGCAGTTCGACCAGGAAGGGCAGGTGCGGGTCCCCCAGCTCGCCTCGGACTACCCGGCTCGATTCGACCGGATCAGTCCCCGGCCAGCTGCCGAGCGCCGTGGCCGTGACCATGCCGTTTCGTGCTTCGGGTCGGGCGGGCTGTTCCGGAGGAACCGCTTCCCCGCGCCGGTCCTCAGGCCTCCGGGTCATCTGTTCCGCCGTTGCGGGTCTGCGAGATCGCCTGATGGTGGCGGATCACTTCGCTGATGATGAAGTTCAGGAATTTCTCCGCGAAGGCGGGGTCCAGGTGCGCGTCCGCGGCCAGGCGGCGCAGGCGTGCAATCTGCGCCACTTCCCGTCCCGGGTCCGCCGGCGGCAAGTGGTGCTCCGCCTTCAGATGGCCCACCCGCTGGGTCGCTTTGAAGCGTTCGGCAAGAAGGTACACGAGAGTGGCGTCGATGTTGTCGATGCTGCTGCGCATGGCAAGCAGCTCTTCCATGACGTCCTCGGCAACCTTCCCGGAGAGGGAACTTGCCCGCGGATCGAACTCATGGTCCGGTGATTCGCTCATTGGTCCTGTCTGGCTCATTGGTCCAGTTTAGGTGGAGCGGCTCCCGGCCCGGAGCAGATTACGCCCGGCTTCGCCGAGGCGCCGCGCCGGTACCGGGAAACGGTCGTGAAACCAGGGCTTTACGAAACCGCTGCGGGGTCCCATTCAAGGGAACGTGCCGAGTCGATGGTGGCCTGTCCCAGCACGCGGGTTCCCTGGTAAAGCACCATGGACTGGCCGGGGGCAACCCCGCGCATGGGTTCGGCCAGCCGGACCACAAGCTCTTCACGTGTTGCTCCGGTGGCCTCGTCGGCTACGTCTTCCATCCAGCCGGTGGCTGCCACGGGGTCGCCGTGGGCGCGGACCTGGACCTTGCAGTCGAAGGTGGTCCGGGCGGCGATCTCGGGGATCGGCAGTCCGGCCCAGGAAATCTTGATGCCGCGCATCTGGTCGATGTTCAGCAGCTGCTCGGGTCCGACCACGACCTTGTTTTCCTTCGGCCGGATTTCCAGGACGAAGCGGGGCTTGCCGTCCGCGGCCGGCGTGCCGAGCTTCAGTCCGCGCCGCTGGCCCACGGTGAACGCGTTCGCGCCGGGGTGGGTCCCGAGCTTCTCCCCCGTCTCATCCACGATGTCGCCCTCGGTCATGTCGATGCGCTCTTCGAGCCAGCCGCGGGTATCACCGTCGGGAATGAAGCAGATGTCGTGGCTGTCGGGCTTGTTCGCCACGGAAAGGCCGCGGCGTTCGGCTTCGGCCCGCACTTCGGCCTTGGACGGGGTTTCGGCCAGCGGGAACATGCAGTGGCGCAGCTGCTCCTCCGTGAGCACGCCCAGAACGTAGGACTGGTCCTTGGCCCAGTCCGCGGCTCGGTGCAGCTCCGGGTTGCCCTCGGCGTTCGTGATCACCTTGGCGTAGTGGCCGGTGCACACGGCGTCGAAGCCCAGCGCCAGCGCCTTTTCCAGCAGGGCGGCGAACTTGATCCGTTCGTTGCAGCGCATGCAGGGATTGGGGGTGCGGCCGGCGGCGTATTCGGCCACGAAGTCGTCCACCACGTCTTCCTTGAACCGCTCGGAGAAGTCCCAGACGTAGTACGGAATACCGAGGATGTCGCAGGCGCGCCAGGCGTCGCGGGAGTCTTCGATGGTGCAGCAGCCGCGGCTGCCGGTGCGCAGGGTGCCCGGCATCCGGGACAGCGCAAGGTGGACGCCGACGACGTCGTGTCCAGCCTCGACTGCCCGTGCCGCGGCCACGGCGGAATCGACTCCGCCACTCATTGCTGCCAAAACCTTCATGAAGTAAAACCTGTTCCTGCTGTTTGGATGCTGCTTACGTGTCCGGCCATGCCGGCCTTCTTGGCCCGCTCATACGCTTCGGGAAGTGCCTGCAACAAAGTGTCAACGTCTTCGGCGGTGGTTGTATGCCCGAGGCTGAACCGTTGGGCGCCGCGTGCCTCGGTTTCGGTGAGTCCCATCGCCAGGAGGACGTGCGAGGGCCTCGGGACGCCGGCTGTGCAGGCAGACCCCGTTGAGGACTCCACTCCGGCCAGGTCCAGCAGGAAAAGCAGTGAATCGCCCTCGCAGCCGGGGAACGTGAAGTGGGCGTTGCCCGGCAGCCGGCGCGCGCCGCCGTCGTCGTCCCGGGCTCCCCGCAGGACTGCCTCGGGAATGGCCCGTTCGACGCCGGTGATGAGGTAGTCCCGGAGCGTGCGCAGGCGTTCGGACTCGTCCGTCAGGTGCTCGGCTGCGTCCTGCGCTGCCGCGGCGAACGCTGCGATTCCCGCGGTGTCCAGGGTGCCGGAGCGGATGTCCCGTTCCTGTCCGCCGCCGTGCTGGACCGGCGTGAGCTTGACGGCGCGGCCCACGACCAGTGCACCCACTCCCACCGGGCCACCGATCTTGTGGGCGCTGAGCGCCATCGTGTCCAAACCTGCGGATCGGAAGCCGATCGGCAGCGCGCCGAAAGCCTGGACCGCGTCCGAATGGACAGGGACACCGTATTCGTGGGCCAGGGAGGCGATGGCCCGGATGTCCTGGACGGTACCGACCTCGTTGTTGGCCCACATGGCGGTGAGCAGGGCCGTGCTGTCTGCGTTGGCAACGAGTTCCCGGCGGATGGCTTCGAGGGAAATGACGCCGTCGTGATCCACCGGGATCCACACCGGCACCGCGCCTTCATGTTTCTCCAGCCATTCGACGGCGTCCAGCACGGCATGGTGTTCAATGCCGGAGACCAGGATGCGGTTGCGTGCCGGGTCGGCATCGCGCCGGGCCCAGAAAAGACCCTTGATGGCCAGGTTGTCCGCTTCGGTACCGCCGGAGGTGAAAATGATCTCCGAGGGATGGCAGCCTGCGGCGGCGGCCAGGACTTCCCTGGAGTCCTCCACAACCATCCGGGCGCGTCGGCCCGAACCGTGCAGGGACGAAGGGTTGCCGCTGCGGCTGAGTTCTGAGGTGAGTGCGGCGAGGGCCGAAGCCGAAATCGGCGTGGTCGCCGCGTGATCTAGATACACGGGCACCAGCTAATTCTAGCGGTCATGACGGCTCCTGCCGATTCGGGCGGCTGGGACTTTCCTGACGTTCCCGCGGCGTGCCCGGCCTCACTCCGCAACAGTTTCCTGACCGGCGCCGGTCCGTCGTGGCAGAATGGCCGCGATGGAGCCTCTGCACACGGATTCCCGACCCTTCGCCCCCCGCTTTTGCCCGGGCGAGCCCATGGAGCGGGCCGCTTTTCTGTCGGAACTGGCCGCCGTTTTGCTTCCACTGCGACCCGATTCGCGGCTCCTGGTCGCGATCGACGGCGTTGACGGCGCCGGTAAGACGACGTTCGCCGACGAGCTTGCGGGTGTTCTCGGCGGCGCCGGCGACGGCCCTCAACGCCGGATCCTGCGGGTCACCATTGACGCCTTCCACAATGTGCGCAGCGTCCGGTACCGGCGCGGACGCAGGTCTCCGGAAGGTTTTTGGCGGGATTCCTACAACCTGGAACAGTTCACGGAGTACGCCCTGGAGCCCCTGGCTTCGGGTGCCGCCTGGTTTCGGAACCAAGGTCATGACCTTGCAACGGATGCGGTGCTGGATCCTGAGCCGGTTATGGCCGCAAAGGACGCGGTAGTACTTATCGATGGGCTTTTCCTGCACCGGGAGGAGCTCAGGAACTTTTGGGACTTCTCCGTGTTCCTCGCTGTGCCGTTCGAAGTGACGGCTTCACGCATGGCGGCCAGGGACGGCACCGGGGCGGGGGCCCGGCAGGCCGGCGCCGCGAATCCGGGCGAGGAGCGGTATGTCGGCGGGCAACGGCTCTATTTCGCGGCGGAAGACCCCGCTGCCCGGGCGGACCTGGTGCTGGACAACAGCCGGGCGGGCACGCTGCGGGTGATCAACGGGAGCGACGCCGGCTACCGGAAGCGCGGGTGACCGCACGTTTGGAAAGCTCCTTACGGACGGCCATCCGGGACACTCGTTGGCGCGGAAAATTCGTCGGCCCGAATAGCCCTTCCCCTCCCAGCCGCGGTGCAGGGACGACCGGTAGACTTGCCTGACGCAGCCGGACCAGCCGCCCGAGAGGAACCGCTTTGAGCCCGTCAGACCCGACCCTCTATGAGGTCTTAGGCCTGACCCGCGCGGCATCGGCGGTCGAAATCAAGACCGCCTACCGGAAGGCAGCCCGGAACGCCCATCCGGACCAGGGCGGCACGAGCGAGAGCTTCCATCGGGTCACGGAAGCTTACCGGGTGCTTTCCGATCCGCGGCTAAAGGCCGCTTACGATCGCCGGTTCGGCCAGGGCACGGACGCGGGCAGCACCGGCGCCGCTGCCGGCACCAGCTCCGGCAGCCCGGCCAGCCGGGCCGCGGGAACCCGGTCCGCGCCGGAAAGGACCATGGCAGACCTGGACCGGCCACCGGTGTTTGTCCCGGATTTCTCCCCGAAGGATCCTCCCCTCATCCCCCTGGCCCTGGCCGGACAGCAGGTCCACGGCGCGCCGCGCCGTCCCGGTTTCTTCGCGCGGATCGGCTCCAACGCCGCGGGACGCTTCGACGCCGAAAACCGGACCATCCACCTGCTGGAACGCGATTTGCTCCAGGACTACCCGGCCGCGCGCCTGGTCAACGGCCTCCATATTCCGGACACAGGACCGCGCGGCGGCAACCTAGATGTCAGCCACGTGCTGCTGGGCGGCTACCGCATGGCAGTCCTGGGTTCGCTGATGGCCTCGCCCGGCAACTACCGGTGGGACGGACAGCATCTGCTGCACCGCGGCCGGGAGGTGTCCACCCTGCGGCTGGCCGATGCGGTGCGCACCCTCCAGTCCCGCTTTCCGGAGTGCAATGCCACGGGCTGGCTTGTCCTCCACAGCCCCAACGGCAATCCTTTCGAGCCCATCGTCGATTACCCGCCGAGGCTGAGCCGCTCAGCACCTGCGACCCTGCATGTCGCCAACCCCGGCGGCCTGCTGCGGGAACTGCGTAGGTTCTTTGCCGAAGGCCCCTCGCCTAACACCGTCCAGCTGCCGGTACTGGCGCCGTTGATCGACGCGTCCACCCGTTGACCGATGCGTTGGGGCCCCGGCGCCGGGCATAGGATGTATTCGTGTTCCGTATCCTCTTCCATTCCCCTGAAATCCCCGGCAACACCGGAAATGCCATTCGCCTTGCCGCCATCACGGGGGCCGAGCTCCACCTGGTTGAGCCCCTCGGCTTCAGCCTGGAGGATTCCAAACTTCGGCGCGCAGGCCTGGATTACCACGACCTCGCCGTCCTGCATGTCCATGCAAGCCTGCAGGACGCCTGGGAAGCCCTGAAACCCGAACGCGTATACGCCTTCACCTCGGACGGTGACACTTCCTACACGGATATCGAGTATCGTGCCGGAGACGTCCTGATGTTCGGCCGCGAGTCGGTCGGACTTTCGGACGAGGTGAAGAAGGACCCGCATGTCACCGCCCGGGTACGGCTGCCCATGCTGCCCACCCTGCGCTCCCTGAACCTTGCAAATTCAGCCTCCATAGCCGTTTACGAAGCCTGGCGCCAGCACGGCTTCGCCGGTGCCCAGCTCTAGCGAAGGATTCTTCCCATGCCTGAACTCCACATCGGCAACGCGTTCGACGACGGCGCCGCCGACTTCGAGCGGCTCGCGCCGTCGCTCTGGAATCCCATGGGAAATGCGCTCGTGGCCGCGGCGGACATCACGCTCGGCGACCGGGTCCTGGACGCAGGCTGCGGCACCGGTGCCACCACCATCCCGGCCGCGCAGTTCGCCGGTCCCGACGGCGTCGTCGACGGGGTGGACCTCAGCGCAGAGATGCTTGCCCTGACCCAGGCCAAGGCAGACACCCTCTCGCTCAACAATGTCCACCTTGCACAGGCCGACCTCACCTCGTGGCAGGCCGAGGCACCCTATGACGCGGTGGTCTGCGCCTACTCCCTGTTCTTCCTTCCGGAAATGGATGCCGGCGCCGCCCACCTCGTGTCGCTGCTTCGCAGCGGCGGGCGCTTCGCCCTCAGCACATGGGCCGAAGGATCCTGGGAGCCGTTCAGGGAACTGCTGTGGAAAGCCTGCCTGCAGGAACGGCCCGACCTTGAGGCCCTCCCCCAGTCGGGAGCCGAAAACGCCCAGCGGCTTCAGACGCCGGAGCAGCTCACCTCTTGGCTCGAATCCCTCGGCCTGGCCGAAATCACCGTGGTCCCCACGCCCGGACAGGTCCAGCTCAGCCCGTCCCTCGCCTGGTCGCTGGTGCTCGGCGGCGGCTACCGGATGCTGCTGCCCGAAGACCCGGCAGCCGTGGACCGGGTCCGGACCGCGTTCCTGGCCGAACTCGGCGACGACTTTGCACTGAATACCGACACCCTGATCGCCACGGCCGTCCGCCCGTAAACCAGGCAACGGCAGGCCCGCCGTCCACTGGAGGGACGGCGGGCAGGGCAGGGACAAGCGGCAGTAGCTGCGGCGGCTAGAATCCGGCGATGGTCTCCGGGGTGTTCACGCCTACGGCATGGAATGTTTCCGCGCTGACTCCCTCAGCCAGGCCGTGCCGGCGGGCGTTGTCCTGCAGGAACCGCCGGACCGAGGCGTCCATGCCCTCGATGTCCGGATGCTGGCTCGCATGGACCCGGATGGCGGCAAGCTTGACGTCTACCGTGGAACTGACGTCCACGGCAGTGTTCTCCCGCTCCCGCGGCGCACCGTAAAACCACAGCCACGGCACCTTGTACGCTTCCAGCCCCTGTTCCGCGAGCTCCGGATAGGCGAAGGGATTCTCAGCGGCCGGGTACACGGCCCGAGTCACTATTTCGCCGCAGGCCAGATGGTCGGGGTGGCTCGCCTGGAGGCGGTCCCAGTTCCGCTCGGGGTGCATGGACAGCACGACGTCGGGACGCACGCGCCGGATCTGCTCCACCACGCGGGCGATCACCGAGTGGTTGGCTTCCAAGTAGCCGTCCCGCTCCCCCAGAAACACTATGTCCTGCACTCCCACCTGCCGGGCGGCTTCCCGCTGTTCCCCGCTCCGCAGGGCAGTAACGCCGGAGCGGTCCGTAGGATCGAAGCCCCCGGCATCACCGGAGGTCATGATGCAGTAGGTGATTTCCGTGCCCTCGCGTGCCCAGCGGGCCAGGGTGCCGGCGGCACCGAAATCGATGTCGTCCGGATGAGCTGCGAAGGCCAGGACCCGGGCAGGGGCCGACGTCGGGAACATGTCAGGCCCTGCGCTTCCGGATCTCTTCGGCGGCCTGGGGCAGCACGGAGAACACATCGCCGACAATGCCGAAGTCCGCGATCTCGAACACCGGTGCATCGGCGTCCTTGTTGACCGCGACGATCACCTTGGCGGTCTGCATACCGGCCTTCTGCTGGATGGCGCCGGAAATGCCGGCGGAAATGTACAACTGCGGGGAGACGGTCTTGCCGGTCTGTCCCACCTGGGCGGAATGTTCAATCCAGCCCGCGTCCGTGGCCGCACGGGAAGCGCCCACCGCTCCGCCGAGGAGGTCCGCGAGTTCCTCCACGGGACCGAAGTTCCCGTCCATGCCGCGTCCGCCCGCAACGATCACCCGCGCCTCGGCCAGTTCGGGACGTCCGCTCACGCGCTTGCCGGAGCGGCCGGTGACCCGTGCGGCAGGACCGGTTTCCGAGAGCGGAACCTCGACCCGCTGCGGAGCCGCGGCTGACGGATCGGCCGGTGCGGGCTCGATACTGTTGGCTTTCACGGTGATGATGGGTGTGCCGGTGCGTACCCGGCAGGTCGAGGTGTAGGACCCGGCCAGCACCGACTTGGTGACGGCAAGGTCCGGCGCCACCGCAACGGCGTCAGTGATGACGCCGGAGCCGAGCTTGATTCCGGCGCGGGCGGCAATCTCGCGGTCCTCGAAGGAGTTGCCCAGCAGGATCGCGGCGGGCTGCTCGCTCTTGGCGGCATCCGCCAGGAAGGCGGCCTTCGCGGCCACCAGGACGGTGTCCAGTTCCCCGGCCGGCTCGTAAACCTTCACGGCGCCGTGGGAGGCAAGTGCTTCGAGCATGGCCGGATCCACGCGGTGGGCGGCAGCCACCGCGGGTTCCCCCACCGTGGCGGCAAGGGTCAGCAGTTCGCGGGCAGCCCGCGGCAGGGGAAGGGCTGGGACATCGAGAAAAACCAGGACGGACGCCATGGTGCGCTCCTTAGGACGTAGGCGGCGGCGCCTGCGAAGCGCCGGTTCAAGCAGGAGAAGTCTTAGATCAGTTTCTGCGCGGCAAGGTAGTCCACCAGCTGCACGCCGGCGGTGCCGTCGTCGGTGATGATGGTTCCCTGCGAGCGCGGCGGCCGCGGAGCGGAGGCGGCTACTGCCGTCCAGGCGCCGTCGTGCCCCACCTGCGCCGGGTCCACTCCGATCTCGGCGAGTGTCAGCACCGTAACGGGTTTCTTCTTCGCTGCCATGATGCCCTTGAAGTTCGGATAGCGGGGACTGTTGGCCTGGTCCGTCACCGATACCAGGGCCGGCAGCGGCGCCTCAACGGTTTCGGTGAAGGAGTCACCGTCGCGGCGCGCCTTCACAACCGGGGCGCCGTCGACGTCCACTACGTCGAGTTCGGAAGCAAAGGTCACCTGTGCCAGCTGCAGCCTTTCGGCGAGCTGCGCGGGAACCAGCGAGGTCTCACCGTCCGTGGAGGCCATGCCCGTGATGACCAGGTCCACCGGCCCCTGGGATTCAGCGATGGTGCGTACCGCAGCGGCAAGAGCCAGCGAGGTGCCGGCTGCATCGGAACCGGCCAGGGCGTCGTCGGCCAGGTGCACGCCTGCATAGGCGCCGATCTGCAGGGACTTCTTCACCGCGTTCACTGCTGCCGCCGGGCCCATGGCCAGGGCAGTCACCCGGTTCCCGGCGCTCTCCCCGCCGCGGGCCTCGGCCAGCTGCAGTGCCGCCTCAAGGGCGTACTCGTCCAGTTCGGAGAGGATGCTCTCGGCGCGGTTCAAGGTATGCCCGGGGCCGGTGAGGTGCCGGTCAAACTGCGCGTCGGGGACATGCTTTACCAAGACAACAATGTTCAGCGGATGGGTGGCTGACTCCTGCATTCCGGCCTTTCCGATAGGAAAATCGTTTCCCGGCGGCCTGGAGATCCTCCCGCCGACGCGCGCCGCCAAGGAGCGGCGCGTTTAAAGCTAATCACACACTGGCCGGGCTTTCGCGTCCGCGCAAATGCAGGGCGGGTGCAAACGGAAGGGCCGCGCCCGGATACTCCCGGCGCGGCCCTTCGTTGCCTGCTCGAACTATGGAGTCCGGCTATGGCGGTGTTACTGCTTTGCCGAATCCCCGAGGGTGGCGTCAACGCTGTCCGTTTTACCGTCCCGGGTGAAGTCGATCGTCGCCTTGCCGCCGGCGGGCTGCATCCGGATGGCTGCAGTCAGCGACTGGGCATCCGTAACCGGGATGCCGTTGACGGACGTGACCACATCGCCCTTGCGCAGGCCGGCTTTTTCGCCCGGCGACCCGGATACCACTTCGGCGACCTCGGCACCCACGGTGAACGTCGACGACGAATCGGATGCGGTTGCCGGCGTCACCGAGACGCCAAGGTAACCGTGGGTCGCGGACCCGTTGTCGATGATTTCTTCCGCTACCCGCTCGGCGTAGGTGATGGGAACGGCGAACCCGACACCGATGTTGCCGCTGTCCTCGCCTGCGGCACCGGAGGCGGCGGAGGCAATCGCGACGTTTACGCCGATGACTTCACCGTCGGTGTTGACCAGCGCGCCGCCGGAGTTGCCGTGGTTGATGGCGGCGTCGGTCTGCACCACGTTGAGGAAGATCGAGCTCTCCGCGGTGCTCTGGTCCTGCGAGGATCCGTCCGGCGGAGCGAACCGGAAACCGAAACCGTTGTCTTCGGGTTCGTCTGAGCTTTCCGACTCTTCCGGCGCGGCCGAGGACTGGACGCTGATGGTGCGGTTGAGGGTGGAGACGATGCCGTCAGTCACTGTCCCGGACAGGCCGAGCGGGGCGCCGATGGCAATCACGGTGTCCCCGACATTCAGGTTCCCGGAATCGCCCAGGGCAGCGGGTGTCAGGTCCGGGGCGTCCACCTTGATGACCGCGAGGTCGGACAGGGGGTCCGTCCCGACGATGGTCGCGGTCAGGACCCGTCCGTCCGCCGTCTGGACTTCGACGACGGGATCGGCGGCGGTGCCTCCGAGGGTGACTACGTGGGTGTTGGTCAGGATGTGGCCGTCCTCGTCCAGGATGATCCCGGAACCGGTGCCCGTGCTGCCGGAGGCGGCAACTTCAATGGTGACCACACTCGGTGAGGCCTTCACTGCCGCCGCCGTGACCGAGTTGACGCTGTCTTCGTCATTCACCACGACTGTCTGCGGCTGGCTGGCCTGGCCGGCAGTATTGCCGTCATCCATGAGCGTGTTGGCCCCGACGGCCACGCCGCCGCCGAACAGACCTGCAAGCAGCATGCCCGCAACCAGTGTTCCCGTCCCGAACTTCTTTGCCCGGGATTCAGGGGCCGGCGTAGTTCCCGCCGGTGCGTGGAAGGCGCTGCCCGAGTCCGTGGACCCGTAAGCGGAAGACCCGTAGGCGGCCGGGCCGTTTCCGTGGCCCGGCTGTCCCTGCGCAGGGACAGCATTCGCCAGGGGTTCGGTCTGCGGGTTGCCCGGCGTATCCCCCTGTGTTTCGCTGTGAGATTCCCCCGCAGCGGTCCCCGAATACGACGGCGGCGCCGGCGGCCGGGGCGGCAACGGGCGTTCGGGGCCCTCGGGACCGCCGTGTTGCTCAGTCATGTGGGTTGTCCTTTCAAAGTTCGTTTACCCATGGTGTAGCCACATCGTTCTTTTTATCCACTATGGCAGTGCTAGCTGGGATGTACGGGGACGATTGCTGGACATCCGCTGTGAACAAACCGAACGCCGTCGTACTGGCAGGCTACTCGAGAAAGAGGGTAAAGGTGCAGGTCAGGCGGGCGTTCCCCGGGCACGCTGCCGACTCTCCCGCTCCGGTCGCGGTGGACGCGGCATAGGGCGGCCCCTAGAATCGGTACCAAGGTCCGGGGCCGCATAAGCTGCCCCTTACGGCAGCTGGAACCGAGCGAGATTAAAACCAAAGGACGTTGTATGCGGTCACGGAACAGGTTGGCGGCCGTACTAGGCCTGAGCGCAGTTACGGTCCTGGTCCCCGCCGCTGCTTTTGCCGGGCCCGCGGATCCCGTCCAGGCGGCCGCCGGTTCGGTGGTCCAGGTGCCGGCGGAATCCCCCGTACGGATACCGCCGGGCGAATTCGTCGTGGACCCCGCGAATGTGCTGGGCAGTGATGCTTCCGAGGTGGAGGAAGCAATTTCGGAAGTGCAGCGGAACAGCGGGTACACCCTCTACGTGGTTTACGTGGATTCCTTCACCAGTCCCGCAGACCCGGCCGCCTGGTCGGAGCAGGTGGTGGAGGGCAAGGGCATGGGCGCTAAGGAAGCACTCCTGAGCATCGCCACCGAGGACCGCAAGATACAGGTCTCCACCGGGGACCAGAGCGTCCTGAACCAGGAGCGGCGCAACGCCATTCTCGCTGCTGCAACCGACCCCCTGCTGGGCTCGCAGGACATTTCCTCCGCCCAGTGGGCCAACAGCGCAGTGAACGCTGCGGAGTCCCTGGAAGACATTGCCCGCGGCGGAGACGGAGAGGTTGCCGCCGCGGAGGAATCCGGCGGAGCCGACGTGGCTCCCCTGCTGGTTGGCGGCGTAGTCGTCGCCGGTGGACTGGGGACCGCCCTGCTGATCCGCAGCCGCCGCCGCAAGTCCGCCGCCGCTGCGCCCGTACAGCAGCAGGGCCCCGCCGCCCCGGTGGATCCGCTGGACACCATGAGCGTGCCGGACCTGCGCAAGCGCGCCGGCAGCCTGCTCGTGGCGGCCGACGACGCGATCAAGTCCAGCGAGCAGGAACTTGGATTTGCCATGGCCGCCTACGGCGAGGATGCCGTCACAACCTTCTCCGAGGACCTGACGGCAGCACGCGCGCACATGGGCGAGTCCTTCAAGCTGCAGCAGCAGCTTGATGACCACATACCCGACACCGAGCAGCAGCAACGGACCTGGCTGAAGGAAATCATCCGCCGGTGCGAGGCAGTGAACGAGTCGCTGCAGGCACACAAGGAAGAGTTCGATTCCCTCCGGGAACTGGAGAAGAACGCCCCCGCCGCCCTGGCCGCGGCACAGGCAGCCGCTGACCAGGCCGCCTCGCGCCTGAGCACCTCGGCGGCGACACTCGATTCGCTGCGGTCCCGCTACGCCGCATCCGCCGTCAGCCAGATCAGCGACAACATCGACCAGGCCCATGAACGCCTGGCGTTCGTGTCCAATGCCGCCGCGACGGCGAATGAAAAGCTGGCCGAAGGGGATACTTCTTCGGCAGTGGTTTCCGTCCGGGCGGCCGAAGAGTCCGTCCACCAGGCCGACGTCCTGCTGGATGCGATCGACAAGCGGAGCCAGGAACTCGACGCCGCACGCCAGGAGCTCCAGCGCGCGGTGGCCGATGCCAACCAGGACCTGGCACAGGCCGGCGCTATTGCCGCCGGCGGAAGCACTCCCGGTCTTGCCGGTCCGGCAGCCGGGGTCCGTGCCGCCCTCGATGCCGTGAACCAGGCCACGCAGGCCGGGCCCATTGACCCGGTGGACCTGCTGCGCCGGCTGGAAACGGCCAACAGCCAACTCGATGCCGCATTGGAAGGCATCCGGGACCGCCAGGAGCAGGAACGCCGGGCACGGGATTCCCTGCAGCACGCCATGATGGCCGCACAGGCGCAGATTTCCGGCACCTCGGACTACATCCGGGCACGCCGCGGAGGCGTCGGCAGCGAAGCCCGGACCCGGCTGGCCGAGGCTGAGCGCAATCTGCAGCAGGCCGTGGCAATGCAGTCCTCAGATCCGGTGAGCGCCCTCGCCTACGCCCAGCAGGCCAATGCCCTGGCTGCCCAGGCAGCGGAAATGGCGCAGCAGGACGTCGACGGTTTCGGCGGAGGTTTCGGCGGAGGCGGCTTCGGCGGCGGAATGGGCGGAGGCGGCGGCAACGGCCTGGGCGGCGCCATCCTCGGAGGTATCCTCATTGATTCCATCCTGCGCGGCGGCTCGCACGGCGGCGGATGGGGCGGCGGCGGGTTCGGCGGCTTCGGCGGAGGCGGCGGCGGGTTCGGCGGAGGCGGCGGGTTCGGCGGAGGCGGCGGGTTCGGCTCATCCGGCGGAAACTTCTAGCCAACACGGGCCAAAGACGCAAAAGTGCACCAAGATGTACCCGTAACGCTCCATGGCGGAGGCGGGCTTTTTCCGAACACAGCAGATTGAAAGGCAGACACCGTGGTTAAGCAGTCGATTTTCGGACGTATCACTCAATTGGCCAAGGCCAACATCAATGCCATCCTCGACCAGGCCGAGGATCCGCAGAAGATGCTCGACCAGATGGTGCGGGATTACAGCAACAACATCGCTGAGGCCGAGAGCGCCGTCGCGCAGACCATCGGGAACCTTCGGATGCTCCAGGACGACTACAACGAGGACATCCAGAACGCCCAGAACTGGGGCAACAAGGCGCTGGCGGCTTCCCGCAAGGCCGATGAGTTCCGCGCGGCCGGGAACACCGCCGACGCCGAGAAGTTCGACAACCTTGCCAAGGTGGCCCTTCAGCGCCAGATCGCCTCTGAAAACGAAGCCAAGGGCGCACAGCCGACCATTGCTTCCCAGGAAGAGATCGTTGAACGCCTCAAGACCGGCCTGAACCAGATGAAGGGCAAGCTGGACCAGCTCACCAGCAAGCGCGACGAACTGATTGCCCGCGCCCGCAACGCCTCCGCGCAGACGCAGATGCATGAGGCCATGAAGAGCATCGACGTCATGGACTCGACCTCTGAGGTGGGCCGTTTCGAGGAGAAGATCCGCCGCGAAGAAGCCCGCGTCCGCGGCGCCAACGAGCTGGCTTCCTCCAGCCTTGATTCGCAGTTCGAGTCACTTGAGGATCTCGGCGAGCAGACCGAGGTCGAAGCCCGTCTGGCGGCCCTGAAGTCTTCCGGCACAACGCAGTCCGCCATCGAGGACTAGCCGCAGCTGCTTCCAGTACTGCCGAAGGGCGGGTGCCGCTACCGGCGCCCGCCCTTCGTCCGTCTGGTGCGTTCCCGCCGGGGCCGGCGCTGCCGGGCCGTGCGTCGGCGCAGGGCCTGCCGCCTCAGGAGAAGAGGCAGGAGCAGCCACAGCAGGGCCACGACAACCGCCACCGATACTGCGGCTATGGCGCCGGCTGCACCGGAGAGTACGAGGTCGAACACCAGGCCAATGGTCCCGACCAGGATCAGGCCCACCAGTACCAAGGTAAGGCGCAGCAGCAGGTCCGCGCTGTCCACGAGGTTCCCCTTGATCCGCCGCTGGAAGAAGGCGCGGTGCATCACCACCGTTGACAGCAGCAGCGCGGTGACAAGCACCGAAAGCACCACCAGGCACAGGTAGATGCCCACCTGGACCGGGTTCAGTTCGGTGAAGCGCTGCTGGAACGGCAGCGTCAGCAGGAATCCGGTCAGGATCTGGATGCCGGTCTGGAGCACCCGCAGCTCCTGCAGCAGGTCCGTCCAGTTCCGGTCCTGCTTCTGCAGCGGGGTCTCACCGCGGTCCGGGTCCCGTTCCGCCGGAGTATCGCCCATGTGGGAAGTGTAGTGGGTCCATTGGCGGGCAAAACAAAAGTCCCCCGAGGTTCCTTGCGGATCCTCGAGGGACTTTCCTTTGTTGCGGGGGCAAGATTTGAACTTGCGACCTCTGGGTTATGAGCCCAGCGAGCTACCGAACTGCTCCACCCCGCGGCGTGATATCTAACTCTACCCGCCGCAGGACCCCGGCGCAAACCGGAACCCTCCGGTCCAAAGCTGCGGGACCCGAGGCCCGGCCGGCAAGCCGGCGGCGGAGCACCCTGGGTGCGCCGCCGCCGGTCCGCTAGTTGCCGCCGTCGCTGTCTTCCGCCGGAGCAGTGGCGCCGTCGGCAGGCGCCTCGGTGGCGTCGCCGCCGGCAGCACCTTCCATCCGTTCCTGGGCTGCAGTAGCCCGGGCAATGGCGTCCTGGAGGCGGGCCTGGGACTCGCCGTAGGCGGCAAAGTCACCGCGGCCAAGGGCAGCCTGGCCGTCCTGGATGGCCTGCCCCGCATCGGAAAGCGCCGTAGCCAGTTCGGACTGGGCGGTCACGTCGCCGCCGCCTTCCGCTGTCGGAGGCGTAGCCCCGACGTTGCCGGCATCTCCCGTGGACGCACCGGAGTCTCCGCCGAAGATCTGGTCCAGGGCTTCTTCCAGGGTGGGTGCGAAGCCCACCTTCTCGCCGAAGTTCACCAGCACCCGCTGCAGCGTCGGATATGAGGCCTCACCCGAGGACTGGACGTACACGGGCTGCACGTACAGGATGCCGTCACCGACCGGCAAGGTCAGCAGGTTGCCGTTGATGACTTCCGAAGCACCCTGGCGCAGGAGGTTCAACGCGTTCGAGACGGTGGGGTCGGAGTTGAAGGTGTTCTGCGCCTGGCCCGGCCCGGGAACAGCCGTATCCGTGGGCAGGGCCAGCAGCCGAAGCTTGCCGTAGTCCTCGCTCCTGACACCCGCTTCCCCGGTGCCGGCGTCTGCCTCAGCGGAGAGGAAACCGTAGAGCACGTTGCGGGGGTCGCCGCCTTCGCTCACGAACGGAATGAACGGCGTCGTCAGCGAGAAGGTCGCTTCATCCTGGCCCGGCATCTGCAGCGACAGGTAGTACGGAGGCTGCTTGACGCTGCCGTTGCCGCCCGTGGGATCGGCCGGAACGCTCCAGGCGTCGTCGTTCTTGTAGAAGGAATCCGGATCGGTGACGTGGTACTTGCCGAGCAGTTCACGCTGGACCTTGAACTGGTCTTCCGGGTAACGCACGTGCGCCATCAGGTCAGCGGACATGTCGCTGTACTTTTTCAGGGTGGAGGGGAAGACGCTCTGCCAGGACTTCAGCAGCGGATCCTCATCGTCCCAGGCATACAACTCGACGGAACCGTCGTAGGCATCAACCGTGGCCTTCACTGCGTTGCGGATGTAGTTCACCTGTTCCTGCGGCAGCGCGGCAGCGCCCGGAGTCAGCGAGTCCGTGGTTGCATCCTGCAGCTCCTGCTGCGTGGAGTAGGGGAAGTACTTGCTCGTGGTGTAGCCGTCCACGATCCACTTCACCCGGCCGTCAATGACAGCGGGGTACGCGTTGGAATCCACGGTCAGGTACGGCGCAACCTTTTCCACCCGCTCGCGGGGGTCGCGGTCATAGAGGATCTGGGATTCCTCGTTGATCGCGTCCGCGAGCAGCAGTTCGGTGGACTGGAACTTGATCGCGTAGACCAGCTGGTTGAAGAAGTTCCCGACGCTCGGGCCGCCCTCGCCGCTGAAGGTGGTCTGCGATTCCTCTTCCGAGTTGCCCGTCTGCGGGCGGTCGATTTCCACCGGCGGGGTGCCCTCCGGTGCGCCGACCACCGAGTACTGCGGAGAGTTTTCGCCGAAGTAGATCCGCGGCTCGTACTCGCCGCCGTCGGTGAGCACACCGGTGGAGGGAATGCCGGACTCCATGAAGCTGGGCTTGCCGTCCGCCCCGACCGTTGAACCGCGCGCCGCCACCACGCCGTAGCCGTGGGTGTAGAGGATGTGTTCGTTGACCCAGCCTGCGGGCACGCCGCCGACGTTCAGCTCGCGGACAGCGATGACCGTGTCCTGGACTTCGCCGTCGATCTCGTAGCGGTCCACGTTCAGGGTTTGCGGGAACTGGTAGTACTGGCGGAACTGCTGCAGCTGGCCGAACGCGTCGGAGACGACATTCGGGTCCAGGAGGCGGATGTTGGCCGTGGTGCCGGCGTCCTGTTCAAGGGCTCCGGCGTTGGCGTTCACCGTGGCGTCGTACGGGATGACCTCGGTGTCGGTCAGGCCGTAGGCCTCCCGCGTGAGGTCGATGTTGCGCTGGATGTATTCGCGCTCGAGGCTCAGTTCCGAAGGCTGCACCTGGTAGCGCTGGACAATCCAGGGGTAGACGCCGCCGGCCACGATGGCCGTGATGATCAGCATTGCGGTGCCGATAATCGGCAGGCGCCAGCGGCCGATGACGGCGGAAAGGATAAACAGGACGGCAACGATGACCGAGGCAACAGCCAGGATCGCCTTGGTCGGGATGACGGCCTCGACGTCGGTGTAGAGGGCGCCGGTCCAGGTTCCCGAGGTGCTCAGCAGGGTGTCGTAGCGGTCGAGCCAGAAGTTGATGCCCTGCAGGATGAGGAACGCTGCGGCGATGATGGCCAGGTGCAGGCGGGCCGGGCGGCTGACGAACACGCCCTTCTCCTCCAGCCGGATGCCGCCGTAAAGGTAGTGGGTCATCAGGCCGGCAATACCGGCAATGACGACGACGCTGATCAGGAAGCCCACCAGGAACCCGATGAAGGGCAGCGTGTTCAGGTAGAAGCTGTAGTCCATGTTGAACTGCGGATCTGTCTGTCCGAAATCGCGCCGGTTGAAGAAGAGCAGGGCCTGCTGCCACATGGACATGGCGGCCGTGCCGGCGAAGCCGCCGACCACGATCGGAATACCGATCATCAGCAGCTTGCGGATGGGCTCAAGCTGGGCCTGGTACCGGTTGAGGTTGTCCTGGAGTGCACTGTCCGGCGCATAGATCGGCCGCGACGTGTAGGCCACCCGGATACTGGTGAACACTCCGGCTGCCATCACGAGGAAGGCTGCAAGGAACATGGAGATACGGGTCAGGTTCTCCTTGACGAAGACTTCCAGATACCCCAGCTGGTTGTACCACAGGACGTTCGCGTAAACCTGGGAAAAGTACACAAAGCCAATGACCAGGACGGCAACTACGATCAGCGTTGCGATCAGCGGGCTGCGCCGCCGTCGCCTGCCGACGGCCGTGGCCGTACCGGGTCGGGAAAATGGGCCGTTTGGTCCGGAAGTCACAGTTACCTCATCGTTCGGTGCGTCGGCTCGCGGCCTGACCGGGATGCGCCGGCGGGAATGCTTTCGGGTCGTGTTTCCAGCCCTGTTTCCCCACCGGTTACCCCGGAAGCCGTCCGTAAATCATTCTGCCTTGGATTGCTCTGCGGCTGCCACTTAGATCCGGTGCCGCAAACAACCTTGTCCCGATCGTAACTAGGCCGGGCCGTCTACTACTAGGGGGTGCACTGTGGCAGGTCCGCCGCACTCCCGCCGGCGGCGAGCTTTTCTACCGCCTGGATGGCCTCGTCCAGGGTGGAAACCCGCACCACGTCCAGGCCTGCCGGAATATGGCCGACGACCTCGCCGCAGTTGTCGGCGGGGGCCAGGAAATACTCGGCACCGGCGTCGGACGCCCCGATCAGTTTTTGCCGGATCCCGCCGATGGGGCCAACATTCCCGGCCGCGTCGATGGTCCCGGTTCCGGCGAAGTGCCTGCCGCCGGTCAACGGTTCCGGGGTGAGCCGGTCCACGATCCCCAGGGCGAACATCATCCCCGCGGACGGACCGCCTACACGTTCCATTCCTGCACCGATGTTGACCTCGAAAGGGAACTCGAAGGAGGTCGCCAGTTCGATGCCGAGCTGATAGGTACCGGAATCGGATTCCCGCGGCGTCACGGATTCGGTTACTTCGTCCCCGTCCCGCCGTACCGTGATTGCCGCAGGCGAGCCGCCGCCGTCGTTCAGGACCGCGCGCAGGCTCTCGATGCCGTCGATCCGGGTGTCATTCACTGCAACCACGGTGTCTCCGGCCTCCAGCACGCCTTCGGCCGGCGCCCCCTCAACCACGGCTGCCACGGTAAGTTCCTGCGTATAGCCGATATCCAGCTGGGTCAGGGCTGCGGCGACGGCGGATTCCTGGGACGACGTCATGGCGGCGGCGTTTTCCTCATCCACCTCGTCGCTGGTGGTTCCCGGCGCGTAGAGGAATTCGGTGGGATAGACGACGTCGTCATTGTTCGCCCAGCCCCCCACGGCCTGGAAGATGCTGATGTTGGTGCTCGGGCCGCCGGAAACGTAGACCGTGGTCAGGTCCAGCTCGCCCTCCGTGGGATAGCTCGGGCGCCCCTCGATCTCGATGATTTCTGCATCGCCGGCGCTTCCCAGCGTATTGAACGTAGGTCCCGGAGACTCCACCACGTACTGGGCGGGCAGC
This sequence comes from Arthrobacter sp. zg-Y1110, assembly GCF_025244865.1. Lineage (NCBI taxonomy): Bacteria > Bacillati > Actinomycetota > Actinomycetes > Micrococcales > Micrococcaceae > Arthrobacter > Arthrobacter sp. zg-Y1110. Next base: position 2,573,797 of record NZ_CP104272.1, read on the forward strand.
AGCAGGCCGGCGGCGCCGAGGATGGCGGCAAGCGCACCGGAAGCAATCATCGCCCGGGAACGGGCGGAGCGTTTCGCCGGTGCGGGGCGGCCCGCGCCCAGGCCCTGGTACGGATAAACGGAGTAGCTGCCGTCCGGCTGCGGGGCCGGGACGGGAGACTCCCCGGGCACGGGATTACCCGGCCGGCCCTGCGCCGCGGTCCTGCTGTCGTCATGAGAGTGGCGCAACTGACCAACCTTTTCCTGCGCTCGTGTGCTGTGCTCGTTTAGTTGTGCTCGTTATATGGTGCTCGTTTACAGAGCCGGCGCCCTCGGGCTGCCAACCCTGCAAGCCTACGCCCGGCCCCCGCCCGTGGCGTGCAGGGCAGGCTTTGCCTACAGCGAACGAAAACGGCCTGTGCAGGACAGGGGTTGGACGCTGCGGGTAGCGTAAGGGGAATATGGTCGGCAGGTGCCGGGCATCGCACACATTATCTTCCGCAGTATCTTTCCGCTTTATCTTCTTTCACAGGACCGGTGGTATCCCATGAGTTCCAATCCATCCGACCGCGGGGACAACCCGCAGGATCCGCTGTCCGAAATGCTCGCGCGCCTGTTCGGCGCCGGCGGGGCGGGCGGCATGGATCCCACCGAGCTGGCAAAGGCGGCCGGGCTGCCCTCGGACCCCAACGCCATGGCCATGATTTTCCAGCAGGTCCAGGCCATGTTCAGCGCTTCTTCGGACGGTCCGGTGAACTGGCAGCTGGCCAAGGACAACGCCCGGCGGGTGGCAGCAACCGGCAGCGACCCTTCCACTGGCCCGACGGCGGCCCGCGAGGTTGACGAGGCACTGCACCTGGCCGAACTCTGGCTGGACCCGGCCACCGATTTCGCGTCCACCGCCAGCCTTGGCCGCGCCTGGTCGCGGGTGGAGTGGGTTGAAGCCACGATGGATTCCTGGCGCCGCCTGACCGAACCGGTGGCGGTGAGCATTTCTGAAGCCCTGTCCAATGCCATCACCACGCAGATGCCCGAAGAAATGAAGTCCATGATGGGCGGGGCGTCCTCCATGCTCGCCAACATGGGCGGCGCAATGTTCGGCATCCAGCTCGGCCAGGCCGTAGGGGCGCTGTCCAAGGAAGTGGTGAGCTCCACCGACGTCGGCCTGCCCCTCGCGGCCGGAACCATGGCACTGCTGCCCGCCAACGTTGCAGCCTTCGGCGAAGGCCTGGATATCCCGGAAGCGGAAATCCGCCTGTACCTTGCCGTCCGGGAAGCAGCGCATGCCCGCCTCTTCGCACAGGCACCGTGGTTGGCGTCCCACCTCTTCGGCACCATCGAAAGCTATGCCCGCGGCATCCACATCGACATGTCAAAGATCGAGGAAGCCGCCCGGGAGATCGACCCGGCCAATCCCGAGTCCATCCAGGCTGCCCTGTCCGGCGGAGTCTTCCAGCCCCAGCGCACGCCGGCCCAGGATGCCGCCCTTGAACGGCTGGAGACCGCCCTGGCCCTGGTGGAAGGCTGGGTGGACGAGGTCACGGCCGCTGCCACCGCGAACCTGCCCTCGGCGGGGGCCCTTCGGGAAATGATCCGCCGGCGTCGTGCCAGCGGTGGTCCCGCTGAGCACACATTCGCTTCCCTGGTGGGCCTGGAGCTGCGGCCGCGGCGCCTGCGCGATGCCGCTGCACTCTGGGCGCATCTCACGGAGGAACGCGGCATTGAGGGCCGCGATGCCATCTGGCAGCACCCGGATCTCCTGCCGACCTCCGAGGACCTCGATGATCCCAAGGGCTTCAGCCGGCGGCGTGAACTTCTCGAGGCGGCCGACTCCGACGTTGATGCCGCCCTGAAGCGCCTCCTCGACGGCGGATTCGACACGCCTGCCGACGAATCCGGCCCTGAAGAAGAGGGTTCCGGGGAAACTGCAACGGATGCGCCGGCAGCCGGAAACACCGACGGCGGCTCGGACAGCGGCTCGGATAAGACCGACGGCGGTTCGGACAAGGCCGACGGCGACGACGGGAAGCCCGGCGCCAGCTAGCTGACCGGCAGCACCCGCAGCTGCTCCAGGGGCAACAGCCTCTGGAGCAGCTGTGTTTAAGGACTGGTCAGTCCTCCCCCATCTCGCCCTTCAGGCCGCGGGCGCTGGCGAACGCTGCTCCGGAGAGGAAGGCCTTGGCGGTCTCCGTCTGCGGATAGCTTTCCAGCAGGCGCCAGAACGCCGGTCCGTGCGAGGGCACCAGCAAGTGTGCGAGTTCGTGAAGCAGCACGTAGTCGATAACCCATTCGGGCATGCCCTGCAGCTTGTCGGAAAGCCGGATGGTTCCCCTGCCGGGCGTGGCCGATCCCCAGCGCGAGTTCTGGTTGCTCACCCAGCGGACGGACTGCGGGCGGGCACGGCCGGAGAGGTAGGTCCGGGATAGTTCCGCGGCACGCAGCATCAGCTCGCTCTCGCTGGTCTCCGGATCCGGCACACCGGCCGAGCGCTCTTCCAGCCGCGCGACCATCCGGCGCACCCATTCCGCCTCCTGTGCAGTGGAGAAATGCGCGGGGATCGAAATCAGCGCCACCCCGTCACGGAAGACGGCGTTGACCGTCCGCTTCCGCCGGGCGGACCGGCGGACCTGGATCGGTATTCCGGTGCTGGTGGTGGCCGGGATGGAAACGTCGGCGGTCCGGTGCGGGGAAGGCATATTCCAAGCCTAGCCGCCGCCGCCGGCGGCCCTGCAGCCTGTGGATAACCCGGAACGGCTGCGAACACCGTGCCAGCATGGGCAGCAACCCGGCCGAGCGGGCAGTGTCGACAGCCCGGAGGACAAGGGCGGGCAACAGGGCAGGAAGAACCAGACCAACGGGAGCAGGCCATGCGGATCAATCCTGGAATTCATGTGCTGGAAGTTTCACCGGGAGCCCGGCAACTGGGAATCGGCTCAGGATCCCTGCTGCTGCGCAACCTCCAGGACGCCGACCTCGCTTTCCTGGCGGCGCTGCGTCAAGGCGTTCCGGACGGTGCCGAAGCGGCCACAGCAGCAGGACTGTCCCTCCCGCCGGACCGCGCAGCGTCGCTCCTGCAGGTCCTGGGCCCGTTGCTTGTACCGCAGGAGGGAACCGCGGACCCCATTCCCTCCCTGCGCTCGGAACGGCTCCTCCCGGACGCACAGCGCCTTTCCTCCGCCTATCGCGTCAACGGTGAGGAATCGATCCGGCGGCGCGCCGCTGCGGCCGTCTCAGTGGATGGATTGGGCCGCGCAGGAGCCCTGGTGGCACGCACCCTTGCCTCCGCAGGCATTGGCACCCTGCTGCTCACCGACCCCGGGGTGGTGAGCCCGGCAGATGTCGGCACGGCCTATGCCATGACCGATATCGGAATGAACCGGGCAGCCGCCGTCAAACGGCACCTGTTCCGGATCGACCCCACCCTTCAGGTGCTGACCATGGCGCCGGGCGGAAGCCGCCAGGTTCCGCCCGCAGTGGATCTGGCGGTGACCGTCCGCGCGGTCGGGGCCGGTCCCGGACGGCCGGGACGGCAGTCGGAGCTGCCGGACGGTGACGAGGGTGTTCCCCGACTGGTACTGACCGCCCAGGAAGGCGGATGGGATATCGGCCCGTTGGTGGTTCCAGGCGTCACGCCCTGCCTGGAATGCCTGGACCGGCACCGGGCAGATACCGATCCCGGGTGGTACGCCGCAATGGAAGCCCTGACGGTGGACGAGGATAAAGCCCCCGGGCAGGGGCATGCGGGCACGCCGGACTCGTCGGGTCCCTCGGGCGAGGAACTTGCCGGGTCGGTCCTGGCCGCCGGAGCGGCGGCCATGGCGGCACTGGTCTTCCTGGATGGAATCAATCAACCGGCGGTGTTCTCCGCAGTCCTGCGGCTGCGGACTTCCGACGGTTACCCGCAGCTGCGGAAACTGGACTACCACCCCGCCTGCGGCTGCCGCCTGCAACGCAGCAGCAACCGGGTGGCGTAGCCGGCGGCCCAAGGTCCAGCGGCCGGGGCCCGGCGCCAGTGCCCGCGTCCGGCGGCCGGCGTCCGGCGGCCGGCGGCCGGCCAGGCGGCTAGGCTCCGGCGCTTTCCTCGAGCACCTTCAGTACCGCCTCGCCGTAGCGTTCCAGTTTCGACGGCCCGACGCCGGGCAGGGTGGCCAGCCGGTTCAGTGACGGCGGCCGGTCTTCCGCGATGGCGACCAGGGTGGCATCCGTGAACACCACAAACGCCGGAATACCTGCTTCGGCGGCCGCTTCACGGCGCCATTCCCGCAGCGCGTCGAAGGTCGCTTCCTCATAGGTCACCGGGCAGTCCCCGCAGCGCCCGACTTTGCGTTCGGCGCCGGTATTCAGCAGGGCACCGCAGCTGCGGCACTTCGCCGGCCCGGTGACCTTGCGCCGGGCCTGCTTGGCCGGTCCGGCCGTCCGTCCGGCGTCCCGCTCCGTCCGGGGACGCAGTCCGTCCAGGAACCGTGACGGTTTCCGGTTGGCACGCCCGCCCGGTGTCCGGGCCGTGGACCAGGACAGCGCCAGGTGTTCCCGGGCACGGGTAATGCCCACGTAGAGCAGCCGACGTTCCTCGTCGACGGCTTCGGGGGTGTCGGCAAAGGAAATGGGCATCAGGCCTTCGCTCAGTCCTACCAGGAACACCGCATCCCACTCCAGACCCTTGGCCGAGTGCAGGGACGCCAGGGTTACCCCCTGGACGCGGGGTGCGTGCTGTGCCGCGGCACGTTCCTCCAGTTCCGCCACGAAGTCCTGCATGGTGAAGATGCTGTCCGGGTCACGGGTCCGGGTGACCTGCAGCTCTTCGGCGAGCGCCACGAGCGCCGCCAGGGATTCCCAGCGTTCCCGCGTGGCGCCGCCCCCTGTCGGCGCCTCGGACGTGTAGCCCAGGGAAGCCAGGATGTCCCGCACCATCTGGGGCACGGGCTCGTTGCCCACGGACCGGGACGCCGCACGGAGCTGCAGCACCGCGTCGCGGACCTCGCGGCGGGCGAAGAACCGCTCGCCGCCGCGCAGCTGGTAACCGATACCCGCTGACGCCAGCGCCTGCTCATAGGCCTGCGACTGTCCGTTGGTACGGAAGAGGACGGCGATCTCGCTGGCCTGGACCCCCTGTTCGATCAGTGCCTTGATGGAGGAGGCCACGTGCGCGGCTTCTGCTTCGTCGTCGGCGCATTCGGTAAAGGTCGGCTCCGGGCCGGCCGGCCGCTGCGCCACCAGCTCCAGCGGCGTGGGCCAGGCCGGTGCCGTCCGGTTCCGCTCCCCCTCGGCCGTGCGGGCTGCGAGGATCCGGTTCGCCAGGCCGACCACCTGCGGCGTGGAGCGGTAATCGCGGACCAGCTTGATGACGTCGGCGCCGGGGAACCGCTTGGTGAAGTCCAGCAGGTGCCGCGGGGTGGCGCCGGTGAAGGAGTAGATGGTCTGGCTGGAATCGCCCACCACGCAGAGTTCGTTGCGGGCGCCCAGCCACAGGTCCAAGAGCCGCTGCTGCAGCGGTGAAACGTCCTGGTACTCGTCCACCACGAAGTGCCGGTACTGGTCCCGCACCATGGCTGCCACCCGCTCGTCTTCCTGGAGGATTCCCACCATGATCAGCAGGACGTCTTCGAAGTCGATGATGTTGCGGTCCACTTTTACGTCCTCGTAGGACTGGAAGATCCGCGAAATGGCCGTCAGGTCAAACCCTGCCGGGGGTTCCCGGTCACCGGCGGCCCGCACGTAGCTGTCCGGCGTAAGCATGGAAACCTTCGCCCATTCGATTTCCGCGGCAACGTCGCGGATGGCGGCCCGGTCGGTGGACAGCCTCAGGCGCCGCGCAGCTTCCGCGATGATCTGGGCCTTGTGGTCCAGCAGGCCGGGCATCGCTCCGCCGACGGTATGCGGCCAGAAGTACTGCAGCTGCTTCAGCGCGGCAGCGTGGAAGGTCCGTGCCTGGACGCCGCCGGCCCCGAGGTCCCGGAGCCTGGTGCGCATTTCCGCTGCGGCCCGCGCCGTGAAGGTAACCGCGAGCACCTGCTGCGGCTTGTAGACGCCGGTGGCCACGCCGTAGGCCATCCGGTGCGTGATGGCACGGGTCTTACCGGTACCGGCACCTGCCAGGACGCAGAGGGGGCCGGTGAGGGTGGTGGCTACTGCCCGCTGCTCGTCGTCGAGCCCTGCAAGGATTCGTGCTTCTGGTGATTCACTGCTCATGCGCGGGCGTTGGCCTCCGGTTCGGTTATGGTGCCGCCGTACCAGCGCTCGATCAGGTTACGGGCGATGGATATGGGGCCTGCAATGGTGATTTCGCCGCTGGCCACGGCATCGGTGAGTTCCGTCCGGCTGAACCAGCGGACATCGGACATTTCGACGCCGTCGGCCTTCGCATCCGCGTTCTGTGCGCGGGCGGTGAAGCCCAGCATGAGTGAACACGGGAACGGCCACGGCTGCGAACCGAGGTACTGCGGGCTGTGGACAACCACGTTGGACTCTTCAGCCACCTCGCGGATGACGGCGGCCTCCAGCGATTCCCCGGGCTCAACGAATCCGGCCAGGGTGGAATACCGGTTCCCCGCCCAGGCAGCTGCCGAGCCAAGCAGGATACGGTCGTGCTCGTCAATAACGGCAACGATGATGGCGGGGTCGGTGCGCGGGAAGTGTGAGCTGCCGTCCTCGGGACAGCGGCGGACCCAGCCGCCCTGCTCCGGAACAGTCCGTGCACCGCAGCGGGGGCAGTGGGTGTGCACGGAGTGCCAGTTGGCGATGGAAGCTGCCTCGACGAACAGCCCTGCGTCCAAGGCACCCAGATGGGTTGCGGCTTCACGCAGGCTCACCCAGGCGGCGCCGTCCACGGCGAGCGCTTCATCAGGTTCGGGCAGGGTCACCAGCACGACGTCGGTTCCCAGCGGCACCTGCGCATCTTCAAGCGTCCGGCCCAGATAGACGGGAACGTCGCCAAAGCCCGCCGCAGGCGGTTCAAAGAGCACCAGGGCGCCGTCGCGGACGAGGGTGCGGCCCGAAGCCAGGTACATGACCCGGGTTCCGACGTCGGCACGGATGGTTTCGAAGAGATCCGGTGCCACGCGGCGCTCGGAGCCCCGGTCCACGGCCGTGCGCGCCAGCGGTAATAAACCCAATGGAGTTGCTTCTGCTGCCGGTGCCGGGATACTCATACCACCTACCGTACTGACTCCCTCCCCCCAAACTGTAGTTGGCCCCCGGCGCCGTGCCCGGTCTGAGGTTTTCCTCACGGTTTGGACGACTCGCCGCCCGGCAATGGTTATTCGGACCACATCTGCCCATACGGTTGAAGATGTGAAACGGACCCCCATGGAATTGGCTGCAATGGCCAGCGCTGCCGTCCCAGGGCTGACCCCTACCGGCGTTGCCGGTTCCCCGGACGACGCTGCCGATTTTGACGCGGCGCTGCTGATTGACGACGCCGGGCGCCGGTGGCGCGTCCGGTCCCCCAAACACCTCGAGGCCAGTATGCGCCTGGAGACCGAACTGCTGGTCCTGCGCACGTTTGTCCCGGCGGTGAGGGCCGAATTGCCGTTTGCCCTGCCCTATGTTGCCGGCACCGTCCGCCAGGGCGAGCTCTGCACTTTTGTCTATTCCCACCTTCCGGGCGCCCTCCGGAGCATTGATGCCCTGGTGACGGCCGGGCGTTCCGTCGCCACGGAGATCGGCCGGGCCATGGCCGCGATCCATGCCATTCCCCGGGAGCTGGTTACCTCCGCGGACCTGCCGAGCTACAGCGCGAACGAGTTCAGGCAGCGGCGCCTGAATGAGCTGGACCAGGCGGCCACCACCGGCAAGATCCCCGCCGTACTGCTGCGGCGCTGGGAGCACGCACTGGAAGACGTCTCGCTGTGGCGTTTCAAGCCCACCGTGGTCCACGGCGACCTGCATGAAGACAACATCCTGCTCACCGGCGAACGGGTCAGCGCGGTGACCGGCTGGACCGATCTCCGGGTGGGCGACCCGGCAGATGATTTCGCCTGGTTGATCGCGGCCAACGATCCCCGGTTCACGGAGACCGTGCACGCGGCCTATTTGGAAGCCAGCAACGATCCCGAGGATCCGCACCTGATCCGCCGGGCAGCATTGTCTGCGGAATTCGCCCTCGCGCAGTGGCTGGTGCGCGGCGTCGCCGCAGAGAACTCCACCATGGTCGACGAAGCCGTGGAGATGCTCGGCACCCTCGAAGAAGACGTACTGGCGCAGGAAGCGTCTGACCGGCGGGACAGCCAGGCCCGCGCTGCGGACGCCCGGGCCGCGGAAGCCGAAGCCGCGGCCGCGGCGGCAGTCCGGCCGGCTGCCGCCAAGGTTACCGTTGTCCCCATTGCCCCGGACGCGGCACCCACGGCGTCAGGCGCTAACGACGCCGGCCCGGACACCGGCAGCGTCAGCCGCGTGGTCGGTACCGAAACAGGGTTCGACACGGAAAACGACACCGAAACCGCAGCGGCCACGGACCGCCGCGAACCTGATGAGAGCGTGCGGGGAACCCTGTCCCCCGCCGAGGGAACACCCGGGGAAGCCGAAGCGGATGAAGCCGCAGCTTCCGGCGTGGCCACTGGCTCCGGGAACAATCCGGAAACCGACGCCGCGGCGGACAACGCTTCCGGTGACAGCGCTTCCCGCGACGGGCAGTCCGACAAGAGCCAGCCGGGCACCGAAACGACGGCCCTCCCGCTGACCCCGGTTCCGGACAAATAGCTCCGCACGACCGCACTCCGGTGCCCCGCCCGATTTTCGGCGGGGCACCGTTTTTCTTTTAGAAGCTGTTGCAATGTCCCGGCTCCTGCCCTAGGTTAGTTACATCAGTAACGAACTAAGCAAGTAGTGAACCGGGGACTTGGGTCCCCGGCACGAAAACACAGGAGCCGCTTTGATAGATGACAGCAGGCCGATCTTCCAACAGATCGCCGAACGCGTCGAAGGCGACATCCTTGACGAAACCCTCAAGGAGGAAAGCCAGGTGCCTTCCACCAATGAGTTCGCAGCCTTTTACCGGATCAACCCGGCGACGGCGGCCAAGGGCATCAATCTCCTTGTGGATGAGGGCATCCTCTATAAGCGCAGGGGCATCGGCATGTTCGTGGCGCCCGGAGCCAGGGAAGCCGTCCTCAAAAAGCGGCGGGAACAGTTCTACGAGCAGTACGTCCGTCCGCTGACAATCGAAGCGCGGAAGCTGGGTATTGACGGCACCCAGCTCGCCGGATTGATTCAGCGCAGTGCCGTCGACACCGAAGGGAGCATGGCGCCATGACTGCCGGCACCACGAACGTGATAGAAACCCGGAACCTTACGCGCCGTTACCGGGACCAGCTAGCGCTCGACAACGTTGACCTGGATATCTCCGGCGGCCGCATTTACGGGCTGCTCGGACGCAACGGAGCGGGCAAGACCACCCTGATGTCCATCCTCACGGCCCAGGGCTTTGAGTCTTCCGGCGAGGTACGGGTCTTCGGGGAACACCCCTTCGAAAATGACCGGGTGCTGCAACGGCTGTGCTTCGTCCGCGAATCACAGAAATACCCGGACGATTTCACCGCGGCCAACGCTTTTGCATCCGCCGCGCTTCTTTATCCCAACTGGGATGCCGGGTTCGCCGCCTCGCTCGCGGAAGAATTCCACCTGCCGGTCAAGCGCCGGTTGAAGAAGCTTTCCCGCGGCCAGCTTTCCGCCGTCGGAGTGGTTCTCGGACTGGCCTCACGGGCGGAAATCACCTTCTTTGACGAGCCCTACCTGGGGCTCGACGCCGTGGCCCGGCAGATTTTCTACGACCGGCTGGTTGAAGACTTCGCAGAGCATCCCCGCACCATCGTGCTTTCCTCGCATCTGATCGACGAAGTGGCCCTTCTCCTGGAGCACGTGATCGTGATCGACAACGGCAGGATTGTCCTGGATGACGATGCAGAGAACATCAGGGGCAGCGCCGTAACCATCACCGGAACTGCGGACGTCGTCGAGTCCTTCATCACCGGGTACCCGGTGCTGCACCGCGAATCCCTGGGGTCCCTTGCCTCGGTGACCGTAGAGCACCGGCTGGACGACGCCGGGCGCCGGGAGGCCGCAGAGCTTGGGTTGCAGCTGACCCCGGTATCCCTGCAGCAACTCATTGTCCGCAAGACCCTGCAGGCCGATGGCGTAGAGAAGCCGTCCGGCACTGCGGCAACAGACAGCCTGGAGGCGTTCCAATGAACCGTGCAGTAGCCGTGGCGCGAATGCAGCTGACCAATAAATGGATCTACCTGTGGATTCCGCTGATTATCCTGGCTGCCTCCACACTGATTTCGCTGGCCATCTTCGCGATGATCCCGGACGACGCCTCGAACGTCATTTCGGGCTCCGGGCAGGCCGTGATGTGGTATTTTTTTGCCCTGGGCATCCAGGCCATGACCCTGCTCTTCCCCTTCTCGCAGGCCCTCAGCGTCAGCCGGCGTGCCTTCTACATCGGCACCATCGGATTGTTCTCCCTGGTCGCCCTGGCTCTCGCGGTCCTGTATTGGGTACTGGGCCTGGTGGAGCAGGCAACCGACGGCTGGGGCATGAGGGGCGCCATCTTCGCCATCCCGTGGATTGCCGAGGGCACCTGGTACAGCCAGATCCTCTTCTATTTCGCGGTCGCCATCCTGCTGTTCCTGCTGGGCTTCTGGAGTTCGACCATCTACAAGCGGTGGCGGACGATTGGACTCACGGCAGCGCTGGTGGGTGCCGGCGCCGTCCTGCTGGGAGTTATCGCCCTGATCACCTGGCGGGAGGCCTGGCCTTCGGTCGGCGGCTGGATAGTGCAGCTGACGCCCCTGTCGCTGGCCGGCTGGCTGCTGGCTGCCGGTGCACTGCTTGCCCTCACGTCCTATGCCACGCTTCGGCGTGCCGTTCCCTGATCCGCCCTTCCGGTCCAGCTCCCCGAACCCCGTCCGCCGAATCAGTATCCGGCGGACGGGGTTTTTGCTGCCTCCCGGATGATCTCCTCGAGTTCGTCTTCGCCGGCCAGGTTGTACGGCCGGACCAGCTTGTCGGCGGCCACATAGTAGAAGGCAGCCCGTACCTGCTCCAGCGGAACCCCCTTGAGCCGTGCCCAGGCCAGCCGGTACACGGCGAGCTGCACGGACCGCACATCGAGCTTCTGCGACGACGGCGGAGCGCCGGTTTTCCAGTCGATGAGGTCCCACGTGCCGTCCGCGTCCTGGAACACGGCGTCAATCCGGCCGCGGACGACGACGGTGTCCACCTTGGTCTCCACCGGCACTTCGATGAAGGCCGGCGTCCGCTGCGCCCAGTCCGAGGCCTCGAACGTGGCAATCATGTCTTCCAGCTGATAGGCCTCATCCACATAGGCGTCGGCGGCCCCGGGGTATTCGTCGATGTCCAGCATGCCGCTGGCACCGAAGAACTCCTCGACCCAGGCGTGGAAGGCGGTGCCCTTGCGGGCGGCCATGCCCGGTTGCCGGGGAACCGGGCGGCGGAGCTGCCGGGTAACCTCCGCCGGGTTGTCCTTCAGATCCACCAGCATGGATGCCGAAATGTGGGCGGGGAGTTCCACCTGCACCACCTCGTTCGGCGGACGGTGCCTCGCCAGCACCAGTTCCGTTTCGCGGCTCCAGCGCCCGATCAGGGACGCAGCAGCGGTATCAGCAGGCTCGGGATCCTGCCCGGGCAGGCGTTCTTCTCCCTGGCCCGGCCCCTCTCCCACGGTCCCGTCCAAGTTCCGGGCCTTTGCCGCCCGGCTGCCGGCCGATTCCAGCACGGCTTCCGCTGCGGCCTCCATTGCCTGCCGGCGCGGTCCCAGCGGGTCGACCGGCCAGACTGCCCGTTCCGCCTCGGCGTTGGCCGGGTTTTCCGTCCCTTCGTCCTCGGGCAGGACCCAGTGCAGGAGCCGGTAACCCGATGCTCCGGACTGCTCCAGGTCGTAGAGGTCCTGCAGGTACCGCGAGGGTGCCAGTGGTTTGGACCGTCCCCCGCCCCAGGCGGAGGAGGTGCAGATCAGCACGGACTTGGCGCGGGTGAACGCCACGTAGGCCAGCCGGCGTTCCTCACGTTCCGCATGGCCCTTGGCATCTTCGCTGAAGAGCTTTTCGCTTTCCAGCCAGGACTTCTGGTCTACCTGTTCCCAGTCCCACTGCGGCAGGTCCAGGCTGTCGCCGCGCAGGGTCCACGGGATGGCAGCGTCACCGCTGCTCCAGCGCGAATCCTTGTCATTGGGGAACGAGGCTTCGTTCAGGCCCGGAACCACCACGATGTCCCATTCCAGGCCCTTGGATGCGTGGACCGTGAGGAGCTGGACCGCTTCCCGGCTCGGCTCAAGCGGCGTCACGGGCAGGCCGTTTTCCTCGGAGTTGGCCGCTTCCAGCCACGCCAGGAACGCGGCCAGATCCACCCGTTCGGCGGACGAGCTGAAGGTGGCTGCGGCGTCGATGAAGGCGTCGAGGTTCCGCCGGGACTCGTGCAGGCTCACCCCGGGCTTGGCGGCGACCTCGATGTCGAGCAGGATCCGGCGTTCCACTTCCCCGATCAGCGTGGTCAGGTCCTCGCCGACAAAACCGCGCAGGTCCCGGAGCTCGTTCCGCAGCCGGGTCAGGCGCTTCAGCCCCTCTTCGGAGAGGGACCTTCCGGCGTTGGACACCCAGCCGGGACGCGGCAGTGAGTCCACGGCTTCCACTAGACTGCCGGCCTCCACCAAATCCGCCTCCACTACGAGGTCCGGCCCTTCGTCCGGGCCGTGGATATCCGCAGCGTCGGCAACCCGCACGGCCCGTTCACGGACGCGGACCAGGTGCCGGGACCAGTCAGCCAGTGCCATGAGGTCCGCCGGCCCGATCCGCCACCGGGCTCCGGCCAGGATCCGCAGCATCGAATCGGAACGCCCCGGGTCACCCAGGACCCGCAGGACAGCGAGCAGGTCAACCACTTCCGGGGTGGACAGCAGTCCGCCCAGGCCGACAATCTGCACCGGAATCCCCCGCTGCTCAAGTTCCTTGCGGATCGGTTCGAACTGCTTCCGCCCCCGGCACAGCACCGCCACCGTGGGCGTCAGTTCCTTCCCGCGGTCATCGTGCCCGCCGAGCTCCGCTTTGCGGCTGCGGTGGAACGCCACCTGCTCAGCTACGGCCTCGGCTTCCCCCAGGATCCGTTCCGGCGTGCCCTTGCCCGGCTCCACCGAGACATCACAGAGGTAGCGGCCCAGATACACCTCGCCCACGGGGGCGTTGGGCTTGGCCTGCAGCTCGGGTACGTGCGGCAGGCGCTGGTGCTTAAGCCACGGGGCAACCCCGTTGAGCGGGGTGGAGACGGTGTTGGCTGCCGCCAGCACGGAGGTGGAGTTCCGCCAGGCGACGGACAGGTTCGCCAGCGGCGCCAGTTCCCGGCCGGTGTCGGTGAACAGCGGGAACTTCTCCCGGAAGGTGCCGAGCTGGCCGGCCGAGGCCCCGCGGAACCCGTAAATGGACTGATGCGGGTCACCCACGGCGGTGACGGAACGCCCGTCGCCGAACAGGTTGGAGAAAAGCACCATCTGCGCGTGGGAGGTGTCTTGGAACTCGTCCAGCAGCACCACCTTGAACTTGGCGCGCTCCATTTCCACGGCTTCGGGGATGGTGGCGGCAATCCGGGCGGCCAGTTCCACGAGGTCGCCGAAGTCGAGCTGCCGGCGTTCCGCCTTGGCCTGCCGGTACGCTTCCACCAGTTCGGTCACGGAGATGCGCGTGCGGAGGCGGTTGATCAGCTTCCTGGCTGCCTGGGTGGGTTCCTTCGGCTTGCCGAACTGATACGGCAGGGCCGTCACCGCGGCCACGTGGGCTTCGAGCTCGGCGCGTACTTGGGCGGGGGTGCGCAGGTGTTCGGAGCATTCGCCGGCCATCTGCAGCACCGCGCCGACCAGGGTGGACTTGGCTGCGGTGAAGTGTTCGTATTCCCCGGAATAGGCTTCCACCACTTCATTGGCCAGCTGCCAGGACTGCGCGCCGCCGAGCATGACGGAATCGCGTTCGACGCCGATCCGCAGGCCGTAGTCGTTCACGATGCCGTTCGCGTAGGAATGGTAGGTGGAAACGCTTGGTTCCATCCGTTCCTCGCCGCCGCCGGCAGTGTCCGGGTCCGCTGCTCCGCCGGGTCCGGCGTCGAGCTGGTGGTAGAGCAGGTTCAGGCGCGCGCGGATGCGGGTGGCCAGCTCGCCGGCCGCCTTGCGGGTGAAGGTGACCCCGAGGATCTGTTCGGGCCGGACCAGTTCGTTGGCCACGAGCCAGACAACCCGGTCCGCCATGGTCTTGGTTTTGCCCGACCCGGCACCGGCAATGACCAGCAGGGGTTCGAGGGGACCTTCGATGATTCCGGCCTGGTCCTCAGTGGGGTACTGCACCGGCGAATTCGGATCGGTGTGCAGCAGTTCCGCCAGCTCCCGGGCGGAGTACTTCGGAACGGGCGCCGCTTCCGGCAGCTCCCCCGGTACCGTTACGGGCGCACTCACTCGGTGACCTGCTTTCCTTCAGCACAGATGGGACAAATTTCGGGCAGCCGGCAGCCGTTCCCGCCAAAACCGCTGCGGCCCGGGTCGTGAACGGTCTCGAAGAACGCGGCGGACATCAGGGCCGCCGCACTGCGGACCATATCGCGCGCTGTGGTGTCATCGGGATCCAGCGGCGGCTGTTCCTGGACGGAAACACCCTTGTTCGTGGTGCCCAGCTGCACCAGGGCGGCTCCGCCGGGCACCGCAGGGGCGTCCGGCAGCGCACCTTCCCGCACCGCCTCCTGGTAGGCGGCCAGCTGCGGGTGGCCCTGCAGGTCGTCCTTTTTCGGGGCCGATTTGCCGGTCTTCAGGTCCACGATGAACAGCCGGCCGTGCTCGTCGGCTTCCAGCCGGTCGATCTGCCCGCGCAGCAGGGCGGTGCGGACGGCGCCGTCGATCTCCACCGGCAGTTCCACCTCGAAGTCTTTTTCGACCGCGACGAGGGATCGGCCGCTGCGGCGCATGGTGAGGACGTATTCGGCGAGCTTGCGGACCATGGTTTCGGCCCGCTGGTAGTCCATCTGGCCCTCCCAGTTGTCCTTCATGCCCAGGGACGGCCAGCGTTTCTGCAGCTCCTGCACGTACTCACTGCCGGCGGCGTCGGGCATGTCCTGCGCAATGGAATGCACCAGCGTGCCCAGGGAACGGGCGAAGTCGGTGGCCTGCTCGCCGCCCGCAGCGGAGACGAACCAGCTCAGGGGCGACTTCAGCACGGCGTCGACCTTGGAGGGCGAGACCGGGATCCGCGCATCCGGGGGCAGGATCGGAGCGGTGCTGGACAGCGGCGCGAGGCCCCACCATTGCTCCGGATGGGCTCCGGGGACCGGAACGGGATGGTTCAGCATGGTCCCCAGGTGATGGACGGCTTCGGCGGCTGCTTCCGGATCTTCCGCGGGCTGCTGGGCGTAACGGCGCAGTTCCGCCACCAGCGAGCGCAGGGTGTGCGGGCGCAGGACTTCGGTGCGCTGCCGTTTTTCCGCCCCCGGTTCCAGCGGTGCCACGAGGTCCAGGAAGGACGAGGGCTGCTCGTCTTCGGACGAGACGGCCGTGCAGATCAGTACTTCGCGGGCACGCGAAATAGCGGTGGAGAAGCTGCGCAGTTCGTCAAAGCGGATGGACTGCATGAGTGTCAACGGGCTGCGGTGTGCCCGGAAATTGTCGCCGTGCTCGACGGCTGCCACCAGCTCGCCGCTGCCCAGCAGTTCACCGCGCAGGCGCAGATTGGGCCACACATCCTGCTGGATGCCGGCGACTATCACCATCGGCCATTCCCGGCCGGCAGCACTGGCCGGGGTAAGCAGCTCCACCGCCTCGCGGCGCTGGGCACGGGCGGCCAACGTATCCATGGGCAGCTCGGAACTGGTGAGGTAATCCAGGAACTGGGCCGGGGTGGAGCCGGGCAGCTGGTCGACATAGCGTTCCGCGGTCTGGAACAAGGCCATGATCGCGTCCAGGTCCCGGTCCGCGCGGGAGGCGCCCGGACCTCCGGACAGCGCCGTTTCCGCCCAGCGCTTGGACCAGCCGGAAACGGACCACAAAGCCCACAGGACGGTCTCCGCCGTGGCTCCCGGCTCCTGGACCGCTGTCCGGCCAGCGGCCAGCATGGCGGAAATGCGCTGGGCGGCCGGGCGGGCATCCCAGCTCAGGCCCGCAAGGGCCCGGCCGGATTCCGATTCCGGGTCCAGCAGCGACTCCACCAGCAGTACGTCGCTGGTCCGTCCGCCGCCGGCGCCGCGCTCTTCCCGGCGCAGGGCCTGCCGCAGCCGGCGCAGTTCCAGCGTGCTGGCGCCGCCGATCCGTGAAGTCAGCAGGGACACTGCCAGCTCGGGAGTCAGCAGCTCCGGATCCAGCACGACGGCGAACGCGTCCAGCAGCGGGCGGACGGCGGCTTCATCGCGGACCGCCCGTTCGGCGACGGGGACCTTGACTTCGATCCCCTGGCCGGTGAGGTAGCGCTGGAGGGCAGCCAGCTGGGCGCCGGTCCGGACAATGACGGCGATGTCCTCGAGCGAACGGCCCTGCAGCAGCTGCGCTTCCAGGATCCGCTGCGCCACGTAACGCTGCTCATGCATGGGGGTGTCCACCACATGGGCCTCGGCAGTACCCGCCGCCGGAGCGGCATCGGGTTCCGGCGCGTCGGGGCCCGGTGCGTCGTCGGGGGTTCCGCCGCCGCCTGGAACATTCGCCGGCGCTTTCCCGATGAACCGGGCATCGGCCACGGCGGTCCGGTAGGACGGCAGGGAGCCGACCACGGAAATCCGTGAGGCCGTCCGGGTCCAGGCTCCCGCCAGCGAACCGGTCAGCCGGTGTGAGGTGGTCAGGACGCTGGTCTGGAGGCGGCCGTTAAAATGCCTGCCCAGCTGGCCCACCAGATCCGGGCGGGCGCCGCGGAAGCCCTGGACCACGGTGTCGGGGCAGGCGGCGGCGATGGAGTCCCCAGTGCCGGCGAGCAGCGCGTAGAGGCTGTGGATGGCCGGGTTGGCTTCCTGCAGGTCATCCACCAGCACCAGCTGCTGGCGTTCCCGCTCGGCGGCCAGGAATTCCGGATCCGAGTGCAGGATGTTGAGGGCTGAAGTGATAATGCCTGCCGGATCGAAGGACTCCGGCATGCGCAGGTCCAGGACGTCCCGGTACTCGGCGTAGAGTTCCGCGGCGGCCACCCAGTCCGGACGGCCGTGCCGCTGTCCCAGCTCGCGCAGCTCCTCGGCGGAGATGCCGTACTCAATGACGCGGTCGAAGAGCTGGCGGATTTCCTGCCGGAAGCCGCGGGTCCCCAGGGCAAGGTCCAGGCTGTCCGGCCAGGGCAGTTCCGGCACCCCCTGCTGTCCGTGCCCGGCCAGCAGTTCCTTGATGATGACGTCCTGTTCGGCGCCGGAGAGCAGCTTCGGAGCCCGCGTGATGTAGGGCAGGCGGCCTTCGGTCTTGGCGCGCCGGATCAGGTCGAAGGCGTAGGAGGCCCAGGTGCGGGCGGGCGCGGTGCTCAGGGTTCCCTGCAGCCGTGCCGAGAGCGCATCCCGCAGGCCGGCAGCGGCAAGCCGTGACGGGGCGAGCATCAGCAGATGGGAAGGATCAAGCCCGTCGCGTTCAATCCGTGCGACGGCGGCTTCCACCAGGACGGTGGACTTGCCGGTTCCCGGCGCTCCGAGGACGAGCACGGGGCCGCTGCCCGTGGGCAGGTCCACCACGGCCTGCTGGTCTGCGCTGAGCCGGGGCGCTGACAATGCGCTTGCAGCCGGACCGACGAGTTGGAGTTCAACGCTCATGGTTCCACTTCATCATGTCCCTCCGACATTCCTGATATCGGTGCCCCCGGTGGTTGCCGGCCGGTGGAGTCCGGCGTCTCCGGGGCGACCCGCAGGGTGTTCTGCAGACCGGTCCGCAGGCGGTCCAAACGGTCCCATTCCGCCTCGTCGGGCTGCCAGCGGGCGGCTTCGATCCGCACCCGGTAGCCCGCGCCGTCGTCGTCCGCCGTCCCGCGCACCGGGGTGCCCTCGAGCCGGTAGTGTTCCCAGGCGCGCCCTTCATGGCAGCGCGGGGGTTGTCCCGAGGACCGCAGGACCCGCCACCAGCACACCTCGGAGCCGCGTGCGGACATTACTGCGCCCACCTGCCGCGGGCCGCCGGCGTCGAGCAGTTCGGCAATGTCCCCATAGGAGAGCACCCGTCCGGGCGGTATGAGATCGGCCACAGCCAGCACCGCGTCGGCGTAGTCCCTGCGCATATCCAGTAGGGTACCGACGCCGGCGGCGCCGCCGCCAATCCCGGGAATGTCACCGCTCCCCGATAGGTTTGAGGCATGAACAGCTGGCATGAACTTCCCCGGGCGGCCTTCGACCTGGAGACCACGGGCCGGGACCCGCAGACCGCGCGGATCGTCACCGCATCCATCATCCTGGTCAACGGCCGGGGCGAAACCCTGCAGCACCACGAGTGGCTGGCCTGCCCCGAGATCCCGATCCCCGCCGAGGCGGCAGCCATCCACGGCATCACCAATGAACGCGCCCGGGCGGAGGGCGGGAACCCTGCCGCCGTCACGGCCGAGGTGGCCGAGGTGCTGGCCGGCATGTTCGCAGCAGGCATTCCCGTCCTGGCTTTCAACGCCTGCTATGACTTCACGGTCCTGGCCCGCGAATGCGAACGCTTCGGCCTCACGGCTCCCCATCCGGTTCCCGTCATCGACCCGTACATCCTGGACAAGCAGGTGGACCGGTTCCGCCGCGGCAAGCGCACCCTCACCGCCATGGCCGAGCACTACGGCGTGGGGTTCGAGAATGCGCATACCTCAGCGGCCGACGTCGCGGCCACCCTTTCCGTGGCAGCAGTCATGGCCGCGAAGTATCCGGAACTGCAGTGCGATGCGCGCACCCTCCACGAGTCCCAGGTCGGCTGGGCCGCAGCCCAGGCTGCCAGCTTCCAGGAATACCTCCGGCGCCGGGAACCGGAAGCCGTGATCGACGGCAGCTGGCCGTTCCGTGCCGCGCCGGACCACGCGCCCGGGTCCGTCCTCGACCCGGCCTGACCCTTCCGCGGCTGCCGTCCCGGCTCCTTCACGGGCCGTCACTTTGGCCGGAGCGCGGCAGCCAACATGCGATACTGGTAACTGTGTTTGGCGCTGATGGCGCCCCAGGCGTACCCGCGTTCTTACGCGCGCGTACCGTCTCGCGCCACGAGATTGGCAGGCACCCTCCGCACAGCCGGCATTTGGGCACGGCACAGAACCGTGCCCCTTTCCCCATGCTCCGGTCCGGCCATTGAACGCATATGACGAGGACGAATGATCACAGTTACCGACCTTCGCAAGGTCTACCGGCAGGGCGACCGCATGGTCACTGCACTGGACGGCGTGAGCCTGAGCGTGCCCAAGGGTTCGATCCACGGGATCATCGGCCACTCCGGTGCCGGAAAGTCCACTCTGGTCCGCTGCCTGACCCTGCTGGACCGGCCGACGTCGGGCTCGGTCACCATCGACGGCCGTGAGCTGACCGCTGTGAAGGACTCCGAGATCCGCGCGGCCCGCCGCCGGATCGGCATGGTGTTCCAGCACGCGAACCTCATGGACTCCCGCACCGCCGCCGCAAACATCGCCCACCCGCTGGAGCTGGTGGGCACGAAGAAGAGCGTCATCGACGCCCGGGTAAAGGAACTGCTGGCCCTCGTTGGCCTCGAAGGCAGCGCCGGAGCATACCCCGCCCAGCTTTCCGGCGGACAGAAGCAGCGCGTGGGCATCGCCCGGGCACTGGCCTCCGATCCGGATGTGCTCCTTTGCGATGAGCCGACCTCGGCCCTGGACCCCAGCACCACGGACGACATCCTGGACCTGATTTCCGATCTCACCCGCCGCCTGGACCTGACGGTCCTGATCATCACGCACGAGATGAACGTGGTGAAGCGGATCTGCGATTCGGTATCCCTGCTCGAGGCAGGACGGGTGGTGGAACACGGCCCGCTGCGCGAGGTTGCCTCCGACCTGCGCGGCCGGCTGGCCAAACAGCTGATCCCGCTGCCCGTAACGCCGCCGTCGCCCGGCGGCCCGGTCCTGGAACTGCTCTTCACGGGCCAGACCACGTCGGACCCGGTGCTTTCCGCGCTCACCCGCCGGTTCGACACCGATGTAAACGTCCTTGCCGGCAGCGTCGAGCTGCTGGCCGGCACCCGCTTCGGACGGCTGCGCATCCAGTTGGACACGCACACCGACATGGCCGCCGTCCATGAATACCTCGCCCTGCAGGGCGTCACCGTGGAGGTGGCAGCATGAACTTCCTGACCGGACTCTTCGACAACCCCGGAATCACCAAGGCACTGCCCGAAGCCGTGCTGGAAACCCTCCAGATGGTCGGCATCTCCGGCTTCTTCACCCTGCTGATCGGCCTGCCGCTTGGCGTGTTCCTGCACGTCAGTGCGCCCGGGGGCCTGCTCCCGATGAAGGTCGTCAACCGGATTGTCAGCGACATCATCGTCAACATCACCCGGTCGGTGCCCTTCGCCATCCTCATGGTCACCCTGATTCCGCTGGCACGCCTCATCACCGGGACCTCGATCGGCCCCGTGGCCGCCTCCGTTTCGCTGAGCATCGCGACCATCCCGTTCTTTGCACGGCTGGTGGAAAACGCGCTCCGCGACGTCAGCGGCGGCAAGATCGATGCAGCCCTGGTGATGGGATCGACGAAGATGCAGGTGGTCACCAAGGTGCTGCTGCGCGAGGCCCTGCCCGGCCTCGTCGCTGCCCTGACCACCACGCTGGTAACCCTCGTGGGTTACTCCGCCATGGCCGGCATTGTCGGCGGCGGCGGTCTCGGCCGACTGGCCTATAACTACGGCGTCCAGCGCTTTGACACGCAGGTCATGGTGGTCACGATCATCATCATCGTGGCCCTCGTGCAGATCATCCAGCTTGCCGGCGATTTCGTTTCCCGCCGGGTGGACCACCGGTCCGCCGCGGGCACCGGCCGGCGCAGCCGTCCGGCCACTGCGGTCACCGACGCCGCCGCCGATCCCCGCACCGGCACGGACCGCGAATTCGACAAGACCTCTGTCTAGTCTCCGTCTTCGGCAGTCCGGGGCCCTGCCCCGGCCCTGCCGGATCTGCAGCCAGTAGCCGCTAGCTGCACCTTCCCCGGACAGCGGAGTTCCGCTTCCCGGGTCACGTGAAAGGAACGCACTCGATGCGTAAAGCACTTACCCTCGTTGCCACTTCAGTGGCCACGGCTCTGGCGCTGACGGCTTGCGGTGGATCCGATTCCGCCTCCAGCGCCGTGGAGAGCCTTGACCCCGCAAACCCGGTAACCCTGACCGTGGGCGCCAGCCCCACCCCGCACGCCCGGATCCTCGAGTTTGTCCGTGACAACCTCGCCGAGGACACCGGCCTGGAAATCGAGATCCAGGAGTTTGACGACTACGTCACGCCGAACATCTCCCTGAACGACGGCGACAGCGACGTCAACTTCTACCAGCACCTGCCCTACCTGGAATCCCAGATGGAAAAGCAGGGCTACGACTTCGAGCACGGCGCAGGCATCCACGTGGAGCCGTACGCCGCTTTCTCCGATAAGCACGACGACGTCTCCTCCATCAAGGACGGCGCCCGGGTGATGGTCACCAATGACCCCTCGAACCAGGCCCGCGCCCTGAAGATGCTTGAGGAGGCCGACCTCGTGAAGGACATCGCCGACGACTCCTCGGTGCTGACCCTCACCGAGGAGCAGAACTTCAAGAACCTGGACTTCCAGGAAAACAATCCTGAGCTGCTGGTCAACGACCTCGGGGATCCCACCGTGGACCTCGCCATCATCAACGGCAACTACATCCTCGAAGCCGGGCTGAACACCGACGACGCCCTGCTGGTGGAATCCGCCGAGGACAACCCGTACGCCAACTTCCTGGTCTGGAAGACCGGCAACAAGGACGCACGGATCGACAAGCTCGAGGAACTGCTCCACTCCCCCGAAACCAAGGCCTTCATTGAAGAGACCTGGCCGAACGGCGATGTGACTGCCGCTTTCTAAGGCAGGACGACAAAAACCCCGCACTTCCCGTTTCAAAGGGAGGTGCGGGGTTTTTCGTTGTCCTGGGCTAGGCCAGCTACAGCCGGGCCGGCCTTACGGCTGGGCCGCAGCAGCGGCTTGGGCGGCAGCCGGCAGCGCGGCGTAGATCCGGTTCATCGCGGCGTCGTCATGGGCGCCGGACAGGAACCAGGCCTCGAACACCGACGGCGGCAGGTACACGCCGGCGTCGAGCATCGAGTGGAAGAACGGCTTATACCGGAAGGCTTCCTGCGCCTGGGCCTGCTCGTAGTTGTGCACGCCGGTGGCGGACGTGCCGAAGGCGACGCTGAAGAGGCTGCCGGCGCGCTGGATGCTGTGGTCCACGCCGGCCTTGTCCAGTTCGGCGGACACGGCGGCGGAGAGCTCCGCGGAACGGGCGTCGACGTTGGCGTAGACCTCGGCGGTGGCGGCCTTCAGCGTTGCGACGCCGGCCGCCATCGCAATCGGGTTACCCGACAGGGTGCCGGCCTGGTAGACCGGGCCCAGCGGGGCGAGGTAATCCATCACGTCGGCCCGGCCGCCCAGGGCTGCCACGGGCATGCCGCCGCCGATCACCTTGCCGAAGGTGAACAGGTCCGGCGTCCACGGTTCCGTTGCGTCGGCTGCGCCGCCGGTCAGGCCCCAGTAGCCGGCCGGTCCGGTGCGGAACCCGGTGAGTACCTCGTCGAGGATCAGCAGCGCGCCGTGCGCGGCGGTGATCCGGGAGAGGGCGGCGTTGAAGCCCTCGTCCGGAGTAACCACGCCCATGTTCGCCGGGGCGGCTTCGGTGATGACTGCGGCAATGTTGGCTCCGTGCTCGGCGAACGCCTTTTCGACGGCGGCCACGTCGTTGTACGGCAGCACCAGGGTTTCCGCGGCGGTCGCTTCGGTGACGCCGGCCGATCCGGGCAATGCCAGGGTGGCCAGGCCGGAGCCGGCGGAGGCGAGCAGCCCGTCGAGGTGGCCGTGGTAGCAGCCGGCGAACTTGATGACCAGGTTCCGGCCGGTGAACCCGCGGGCCAGCCGGATGGCGGTCATGGTGGCTTCGGTGCCGGTGGACACCATGCGCAGGCGCTTCACACCCGGCACGCGGTCCATGACCAGCTGCGCCAGCTCGGCTTCGGCCGGGGTGGACGCACCGAAGGACAGTCCGTTGTCGACGGCTGCGTGGACGGCGGCCAGGACGTCCGGGTGGGAGTGGCCCACCAGCGCCGGTCCCCAGGAGCAGACCAGGTCCACGTATTCGCGGCCCTCGGAGTCGGTGATGTACGGGCCCTTGGCGGAAACCATGAAGCGCGGTGTGCCGCCCACGGAGCCGAAGGCCCGGACCGGGGAGTTCACGCCTCCGGGCATCAGGGCCCGGGCGCGGTCAAAGAGTTCTTCGGACGAGGAGACAGGTGAGGACATTACTTGCTTTCCTTCAGCCAGGCCGCCAGCTCGGTGGCCCAGTAGGTGAGAATCATGTTGGCGCCGGCCCGCTTGATGCCCAGCACGGACTCTTCGATGGCCCGGCGGCGGTCAATCCAGCCGTTGGCGGCGGCAGCTTCAATCATCGCGTACTCGCCGGAGATCTGGTAAGCGCCCACCGGTACCGGGGACATGGCGGCCACGTCGGCCAGCACGTCGAGGTAGCTCATGGCCGGCTTGACCATCACCATGTCGGCGCCTTCTTCGAGGTCAAGCTCCACTTCGAGGAGGGCCTCACGGCGGTTCGAGGCATCCATCTGGTAGGTCCGGCGGTCACCCTTCAGCTGGGAGTCCACGGCTTCGCGGAAGGGACCGTAGAACGCGGAGGCGTACTTCGCGGCGTAGGCGAACAGGGAGACGTCGGTGAAACCGGCGGTATCCAGGGCGTGGCGGATGACGGCGATCTGTCCGTCCATCATGCCCGACGGGCCCAGCACGTGCGCGCCGGCGCGGGCCTGCTCCACCGCCATCCGGCCGTAGATTTCCAGGGTGGCGTCATTGTCCACCACACCGTTTTCGTCCAGCACGCCGCAGTGTCCGTGATCGGTGAATTCGTCCAGGCAGACATCGCTCATGATGACGAGGTCGTCGTCGACTTCCCCGCGGACGGCGGCGATGCCGCGGTTGAGGATGCCGTTGGGATCGGTGCCCGCGCTGCCGACGGCGTCACGCTCGGCGGGGATGCCGAACAGCATGATGCCGCCGATGCCCAGCCCTGCCGCTTCCGAAGCAGCCTTCTTCAGGCTGTCCATGGTGTGCTGGACGACGCCGGGCATGGAGGTGAGCGGGTTCGGCTCGGTGATGCCCTCCCGGACGAAGACCGGAAGGATCAGCTCGGCCGGGTCCAGCCGAAATTCAGCGGTCAGCCGCCGCATGGCGGGGGTGGTGCGGAGGCGGCGGGGACGGTGCTGGGGGAAGCTCATGGGGATGGTTCTGCCTTCCGGTAATGATGGGGAACTAGGGAGTAGGACCCGTAGACATAGCAACGGAGAGTGCGTGGGCTATTCCCGCCGGCGTTGGCTGCTTCGCCACGGCATCCGGCGCCGCACCCAGTTCACGCATTCGCGCAGCCGTGCTGTCGCCGATGGCCACCAGCAGCGTTCCGGCCGGTACCGGCACACAGCGCCGGACGAACCGTCGGGCGATGCTCGGGGAGGTGAGGACGACGGCGCGGCGTCCGGCCGGTGCCCACGCGGCGAAGGATTCGGGGTCCAGCAGTCCTCCCCCGGTCACCGCCGGGGTGAAGCGTACGCCGGTGGCCGGGTAGTCCACCGTGCAGTACGCGGTCACGGCGCGGACCTCCCAGCCCAGGGCGGTCAGTGCCTCGTGCAGGGACGGGTCGGCAACATCGGCCTGCGGCAGCAGCACCCGCAGGTCGCCGCCCTCCGGATCCGACCCGGAGGGATCCGGCCAGGATGCGGCCAGGCCGCGGGCCGACTGGTCGGTGTCCGGCAGGAAATCGATATCGAAGCCGACTTCTTCCAGGGCCTGCCGCGTTCCGGCACCTACTGCCGCGATCCGGGTGTCCGCGGGCACCAGGGCCTCGGGGCAGATGCCCAGCGCTGCACACCGGCGGGTCACGGCCCGCACGGTGGTGACACTGGTGAAGACCACCCAGGCGAACCGTCCGGCCTTCAATGAATTCAGTGCGCGGTCCAGCAGTGCGGTGTCCGCGGGGAACTGGAAATCGATCAGGGGCATCAGCGTCACCGACGCCCCGCAGTCCTGCAGTTCCCGGACCATGGCCGAAGCCCGGTCCGGGGTGCGTGGTAGGACAACGTTCAGTCCGGCGAGGTCCGGACCGTTGTGTCTGGCCGCCATCTCAGCAGCTCCGGAAGCGGGGCATCAGCTGGCAGGCAGGTCCGTGAGCTGCGCAGCGCCGGCCGCAAGCAGCTCCTCGGCAACCTGCACGCCCAAGGCGCGGGCGGCGTCTTCGGTGAGTTGCCCGGCAACGCCGGTGCGGCGCATCAGCCGGGTACCGTCGTCGCTGCAGACCACGGCTTCGAGCGTGATGCCTTCGGCTCCGACCCGGGCCAGCGCACCGACCGGAGCCGTGCACCCTGCTTCAAGCCTGCCGAGCATGGCCCGTTCCGCTGCCACCGTGAGGCGGCTTTCGCGGTGGTCATATGCGGCAAGTGCCGTCGCGAGCTGCCCTTCAACGGCGTCTGCCGCACGGCATTCCACTGCCAGCGCTCCCTGCCCGGGGGCGGGAAGCATCACGGCGGGATCAATGAACTCGGTCACCATGTTCAGGCGGCCCAGCCGGGCCAGGCCGGCGGCAGCCAGCACCACGGCGTCGAGGTCACCGGGGGCGCCTTCCACCAGGCCGGCAACCCGGCCGAGGCGGGTATCCACGTTGCCGCGGATGTCCACGATCTCGATGTCCGGGCGGGCGGCGCGCAGCTGGGCTGCCCGGCGCGGGGAACCGGTGCCGATCTTCGCACCGGCGGGAAGCTGTGCCAGGGTCAGTCCGTCACGGGCACACAGCACGTCGCGGACATCCACCCGTTCCGGAATGGCGCCCAGGGCAAGGCCGTCCGCCGGGGAGGTGGGCAGGTCCTTGAGCGAGTGCACGGCAACATCGCAGTCTCCGCGCAGCAGCGACTCGCGCAGCGCGGCAACGAACACGCCGGTGCCGCCGATCTGCGACAGGGCGGCACGATTGATATCACCCTCGGTGCGCACGCGGACCAGCTCGACGTCGAAGCCGCCGAGCCCGGACAGGGCCTCGGCCACGGTGGTGGTTTGGGTGACGGCCAGGGCGCTGCCGCGGGTGCCGATCAGGACGGGCGAGTGCGCCACTACTGGACGCCCACAGTGGAATCGGCGCCTGCAATGGTCGGCTTTTCGCCGCGCAGGTTCGCGCAGCAGCCGGGGCGGCAGACGTCGTACCACGGTCCGAGTTCGGTCAGGGCGGGGCGGATGGCAATGTTGTTTTCCAGGGTGCGTTCCTGCAGCAGGTCCACCAGGCCGGACACGAAGGTCTCATGGATACCCGGGGTCGGAGTGCGGTCAGCCGCCAGGCCCAGTTCCCGGCAGGTAGCCATGGCCTCGGTATCGAGGTCCCAGAGGACTTCCATGTGGTCGCTGACGAAGCCCAGCGGAACAATCACCACGCCGTTGACGCCCTTGGCGGGCAGTTCGGCAATCGCGTCGTTGATGTCCGGTTCCAGCCAGGGGATGTGCGGGGCGCCGGAGCGGGACTGGTAGACCAGCTGCCAGTCCAGGCCTGCGGCTTCGGGGATCCGGTCCATGATGGCGCGGGCGTTGGCCAGGTGCTGGGCAACATAGGCGCTGCCTTCTTCGAACTCCCGGTCGCGCGGGCCGGAGGCTTCGGCGTCGGCGGTGGGGATGGAGTGGGTGGAGAAGAGGATCTCGATCTTCTCGTTTTCCACGCCCTTGGCCGCCAGCTGCTCGCGGACCTTCGCCACGGACCCGCGGACGCCTTCGATGAAGGGTTCCACGAAGCCCGGGTGGTCAAAGTACTGGCGGACCTTGTCCACGTGTAGCTTCTTGTCCAGGCCGGTCTTCAACAGGTTCATGCCCAGGTCTTCGCGGTACTGGCGGCAGCTCGAGTACGAGGAGTAGACACTGGTGGTGACCATGAGGATGCGGCGGTGGCCGGCGTCGTAGGCCTCCTGCAGGACGTCCTTGATGTAGGGAGCCCAGTTCCGGTTGCCCCAGAGGACAGGGAGTTCGACGCCGCGGCGTGCCAGCTCTGCTTCCAGGGCAGCCTTCAGCGCACGGTTCTGCTCGTTGATGGGGCTGATGCCGCCGTTGGCGCGGTAGTGGGTGGCCACTTCCTCCAGCCGCTCGTCAGGGATGCCGCGGCCGGCGGTGACGTTGCGCAGGAAGGGAATGACATCTTCCTGGCCTTCCGGGCCGCCGAAGGAGGCCAGCAGGATGGCGTCGTAATGCTTCGGGGCCATGCGGCCGTTTTCGTCGACGCCCTCAAAGGGGTCGAAGGCAGGCTCGTTGGAAACAGCGGATGTCATTTGAGTACCTCGGCAACTTCGGCGGCCGGGATACGCCGGCCGGTATAGAACGGGACTTCTTCACGGACGTGGTTGCGGGCCTCGGTGGCGCGCAGGTGGCGCATCATGTCGACGAGGTCCACCAGGTTGGGAGCTTCAAGGCCCAGGATCCATTCCCAGTCGCCCAGGGCGAAGGAGGCCACGGTGTTGGCCAGGACCTGGGGGAATTCGCGGCCGAGCATGCCGTGGTCGCGCAGCATCTTGCCGCGTTCCTCGGCGGGCAGCTGGTACCACTCGTAGGAGCGGACAAACGGGTAAACGCAGATCCAGGTCTCGGGGTCGATGCCCCGGGCGAAGGACGGCCAGTGGTTCTTGGAGAACTCCGCGTCGCGGTGCACGCCCATGGCGGACCAGGCGATCTCGGTGCCGGCAAACAGCTCGGACCGGCGGATCTGCCGCAGGGCCGCCTGCAGCGCTTCCGGCGCGCTGCCGTGCAGCCACACCATAACGTCGGCATCCACGCGCATGGCGGAGACGTCGTACAGGCCGCGGAGCGTGACGTTGCTGGCTGCCAGGTCCTTGGTCAGGGTCTCGAACGCATCAACTGCACCGTTCGAGACAGGCGCTTTCGGCATGGAGGACCGTTTGAAAACGGTCCAGAGGGTAAAGAACTGTTCGTCGTTGCCGGCCGTTCCGGCGGCGCTGCGGTCCATCGTCTCACTCATGTTTAACAGTCTGCCCTTTGCGTATAGGTAAGTCGAAACACCGCACTTCTACAAAGTGTAGAAAGTGCGGAAGGTCACAGCAGTGCGTTGGCCAGCGCTGCCATTCGGGTGCGGGTGTCGGCGGTGACCGCGGCCAGTCCGGTTCCGGCCAGCCAGGCCCCCACCGCTTCCAGTCGGGGCGATTCGGCCACGGCTGCGCGGACGGCGTCCACCCGGTCCTTATGCCCTACGGCGGCGGAGGGCAGTGCGCCCACCCACCGGACCACGTCCCACCCCACAACGTCGTCGGCCTTGATTCCCACCTGCAGCAGACCGGACGCGTCGGCCACGGCCTGCCGGAAGAGGTCGTCGTCCGCGCGGTCCACGTGCGGGGGTTCCGCGGCGGATTCCTCGGGCGAGAGTGCCCGCCCGTAGGAAAGGCGCAGCACATGCGTTCCGGGCCCGGTGGAATCGGCGAGCCACTGCCATTTGGCGGTGGCGTGGGTCATTGCCTTCGCATCGATGCCGTCCACTTCCCGGGACACCAGGACGCCGGTGCCGCGCGGCATGGCGTCCAGCTCCGGCAGGTCCACCACCAGGGTTACCAGGGCAACCCCCGGCCCCGGCTGCGGCCGGTAGGCCGCCACCTCGGGCAGTGCGGTGGAAAGGAGGTCCACAGCTGACGAACCTTCGGCCGCCACCACCACGGCGTCGGCCGCCAGTTCCTGCCCGCCGCTGCAGCGGATCCGCCACCCTTCGGCACCCCCTGCCAGGGATTCGGCACGGACGCCGGAGCGCAGGCTTGCACCGGAGGTTTCCAGATCGGCGACCAGCGCCTCGGTCAGCCGGCCCATTCCGCCGTCGAGCCCGGCCACGGCCGAACCGGCAGGCGCCGCCGCCGAGCGCATCGCACCGACTGCCGCCCCCAGGGAACCGTGCCGGGAGATGGCGGAACGCAGGCCCGGAGCCACGGAGTCGACGTCGAGCACGTCGGGGTCGGAGGAATAGACGCCGCCGACCACCGGAGTGACGAGCCGGCGAAGCACTGCTTCGCCCATTCGGGCCCGCACCACTTCCCCCAGGCTCATGGACGGGCGGCGGCTCAGGTTACCCACCGGCAGGACCTTGTCCATGGCTGCCCGGGCTGCTCCCGCGCGGCCCAGGGCACGGACAATGTCCGGGTGGCGAGGGTCTGCGGGAATGCCGAGCAGGCCGCTGCTCGGCATCTGCTGCGCTCCCGACGGCAGGTCCTGGGCCGCCAGCTGCAGCCATGACCCGGCAGGGTTGGGCAGGACCACCGCGTCCGCCAGTCCGAGCTCCTCAACCAGGTCCGGAACGGCCGGTGACCTGGTGGCGAAGGACTCCGCGCCGCTGTCCAGCTGCACGCCGGCCACCTCGTGCCGGCCCACGCAGCCGCCGAACCGGTCCGAGGCCTCCACCACGGTCACCTGGACGCCTGCGCGCTGCAGGTCCCGGGCCGCGATGAGGCCGGACATTCCGCCGCCTATAACGACGGCGGCGGGACCGCCCGGGGGCTGGCCGACGGCGTCAGAAGCCGCGCTTTCCGCTTTTGCGGCTTTCTCCGGCTTGGTGAGGAAACGGTGGGGCATGCCTACGGCTCCACCGAATGGATCAGTTCAACCACCCGCGTCAGGACGCCTGCGTCGGTTTCCGGCGGCACGCCGTGGCCCAGGTTGACCACGTGGCCCGGAGCGGCCGCGCCGGCAGCAAGGACCTCGCGGACGTGTGCCTCGAGGACGTCCCACGGTGCGCTCAGCAGTGCAGGGTCAATATTGCCCTGCAGCGGCGTCGTGCCGCCGAGGCGGCGGTTGGCTTCGTCCAGCGGCAGCCGGTAATCCACGCCGACAACGTCCACGCCGACGTCGCGCATGGCCACCAGCAGCTCGGACGTGCCGGTGCCGAAATGCACCAGCGGGGCGCCGAGGCCGCGCACATGGTCCAAGGCACGGGAGGAG
Source organism: Arthrobacter sp. zg-Y1110 (assembly GCF_025244865.1). NCBI lineage: Bacteria > Bacillati > Actinomycetota > Actinomycetes > Micrococcales > Micrococcaceae > Arthrobacter > Arthrobacter sp. zg-Y1110. Next base: position 2,603,904 of record NZ_CP104272.1, read on the forward strand.
GCAGGCGCTACGTGCTTGACGTAGTCGGCCAGGCCAAGGGAACCGGCCCAGGAGTCGAAGAGCTGGCCGGCGCTGGCACCCGCTTCCAGCTGCGCGCGCAGGAACATTCCGGACGCGTCGGCGGCCCAGGCGGTCAGCGCCTGCCAGGCGTCGGGGTCAGCGTGCATCATGGTGCGCGGGCCGAGGTGGTCGCGGGACGGCTTGCCCTCGACCATGTAGGCGGCCAGGGTGAACGGCGCGCCGGCGAATCCGATCAACGGCTTGGAACCAAGCTCGGCAACCGTCAGCCGGACGGCTTCCCGGATCGGCTCCAGTGCCTCTTCGGTCAGCCGCGGGAGGGCGGCGACGTCGGCGGCGGTACGCACCGGACTGCCCAGCACGGGTCCGACGCCGGGAACGATGTCAACGTCCACGCCGGCCAGTTTCAGCGGAATAACGATGTCGGAAAAGAAGATGCCCGCATCCACGTCGTGGCGGCGCACCGGCTGCAGGGTAATCTCCGCCGCCAGCTCGGGCCGGAGGCAGGATTCCAGCATCCCGATGCCCTGCCTGGCTTTCAGATACTCGGGCAGGGACCTGCCGGCCTGACGCATAAACCACACCGGGCGGCGGGCGGGGGTTCCGCCGCGGTACGCGGTGATCAGGGGGGAATCGGCCGTGCGGCCGTCCAGCAGCGGGTGCGTGGCGCTAAGAGTCATACCTTGATTCTCCCCAAAATCGGGGACAAGCCATAACCGGGCACCCACCGGCGGCCGCGGTGGCGCTTCTCACACCCTTAAAGGGCCAATTCCGGCAGGCCGATTGAAGGTATCCTCCCGGGCGTGGCTAGTATTGACCTACTGTGGTTCTACTTTCCCTCATTGCTACGCACACCGACGTAGACCTGGAGACTGTCGCCCGGCTGAGCGCCGGCGCATCCGAGGTCTCGTCTTCGCTGGTCGATTCCGGAACCGCCGTCTCCGGCTCCGTTGTCCTCGCTACCTGCAACCGGCTGGAGGTGTATTGCGAAACCGGCTCGGAAGCGGATATTGAAGCCGCCCGTTCCGCTGTCGTTGCAGAAATCAGCCGGCACTCCGGCATGAGCGAAGACCTTGTATCCCGCTCCTTTGCCACGAACACCGGCGAGTCCGTTCCCCAGCATCTGTTCGCCGTCGGCGCGGGGCTGGATTCCGCCGTCGTAGGCGAACGCGAAATCGCCGGCCAGGTGCGCCGTGCGCTGATTGAAGCCCAGGAGAGCGGAACCGCCAGCGGCGGCCTCACCCGCTTATTCCAGACCGCTTCCCGCACCGCCAAGGACGTCGGCGCCCTTACAGCCCTCGGTAAACGGGGGCTTTCCATTGTTTCGGTTGCCCTGGGCCTGGCCACGGACCTGTCCGAGGACCGCGACTGGTCCCGGAAGTCGGTGGTCGTGTTCGGCACCGGTGCCTACGCCGGCGCCACCATGGCCCTGCTCAAGGAGCGGGGCTGCACCGACATCAGTGTCTATTCCTCCTCCAACCGCGCCGAGTCCTTCGCGGCCTCCCGCGGCGGGAAGCCCCTGACCCGTTCGTCCCTGCCCGAGGCCCTGACCCGGGCCGACGTCGTCATCGGCTGCAGCGGCAGCGACAGCCAGGTCAGCGCCGAAGATGTCCGCCGCGTCCGTGCAGCAGCCGGCAAGCCGCTGATCATCATTGACCTTGCCCTGACGCACGACTTCGATCCGGCCGTCCGCGAGATCGACGGCGTCGAGCTGATCACCCTGGAATCCGTCCGGCTGGCCGCACCGGCCGAGCAGGCCGAATCGCTGAAGCAGGCAAGCACCATCGTCGCCGATGCCGCGAAGAACTTTTCCAAGCAGCAGCTCAGCCGCGAAATGGACTCAGCCATCGTCGCCCTGCGCCGGCACACCTTGGACGTGCTGGAATCGGAGTTGGAGAAGGTCCGCGCCCAGCACGGGTGCACCGGCGCCGCGCAGGAAGTGGAGTTCGCCATGCGCCGCATGGTCAAGCAGCTGCTCCACGTTCCCACCGTGCGCGCCCGGGAACTGGCCGCAAGCGGCCAGCAGGAGGACTACATCCGGGGCCTTGAAGCCCTGTACGGGATCACGGTGGAGCGCAGCGACGACGCTGCGCCCGCCAAGGGTGCCGGTTCCCCTGCGGACGCCGCCGGTTCGGACGACGACGCCGAGACGAAGTCCGCGTAGGGAACATCAGTAGACCGGCTTCTCCGGTTCCACCCGGCGTACCCATTCCAGGATCCCGCCGGTGACGTTGTAGACCTCCGGATAGCCGACGCGGCGCAGGTAGGCCGCGACCTCGGCGGACCGCACCCCGGATTTGCAGTGCACGTATACCGGCCGTCCCGGCTCCGGCCGGAACTCCCCCGCCAGCACGGCACCCCGCGGCGCCAGCCGGGCCCCGTCGATGCGGACAATGTCATGTTCGCCCGGCTCCCGGACGTCCAGCAGTTCGAAGTCCCCGAACCCGGCCGAGCGTTCGGCCAGCAGGTCCCGCAGCACGGCCACGTCCACTTCCGCCCCGGCGGGTGCAGGCTCCGCCGGCGCGATGCCGCAGAACGCCTGGTAATCACTGAGCGCCGTCACGGGCAGGGCTTCCGGGTCCCGCCGGACCTTCAGCTCGCGCCAGCTCATCTCCAGGGCGTTGAAGACCAGGACCCGGCCCAGCAGGGTCCGGCCCGTTCCGGTGATCAACTTGATGGCCTCATTGACCATGACCGAGCCGATCTGCGCACAGAGCACTCCGAGCACACCCCCTTCCGCGCAGGAAGGAACGGAACCGGCCGGCGGCGCCTGCGGGAACAGGTCGCGGTAGGTGGGACCGTGTTTGCCCCAGAACACGCTGACCTGCCCGTCGTAGCGGAGGATCGACCCCCAGACGTACGGCTTGCCCAGGATTTCCGCGGCGTCGTTGATCAGGTAGCGGGTGGCAAAATTATCCGTGCCGTCCACAATCAGGTCATAACCGGAAAAGATTTCCAGGACATTGGAGTTGTTTAGCCGTTCCCGGTGCAGGACCACCTCGACCAGCGGATTCAGCTCCGCCACGGAGCGGGCCGCGGACTCCGCCTTGGGGGTACCGACGTCGGATACGCCGTGGATGACCTGGCGCTGCAGGTTGGAGACATCCACGACGTCGTCGTCGACAATGCCGAGCATGCCCACGCCCGCCGCAGCCAGATAGAGCAGCGCCGGAGAGCCCAGCCCGCCGGCCCCCACCACCAGCACCCTCGCGTTCTTCAGCCGGCGCTGTGCCGTGGACCCGAATCCGGGGATGATGAGGTGGCGGGAGTAGCGTTCGGTTTCGTCGCGGGTGAGGTCCTCGCCGGGGGCCACCAAAGCAGGTAGTTCCCCGACAGGGGCGGATGCACTTGCTAAGGTCATGAAGTCCAATCTAAGCCACAGGTATGGCGGTGGGACCTGTCGCTTCGAATACCCGCGGGTAAACTAAGGGTCATTGTCCGTGCAGCTAAGGGCTCCGGAACTGTTGAGAGGTCCACCAGTGAGTAACCAGGCAGCCGGCAAACCGGTTCGACTCCCCCGGGAGGAACGCCGCCGGCAGCTGCTAAGCGCAGCGCAGGAAGTGTTTGTCAGTAACGGCTTCCACGGTGCCGCCATGGACGAGATCGCCGAAGCGGCGCACGTCAGCAAACCCGTGCTCTACCAGCACTTCCCCGGCAAGCGCGAGCTGTACATGGCCCTGCTGGACAACCACCTGAATACGCTGACGGAGTTCCTGCGCAGCGCCCTGAACTCCACCACGGACAATAAGCTTCGGGTCCGGGAAACCATGCGGGCCTATTTCCGCTTCGTGGCGCAGGACAGCCAGGGGCACCGGATGGTTTTCGAATCCGACCTCACCAATGACGCCGAGGTCAGCGCCCGCATTGAGGAATTCAATGCCCGCTTCGCCAACAGCATTGCCGGCGTTATTGCCGAAGACACCAAACTTTCCCACCTCGAGGCCACCCTGCTCGGCCGCGCCCTGGCCGGAATGGCGCAGGTCAGCGCCCGGTACTGGCTGGAAACCGACGGCGGCCTGGACATCGATGCGGCAAGCGAGCTGGTTTACCGTTTAGCTTGGCGCGGAATCAGCCGGTTCCCCAAGGAGATCTAGAGTAGATTTCGATCAGTTCGTAAATCGTTAATCAGGAGGCACCACGGTGGAAGTAAAAATCGGCATTCAGAATGTAGCCCGCGAAATTGTCTTCGAATCCAGCCAGAGCGCTGATGAGGTTGCCGACGCAGTGGAGCAGTCCCTCGCCAACGGCGCCCTGCTCCGGCTCAAGGACATCAAGGGCCGCCTGATCGTGGTTCCCGGTGCATCCATCGGCTACGTCGAGATCGGTGCCGAGGAAGTCCGCCGCGTCGGTTTCGGCGCCCTCTAACCCGCCGCTTCCATGCTTAGCCTGATCCTGGTCACGCTGACCGCAGTTGCCGCGGGGTTCGCAGTCTGGGCTGCGGACCGCCACCGTGCCCTCTACGGCGCGCTGCTGCTCCCGGGCATCTCCGTGAGTGCTGCGCTCATCACGTGGCTGGTGCTGCGCGCGGCCGGAGTTACTGCCTTCGAAGCGGACTGGATCGGCTGGGCCATCCCGGTGGCAGTGTCCATCCTGGCGCCGCTCGTGGCGGCCGTTCCGATCGGACGCAGCCGCGCCAAGGCGGACACAGCGGAGACGGAGCGCATCCTGCGCCTGTAGGTCCCGTTGGAAACCGTCGCCCGGCAGCGGGTGCTGGACATGGAAAAGGGGCGGTGCTTCGGCACCGCCCCTTTTCTCTGCCCGCACTGCCCGGAGAAAGCCCCGGTGTACGGCTAAGCCGTCAGGCCGAGGAGACTCATGCGTTTTGAGTGGTTTCGGGTCAGCTGCGCCGTGAGCTTCTTGATTTCGGCGTCGACGGCGTCCTGGCCGCCGTCGTCGAACAGTCCGCCCAGGAAGGCCCGTTCAATCAGGACCCGCTGGGCCTGGGTCAGGGCTTCGCCGACCAGCCGCCGGCCCCAGAGTGCCAGCCTCGAGGCCAGCCGCGGGTCATCCGCGAGGGCCTCCCGCAACCTGCCGAGCAGGATTTCCCCGGGCTGCTCCGTGGCCTTGAGGCCCTGGAACAGGCTGTTCGTTTCGGCGTCCAGGCGGGACGCCACCGCGGAGTAGAAGTCGTCGGAAATGGCGTCCGTGACGTAGAACTTCATCAGCGACTCGTACCAGTCCGCCGGCCGGGTGCGGTCGTGGAACGCGTCCACGGAGGGCTGGAAGGGCCGCATGGCTTCTTCGGGGTCCGCGCCCATGGCACTGAGCCGGGCACAGATCAACTCGAAATGCGCGTATTCATGCACCGCCAGGCGTCCGAGCGTGGCACGGTCATGCAGGGTGGGGGAAAACCGGGCATCGGAAGACATCCGTTCAAACGCCGACAGCTCGCCGTAGGCGATAGCCCCGAAAAGATCCGTGAGGAACCGCTGATAGGTCTCGCCGATGTGCTGCGGGGCCGCCCCGGGAGCGGCCGGATGATCCGAATGGTGCCCGTTAGTCATACCCGCCAGCGTACCTGCAGGCGCGGCCCGGGACCGCGCCGGGACCGCGCCGGGCCACCGGATGCGCGGCGATCAGCGGCTGGCAGGTAGACTGGGAACGTAGAAACTGGATGCCCGGTCGTCTGTCGTATGAATTGTCACCTGAAGTGGCATGAGAAGTGTCATTTTGCTGCTGTATTGACCAGACCCGCAAACCCTACGCGATCTTGAATTTTCGGCCGCCGCCGTGGCCAATGGAGCACAGGCGGCCCGCAGTTGTTAGCCCGCGATCGGCTTCCGCTGGACGCACCGCGTGCGTGCCATCCGCTCCGTAATGGGCTGTAACAGCCACTCGTCGAGCCTGGCGCCCCCGCGCTGCCTAAACTGAACGGTATTTAATTGAACACTGAACTTTCCCAGGTTGATGACGATCGTCACCTCACTGCCGATGACAGCACCGAAGAACTGACAGTTGCGGATACTCTGGCCGTCAAGGCCGAGGCCGCGGAAATCCCCGAACTGACGTTCGCCGATTTCGGTGTCCGGTCGGACATCGTCGAGTCCCTCGCCGACGCCGGCATCACACACCCCTTCCCCATCCAGTCGATGACCCTTCCCGTTGCCCTCAGCGGCCACGACATCATCGGCCAGGCCAAGACCGGCACCGGCAAGACGCTCGGCTTCGGCATCCCGGCACTGCAGCGGGTGGTGGGCCCGGAAGACAAGGGCTACGCCGAACTCGCCGTCCCCGGCGCACCGCAGGCCCTGATCGTGGTGCCCACCCGTGAACTGGCCGTCCAGGTGGCGGGCGACCTCACCACCGCCGCCCGCCGGCGCGGTGCCCGCATCGTCACCATCTACGGCGGCCGTGCCTACGAACCGCAGACGGAGGCCCTGGCCGCCGGCGTCGAAATCGTGGTCGGCACTCCGGGCCGCCTGATCGACCTCTACAACAAGAAGCACCTCTCGCTGAAGAACGTGCGGCTGGTGGTCCTTGACGAAGCCGACGAGATGCTGGACCTCGGCTTCCTGCCCGACGTCGAAACGCTGATGGCTGCCACGCCCGCCGTGCGCCAGACCCTGCTGTTCTCGGCCACCATGCCCGGCGCCGTCGTGTCCATGGCCCGCCGCTACATGACCAAGCCCACCCACATCCGGGCTGCGGATCCCGACGACGAAGGCCTGACCAAGAAGGACATCCGCCAGGTGGTCTACCGGGCCCACAACCTCGATAAGAGCGAAGTGGTTTCCCGCATCCTGCAGGCACGCGGGCGCGGCCGCACCATCATCTTCACCAAGACCAAGCGCACGGCCGCCAAGCTGTCCGAAGAACTCGTGGACCGCGGCTTCGCCGTCGCCGCCATGCACGGCGACCTGGGCCAGGGCGCCCGCGAGCAGGCCATGCGTGCTTTCCGCAATGAAAAGGTGGACGTGCTGGTAGCGACCGACGTCGCCGCGCGCGGCATCGACGTCGACGACGTCACCCACGTGATCAACTACCAGTGCCCCGAAGACGAAAAGACCTACCTGCACCGCGTTGGCCGTACCGGCCGCGCCGGCAACAAGGGCACTGCGGTGACGTTCGTGGACTGGGACGATGTCCCCCGCTGGGGCCTGATCAACAAGGCCTTGGGCATGGACCAGGCGGAGCCGGTGGAAACCTATTCCTCCTCCCCGCACCTGTACACCGATCTGGATATCCCCGAAGGCACCAAGGGACGCCTGCCGCGTAACAAGCGCACCCATGCGGGCATCGATGCCGAAAAGATCGAGGACCTCGGCGAGACCGGCAAATCCGGCGGCCGCAGCAACTCCTCGAGCCGCGAAGGCAGCCGTTCCGGTTCCGACCGGGATGCCGGATCCCGCAGCGGCAACTCCCGCGGCGGAGCACGGGACGGATCGCGGCGCAGCAGCGCCCGCTCCGGCGAGGCCCGGACCGGCGAAGCACGGACCGCGGAATCCCGCCCGGCTGAAACCCGGACCGCTGAAGCCCGGACCGCGGCACCCGCAGCGGACGGAGCAGCCCGCCCGCGCCGCAGCCGGACCCGCCGCCGCAACGGCGAGGTTGTTCCCAAGACCAGCCCGGCCGCCGAATAGCGCCGACGTAGGCCTGCATGAGCACCCCTTTGTGGACGCCCGACGGCGGGTCGCTGGTGGTACACGCGGATAACGCGGAGTTCCTCCCGACCCTGCCGGACGGCTCCTTCACCATGATTTACGTGGACCCGCCCTTCAACACCGGGCGGTCCCAGCGCCGGCAGCAGACCACCATGGTCCGCAGCGCCGACGGCAGCGGCGACCGGATCGGCTTCAAGGGCCGCAGCTACAGCACGGTCAAGGGCCTGCTCTCCAGCTACGACGACGCCTTCGAGGATTACTGGGCGTTCCTGGAACCCCGGCTCGCGCAGGCCTGGCGCCTGCTGGCCGACGACGGCACCCTGTACGTGCACCTCGATTACCGCGAGGTGCACTACGCGAAGGTCATGCTGGACGCCTTGTTCGGCCGGGACTGCTTCCTGAACGAAATCATCTGGGCCTACGACTACGGCGGCCGGGCAAAGAACCGGTGGCCGGCCAAGCATGACAACATCCTGGTCTATGTGAAGAACCCGGATTCGTACCACTTCGACAACGCCGAGGTGGATCGGGAACCGTACATGGCCCCTGGCCTGGTGACACCCGAAAAGGTGGCACTGGGCAAGCTGCCCACCGACGTCTGGTGGCACACCATCGTTTCCCCCACCGGCCGCGAGAAGACCGGCTATCCCACCCAGAAACCCGAGGGCCTGCTTCGGCGTGCCGTCGCGGCCAGCAGCCGGGAGGGCGACTGGGTCCTGGACTTCTTCGCCGGGTCCGGAACGCTCGGTGCCGTTGCGGCCAAGCTGGGCCGGAAGTTCGTGTGCGTAGACGCCAATCCGCAGGCGATCGACGTCATGGCCCGGCGGCTGGGTTCGGCGGCCACCGCGGTCTCCGCCGAAACGGGTTCACCACTTCCCGCTGCCGGCGCCTAAGGTCCGCGCCGCGCCGCCGTCCGCTTTGCCGGCACGGCGGGACGCCTGCGGCTGACTACCGCGGCAACGGGCCGACCACGGCGGCGCCGGTTCCGAGCTCGGCTATCCGTTCCAGTACTGCCGGCTCTGTGGTGAACTCGCCTAGAAGATTCGGTTTGCCGGTGCCGTGGTAGTCGCTGGAACCGGTGACCAGCAGGTCATTATCCTTCGCGAGCCTGCGCAGCCATTCCCTGCCCTGCTCGGGATTGTCCCGGTGGTTGACTTCCACGCCCAGCAGCCCGGCGTCGATCATTTCGGCGAAGGTCTCCTCCCCCACCACCCGGCCGCGGGAGGACGCCACCGGGTGCGCGAAGACGGGGACTCCGCCGGCCTGCCGGACCAGTTCCACTGCCCGCGCCGGATCCGGCGCGTAATGGGCCACGAAGTACGGCGACCGCGCGGTCAGGATGCCGCTGAAGGCCGCCGACCGGTTCGGGACCACGCCCGCGGCTACCAGTGCATCGGCAATGTGGGGCCGTCCGATGGTTGCTCCCGGGGACACCTGCTCCTGCACCGACTCCCAGTCAATGGGGAAATCCTCCGCCAGCCGCTGCACCATCAGTTCTGCCCGGGTAACCCGGGCTGCACGGGACCGGGCGATCTCCTCAAGCAGTCCCGGATTGGCCGGATCGTGCAGATAGGACAGCACATGGACGCTGATCCCCTCGCTGCTGCGGCAGGACACCTCCATCCCCGGCACAAAGGTGATGCCGCGCTCCTGCGCGGCAGCGGCGGCCTCGGCCCAGCCCGCCGTCGTATCGTGATCGGTCAGTGCAATGGCGTCCAGCCCGGCCTTCGCCGCGGAGGCGATAACATCTGCCGGCTGCTCGGTGCCGTCGGACACGCAGGAATGGGTGTGCAGGTCAATTCTCACGCTTTCAATCTACGCCTCCGGAGGCAGGTTCCCTGCCGGTCCGTCCGCAGGGGAAAGGTCGGGTAGCCCTGGGTGTTTTGCCCCTCCCGGCCGCAGTGAGACGATGGAGTGGTGACTACTGAAGCGAATTCGACGACATCCCTGCCCGAGCCCTCCGAAGGCCAGCCGCTCGAAGACCGGGTCAACAACCGGTCCCAGCGGCCCTCCTCGGAAGCCTTCAAGAAGTTCATGTCCTCCGGCTGGGCCGCGGAATCCGGCGAACTTCCCGAACCCGACGCCGTGGCACCGTTCGCCGCGCGCCGCCGCCGCGCCCTCTCCGAGCGATTCCCCGGGGAACGGCTGGTTATCCCCGCCGGCCCGCTGAAGGTCCGCTCGAACGACACGGATTACCGTTTCCGTCCGCACTCCGGCTTTGCGCACCTGACCGGCCTCGGCGTGGACCGCGAACCGGATGCCGTGCTGGTGATGGAGCCCACCGAACCCGGTGCGGGTGACGACGGCGGCAACCACACTGCCGTACTGTACTTCCGCCCGCTCGCGGGCACGGACAGTGACGAGTTCTACTCCAACGCACGCTACGGCTCCTTCTGGATCGGCGACCGGCTCGGCCTGGCGGAGATCAGCGCGCTGATCGGCCTGCCCACCCGGCACCTCAACGAGGCAGAGACTGCCATCACCAACAACGTCGGAGACCCGCAGTTCGGCGGCATCTCGGTACGGCTGCTGCGCAGTGTCGATGAAATGGTTGATGCGCTGGTGGATACCGTCCGCTACAACACCGCCCTGGACCCGGAAAACGCCGACCTCAGCGCACTCGACGCCCTCGACGGCGAACTGACCGAAGCCCTGTCCGAACTCCGCCTGGTCAAGGACGAATGGGAGATCGAGCAGATGAAGGCCGCCGTGGCCGCCACGGTCAACGGCTTCACCGAAGTGGTCAAGGAACTCCCCCGCGCCATTTCCCACCCCCGCGGCGAACGCGTCGTCGAAGGCGCCTTCTTTGCCCGGGCACGCGAAGAGGGCAATGACCTTGGCTACGACACCATTGCCGCGTCCGGCAACAACGCCACGGTCCTGCACTGGATCCGCAACAACGGCGCCGTCCACGCCGGCGATCTGCTGCTGCTGGACGGCGGAGTGGAGGCCGAAAGCCTTTACACCGCCGACATCACCCGCACCCTGCCCGTCAACGGAACCTACACCGAGGTCCAGCGCCGGGTGTACCAGGCAGTACTCGACGCCGCCGACGCCGGCTTCGAAGCTGCCAAGCCGGGCGCCAAGTTCCGCGACGTCCATGCTGCGGCCGTAAAGGTCCTGGCCGAACGCCTGGACAGCTGGGGCCTGCTGCCCGTGCCGCTCGAGGAAGCGCTGTCCCCCGAGGGCCAGCAGCACCGCCGGTGGATGCCGCACGGCGTCAGCCACCACCTCGGAATGGACGTGCACGACTGCGCCCAGGCCCGCGCCGAGCTGTACCTGGACGGCACCATCACCGAGGGCATGGTCTTCACCATCGAACCGGGCCTCTACTTCAAGGACACCGACCTCTCGGTGCCCGAGGAATACCGCGGCATCGGCGTACGGCTTGAGGACGACGTCCTCATCACCGCCGACGGACCCGTGAACCTCAGCGACGCCCTGCCGCGTAACCCGGACGACGTCGAGGACTGGATGGCCGGTATCTACGCTGCTGAGTAACCTCCGGTTTCCGGTTTAGGTCAAAAGGTCCGCATCCTCGAAAGGGATGCGGACCTTGTTGCGTACCGGGAGGAATGCGGCCGGCAGCTTCCCCGGACCGGACCGCTTCGGTTTGTCCGGATCGCTTCGGTTTGTCCGGTTCCCTTCGGTTTGTCCGGAGATCCCTTCGGTTTGTCCGGATCCCTGCGCCGCGCAACGCAGGGAACCCGACAAACCGAGGGGCTCTACCGAATCCGGAGCGAATGCACGAAAAAGGCCCGCACCCCTGGGGGTGCGGGCCTCATGCGATGGGCCGGGAGACCTACTGGCGGGGCTGCTCCTGCTGGTCTGAACCCTGCCGAGAACCCGGATCCTGTTCGGGTGCGGCGGGCTGCGGGGAGGCCTGTTCCGGTGCGGCGGGTGCGGCCGGCTGCGGGGAGGCCTGTTCGGGTGCGGCGGGCTGCGGTGCGGCCGGCTGCGGGGAGGCCTGTTCCGGTGCGGCGGGTGCGGCCGGCTGCGGGGAGGCCTGTTGCGGTGCGGCAGGTTCCACGGCAGGCTGCGCCGGGCGCCGGACACCGTACTGCGGGCGGCCGTCCGGAAGGTCGGGGAACTGGCCGCGCGGCGTTGCGGGTTTGGCGGCGGGGTCTGCCCCTGCGGGTGCCTGCCTGCCGGCATCGGCCGGGGCCTGCCCTGCGGGATCGGAGTCCGGAGCGGGCTGGCCGTACGGGTTGGCCCAGCCGGAAGGCCGTTCCGGTGCCTGCGGTCCGCCTGCGGGCGGACGCATCGGCTCATGGCGCTGGGCAGCGGGTGCCTGCGGGTGCCCTGCCTGGCCGACCATCGGCAGCCGGTGCAGCAATTGCCGGGCGTCGTTGGCCGCCTCGGGGGCAACAATAACGTCGTAGCTGGTGGCAATCACCTGGCTGGTGGAGGTGAAGTCCCTGCGCCCGCGCTGCAGTGCATAGGCGAGAACCCCGAAGAGGACCCAGAAGACGGCGCCCAGGGCCATGGACGGAACCAGCGAAATGGCTGCTGCGCTGCCTCCGAAGAGCATCAGGGCAAGCCCGACGAAGAGGCCGAACCAGGCACCGGTGGCTGCACTGGAGAGCGCCACCCGCGGGTAGGTCAGGCGTCCGGTCACGCGTTCAACGGACTTGAGCTCGTTGCCGACAATCGAGACCAGCTGGACCGGGAACTTGCTGTCGGCAAGGTAGTCCACGGCTTTCTGGGCGTCGAGGTAGGCCGTGTACCGGCCTACCGTTTCACCCTTGGGCAGGCTGCGGCCCGCATCACGCGGAGGGGTGGCACCAAATAGGTTCGACATTGCTCCATTCTCGCGCATACCTGCCCCGGACGGTGAACGTATCGCTCGCAGTGAACGGACTCACCTCCCTCGTGCCCCGTGATACCGCGTTACCGGCGGGCACAAAGTAGCCTTATAAGGTGAGTACAAATCCAACCCGAGTCTTTATTGCGCGCCTGCTCGGCCTTGACGTCTTCGACCCGCTGGGTGACCGTCTCGGCCGGCTGCGCGATGCGGTCGTGCTGGACCGCGGGCCGGGCCTCCCGCCCCAGGCCGTGGGCATCGTGGTGGAGGTTCCCGGCAAGAAGCGGGTGTTCGTCCCCCTCACCCGCATCACGTCCATGGACCCCGGGCAGATAATCTGCACCGGCCTGGTCAACCTGCGCCGCTTCGAACAGCGCGGAGCAGAGATGCTGGTGGTCGCCGAGCTCTTCGACCGCCGGGTACAGATGCGCGACGGCAGCGGCGAAGCCACCATCGAAGACATCGCCATTGAGCAGAACCGCGCCGGCGACTGGTACGTCTCCAACCTCTTCGTCCGCCGCGGCGGTTCGGCCTCCCGGCTGCGGTCCCTGCGCCGGCGCGGAGAACAGATAATCCTGGACTGGAAGGACATTGCCCACTGGGACGCCACCGGCCCGCAGGCCGCCACGTCCTTCGTCGCCCAGAACGACGACCTCAAGGCAGCCGACTTTGCCGACGCCCTGCATGAGATGAGCGGCAAACGCCGGATTGAAGTGGCCAGCGAACTGCAGGACGAACGGCTCGCAGACGTCCTGCAGGAACTTCCCGACGACGACCAGGTCCAGATCCTGCAGTCCCTGGACGTGGAGCGCGCCGCAGACGTGCTGGAGGAAATGGACCCCGACGACGCCGCGGACCTCCTTAACGAACTGCCCGAAGAGCAGAAAGAAGAACTCCTCGCCCTGATGGAGCCCGAGGACGCCCGCGATGTCCGGCGCCTGCTGAACTACGAGGAAGACACCGCCGGGTCGCTGATGACTCCCGTGCCGGTCATCCTTCCGCCCGAGGCCACCGTGGCGGAGGCGCTGGCACATGTGCGCCGCGAAGAGCTCACCCCCGCCCTTGCCTCTTCCATCTACGTCTGCCGGCCGCCGCTGGAAACACCCACCGGGAAGTACCTCGGCGTTGTGCACATCCAGCAGCTGCTGCGCTCGGCACCGCCCGAGGCTCTGGGCAACATCCTGGATACGGACCTGGAACCGGTCCGCGACTACGCCACCATCAGCGAAGTATCTCGGATGCTGGCCACCTATAACTTGAACTCACTGCCGGTAATCAATGACGCCGGACGCCTGGTGGGTGCGGTCACGGTGGACGATGTGTTGGACCACCTGCTGCCGGACGACTGGCGCATCTCCGACGAAACCGGCCCCATAACGCAGCAGGGAAGGACAAATGGCTGAAAAGATCAAGTCAACAACCACCGGCCTCGACACTCCCCGCTCCGCACGGACCCGATGGCTGCCGCGGCTCTCCCCGAACCCCGACGCCTTCGGCCATGCCACGGAGAATTTCGCCCGGTTCATGGGCACCCCGCAGTTCCTGGTCTATATGACGGTCTTTTGCCTCGTCTGGCTGGCCTGGAACACCTGGGGACCGGAATCGGCCCGCTTTGACAGTGCCGCCCTGGGCTTCACCGTCCTGACGCTTATGCTCTCGCTGCAGGCCTCCTACGCCGCTCCCCTGCTGCTGCTGGCACAGAACCGGCAGGATGACCGGGACCGCGTCTCCGTCCGCCAGGACCGCGAACGCGCCGAGCGCAACCTGATGGATACCGAATACCTCACCCGGGAAATCGCCGAACTGCGGATTGCCCTGCGTGAGGTTGCCACCCGTGACTATGTCCGCTCCGAAATCCGCGGACTGCTGGAGGAACTCCTCGAGGCCAACGACGACCGTGAGGACGGCGGGACGCGGCGCCGCCGCCGCAGTGCGGACGGCACCGACAGCATGCCGAAATTGAATCCCGGCGGGAGGGAACGCTAAGGCCGTGCCAGTATCCGAACCAGCTTCCGCATTGGAAGCGCAGGTACTCCGCGCCCTGGACACCGTCCAGGACCCGGAACTGCGTCGGCCCATCACTGAACTCGGGATGCTCAAGGACGTGCGGCTCGGAGCCGAGGGCGCAGTGGCAGTCGACGTGCTGCTGACGATTTCCGGCTGCCCGCTGCGGGACACCATCACTGCCGACGTCGAACGCGCGCTTGCCGCGGTCCCCGGAGTGAACAGTGTGGACGTGTTCCTGGACGTTATGACTCCGGAGCAGCGCAACGCACTCAAGGACCGGCTGCGCGGCGGCGACCCGGTGCGGACCATCCCCTTCAACCGCCCCGATTCACTGACCCGCGTGTATGCCGTGGCCAGCGGCAAGGGCGGCGTGGGCAAGTCCAGCGTCACCGTCAACCTCGCGGCGGCCATGGCCTCGCTCGGCTTGCGGGTAGGCATTGTCGACGCCGATGTCCATGGGTTCTCCGTACCCGGCCTCCTCGGAATCACCCGGCCGCCCACCCGGGTGGACGAGATGATCCTGCCCCCGGTGGCCTACGGCATCAAGACCATCTCGATCGGCATGTTCGTGGACGGCAACCAGCCGGTGGCCTGGCGCGGACCCATGCTGCACCGTGCCCTGGAGCAGTTCCTGACCGACGTGTACTTCGGGGACCTGGATGTCCTCTTCCTGGACCTGCCTCCCGGAACCGGGGACATCGCCATTTCCGTGGGGCAGCTCCTGCCGGGGTCGGAGATCCTGCTGGTCACCACACCGCAGAGCGCCGCGGCTGACGTCGCCGAACGCGCCGGCAGCGTTGCGCGGCAGACCGGGCAGAAGGTCACCGGCGTGATCGAGAATATGTCCTGGCTTGCACTGCCCGGCGGCGAACGCCTGGAGGTCTTCGGCTCCGGCGGAGGTGCGGCGGTTTCCGGGCGGCTGGGCGACACCCTGGGCTATCCGGTTCCGCTGCTGGGCAGCATCCCGCTCGACGTTGCCCTCCGCGAGGGCGGCGACGGCGGCCTGCCGGTGGTGCTGGCCGACGCTGCCGCCACGGTGGCGGATACAGGTGCGGCAACTGCTGACGGCGCTGTCGACGCTGAGGGAAATCCCCTGGAGGGCGGAGAGACGGCCGCGGCCGAACTGCGGCGGATTGCCCGGGAGCTGGCACACCGGCCGCGCGGTCTGGCCGGCCGCAGCCTCGGGGTCAGCCCGGTCTAGGCAGCGGGGAACGGTTCGGCGGCAGCGCTTACGTTGCTTCGATGTCGAACGGCGCGGGCTGGTCCGCGGCAAGGCGTTCCAGCGGTTTCACCGCAGGCGGCCGGCTCGCTGCTGCGGGCGCGGCAGCAGCTGCCGGGGAAGCTGAGGCGGAAGCGGCCGCAGGCTGGGCGGCGGAAACCGGAGGGGCGGGCGCTGCGGACGGCCGTCCGCTCACCGCTTTGGCGGCGTCGTCGAAATCATCCAGCAACGCCTCCTTGATGATGCGCCGCGGGTCGTACTGCCGTGGATCCAGCTTCCGCCAGTCCACTTCGTCAATCTCGGGACCCACTTCTTCGCGCAGTTGTTCACGGGCACCGGATGCCATCCGCCGCACTTCCCGCACCAGCCGGGCCAACTGCGAGGCGTATTCGGGCAGGCGTTCAGGACCCAGTATCACCACGGCGATTATTGCCAGAAGGATGAACTCGTAACCGTTGATTCCTACCACTCTTGAAGACTACCTTTTCCCGGGAGCGGGGAGCTACTCGCCGCTCCCCTAGAGGCTCCAGCCCGTACGCGTGAACATGGCAAGGCCCCGCACAATGCGCTCCATCGGCTCGGAATCGTCGCCGGTGCGGGCGAGGCGGGCGGATTCGAGCAGGGACAGCTCCTCCACCGCCCGGGGCAGCGATTTCTCCGGCTGGCTGGACTCGAAGGTGTAGGTGACGCTGCCGGCGGCCACGACCTTCTGGCCGGGATGCTCCGCCGAACCGAAGACTGCCGGGCCGGTCTGCGAACCCGCAACCGAGAACCCGTCTTCGGACACGGTTCGGCCGGTCATGGCGTTGATTACGGGTTGGCGATCCTCCCCCGGCAGCGGATGCTGTTCCACGAGCCTGAGTTGCTCTCCGTCAGCTGCGAAGGTCATTTCAACGGCGGGACGCCCCTGGACCCGGAGGGAGCGGGCGGACTCGAGTTTCAATCCCAGATCCGCCAGTTCCGGGCAGGTCCAGCCATGTGCACGGAGCAGCTGCAGCTGCTCGGCTTCGAGGTTGCCGCTTTGGGCCGCTTCCTCCCAGCCGGCGGCCATGGCGGCCCGCGCACCGGTCTGCCCCGGAACCTCGAGGATGCTGCCCGCAAAATAGGCGCCGCCAAGCAGCACCGCCCCGGCAGCTGCTACCGCCCCGGCTGCGGCCACGGCGTGGCTGCGCCGGTCAAGCGCCTTGGCCGGCGCCCCGGACTGACCCGCTTCGGATTCCGGACAGCCGGACTGCAATGCCGTCACCCGTCCTGCGATCCGGGCGGAAAGTTCCGGACCGGCCTCGGGTACCCGGAACGAACGCAGGCGGCTGCGCAGCCGGCGCTCCTCAGCGACGGCGGCACGGCACGAGGCACAGCGGGACAGGTGTGCGTCAATGGCCTGCTCGCGCTGCGGGGTTGTTTCGCCGTCGATGTAGTTCCGTAAATGCCGTTTGGGGTGTCGCACTATTCAGCTGGCTCCCGCGACTCGGGGCAGGTTGAGCAGTGGCCGGGTAACCGGCGGTACCTGCGGGTTCCGGTGTGCAAGCTTTTCCTTCAGCATCGCCCGGCCGCGGTGGATCCGGGACCGGACGGTGCCCAGTTTGACGTCCAATACGCGGGCAACTTCGTCGTAGGAAAGCCCCTCCAGATCACACAGGACAACCGCGGCGCGGAAGTCGGGCGGCAGCTCCTCCAGGGCGCGGGCAATGTCCACGTCAAGGTTATTGAATTCGAAGCTTCGCTCCGGGCCAGGGCCGTTGCTGGGCAGCCTGCTGGAGGTTTCCTCCGTCATGCCGTCAAAACGGATCCGGCTGCGCCGCCGGGCCTGGTCAAGGAAGAGGTTGGTGGTAATGCGGTGCAGCCAGCCATCGAGGGTGCCGGGCTGGAAGTTGGCCAGCGAGCGGAAAACCCGGACGAAGACTTCCTGGGTCAGGTCCTCGGCATCATGCTTGTTTCCGGTCAGCCGATAGGCCAGCCGGTATACCTTCGCCGAGTGCGCCTGGACCACTTCCTCCCAAGTGGGACGTACCCACTCCGCAGCCATGTCCGCGGCTGCTGTGTCCGGCGTCGTTGCCATAGTCTTCCTCCTTCCTTCCAACCTGCGTGCCGCCAGTTCAGTCCAGGGGTGCCGTCCCGGCGTGCCCGGGCAGTTCCCGTCGGGTCCAAGGAATCCGGGTGGCCCAGGGTCGGCTGGAGGGCCGTTTATCACTGGTTAACAATGTTTACGCATCAATCTGGGAGTTGTCTGTTAGCACGCCTTTAGTACCGGGACAAGGCGGGCGCGGCAGTGCGTACCCGGTTCTGCCTCCGTTGGCCTTAAGCTTGTCTGAGCAGGAATTCCTCCGGACCGAAAGTGAAAAACCCATGCGCGCCGACAAGCAGACCAGTTGGTCCTACACGGAGGCCCTGCCTACCGAGGATGAGGTCCTGATCCGTGCGCGCGAACGGTCCTACGAGCTGGGCGTGAGCGCCGTTTCCAGTGGCGTGGGTGCGGCGTTGACCGTACTTGCCGCTGCCAGCAAGGCCACCACGGTAGTGGAAGTCGGCACCGGAGCCGGCGTTTCAGGTGTCTGCCTGCTGCGTGGCCTGGGCCGCAACGCGGTGCTGACCACCATAGATTCCGACGTCGACCACCTCCGTGCGGCCCGCGAGGCCTATGCGGAGGCCGGCATCCCGGGCAACCGGACCCGCACCATCTCCGGCCGGGCCGCCGAGGTGCTCCCCCGCCTCACGGACGCCGCCTACGACATGGTGTTCATCGACGCAGACAAGCCCTCCTTCCCGCTCTACGTGAACCAGGCGGTGCGGCTGCTCAAGCGCGGCGGCCTGCTGGTGGTCAATGACGCACTGGACCACGGCAAGGTCGCGGATCCGGCTGTCCGCGAAGCCACCACCAACACCATGCGCAAGGTAGGCAAGGCCATCCGCGAGAACGAAGACCTCGCCTCCGCCCTGCTGCCCACCGGTGACGGCCTCCTGCTGGCCGTGAAAACCGCTTAGCCAACCTCACCAAAGCGGCCCGCACGCAGGGCTCCCAGGAAAGGTGCCACATGATCGAGATCCTTAACCCTGATGAGTTGTCCCGGGCAAAGCAGACGGGCGCCCTGGTTGCAGACATCCTGCAGTCGATCAAGGCCCGCAGCACGGTGGGAACCAACCTGTTGGACATCGACCGGTGGGCCAGGACCATGATCATCGAGGCCGGCGCCAAGTCCTGTTACGTCGACTACGCGCCGTCCTTCGGACGCGGGCCGTTTGGCCACTACATCTGCACGTCCGTCAACGATGCCGTGCTGCACGGACTTCCGCACGACTACGTCCTGGCCGACGGCGACCTGCTGACACTCGACCTGGCGGTCTCACTCAGGGGAATCGTTGCGGACTCGGCCATCAGTTTCATCATCGGCAACGCCCCCTCCCCGGAGAGCGCCGCGATGATCGCCGTGACCGAACGGGCACTTGCCGCAGGAATAGCGGCGGCCCGTCCCGGCGCCCGTATCGGGGATATTTCCTTTGCCATTGGAACGGTCCTCACTGATGCGGGATATCCGGTCAACACCGAATTCGGCGGGCACGGCGTCGGTTCCACGATGCACCAGGACCCGCACATCGCGAACTCCGGGCGGCCGGGCCGAGGCTACAAGCTGCGCCCCGGACTGCTGCTGGCCCTGGAACCGTGGGTCATGGCGGACACCGCGCAATTGGTGACCGACGCCGACGGCTGGACCCTGCGCAGTGCAACAGGCTGCCGGACGGCGCACAGCGAGCACACGATCGCCATCACCGGCGACGGGGCCGAGATCCTCACCCTGCCGAAGTAGCGCACTGCCGATGTAGCGCACTGCCGAAGCAGCGGCGAAACCGCTCCTGTCAGGCGGTCCGGCCCAAGCCGGCAAGATAGGACAGCAGCAGACGCACGCCGAAGCCTGTCGCTCCCTTGGTGTGTTCCCGGCTGTCCTTATTGGCACGTGCCGGTCCGGCGATATCGATATGTGCCCACGGGACGCCGCCGGTGAATTTCTCGAGGAACAGGGCGGCAACAATCGCCCCGGCACCGAATTTCGCCTGCACCGGCGCTATGTGCGAAATGTCGGCGATGTCTGAGTCCAGCACAAAACCGTATTCCGCTACCAGCGGCAGCTGCCACACGGCGTCGCCGGAGGCCGTCCCGGCCGCCTCCAGCCGGGCCAGCAGCCCCGGTGCGTTGCCGAACAGCGCGGCGTGGTGCATGCCAAGCCCCAGGGCCGCCGCGCCGGTGAGGGTGGCGACGTCCACCAGCACGTCCGGGGCCAGCTCGGCCGCGGCGTAGGCCATCGCGTCGGCCAGGACCATCCGGCCCTCGGCATCGGTGTTGCCCACTTCGACGGTGGTCCCGTTGTAGGTGGTCACGACGTCGGCCGGCCGGTAGGAGGCTGCACCGATGGCGTTCTCGGCCAAAGCCAGCACCGCGGTGACCTTTACGGGAAGCTTCAACGCGGCTGCAGCCTCGGCCACGGCCAGGACTGCCGCCGCACCGGCCATGTCCGTCTTCATGGTCATCATGGCATCCCGCGGCTTAAGCGAGATGCCGCCGGAATCGAAGGTAATGCCCTTGCCCACGAGGACAACGTGAGGCAGGTCCCCGCCGTCGGGCTGGTAACTGGCCTCGACCAGCCGCGGCGGATGCTCGGATCCGCCGCCCACGGCCAGCAGCCCGCCGAATCCATCGGCGCGCAGCTCGTTCTCGTCGCGGACCCGCACCAACAGCCCGCTGCGGCCGGCAATCACCCGTGCCTGTGCCGCCATCCAGTCCGGCGTGGCCGTCTCGGCAGGCGTGTTGGTCAGGTCGCGGGCCGTCCACACTGCCCGTGCGGTGACCGCGGCACGTTCGGCTGCCGCAGCATCGAGCCCGGTCAGTTCCAGGTGTGCCGCAATCGGTGCCGGAGGTTCGGTGATACCCGCACGCGGCGGCCGGTAGCCTCCGAGCAGGAAGCCCTCAAGGAAAGCTTCCTGGGCGGACGGTTCCAGCCCGTCCACCACGCTTCCGCGTACCCGCTTGGCGCCCATCGTGGCACGGGCCAGCGCGGCACCGGCACGCCGAAGCGCGGGCCCGGACTCGTCGCCGGCACCCACGTAGATCAGTTTTCCGGGCAGGTCCGCAGCATCGCGGGGCGGCTCGATCACAAGGATCTCCCCTGCCTTGCCCGTCACTTTGGCGCTGCGGGCCCGGACAGCGACGTCGGCGCCGTACCGAAGCGCCGCTTCGACGGCACCGCGCCGCGGCTGGGGAACCGGGTTTGCTGCCTCGTCGGCGTCTTCCCGACCGGAGCCGGCCGGCGCCGGCGTCATGGCCACGGCCAGGACATCCACGCCTTCATCCGGGACCGGGTGCAGTCCGGTTCCGGACTCCGCTTCTCCAGTCCGTGCGTTCAACGCAGCCAGGGCAGTGACTCCCGGCAGCGATGCGGTGACATAGGGCGACGCCGGAACGGATCCGGTCCGGTCTGTTGGCTTCGGAGGCAGCTGCATAAATTAAAGGCTAGCCCGTAACGCCCAGAAGACAGTCTTTCAGCTTGCCTGCTTCTTCTACATTCAGCTCAACCACCAGGCGCCCGCCGCCGTCTATCGGCACCCGCAAAATGAGGCTGCGCCCCTCCTTTGTAACCTCCATGGGCCCGTCGCCCGTCCTTGGTTTCATCGCAGCCATTTCGAGATTCCCCTTTCACAGCGCCCGGTTTACCCGGATCACCTGTAATCCGCTGCCGATGGAAGTAAAATATCCGCCCGGCAATTGCTGTCATTATTCCGCACAAGTACCGGGCAAACGAAATTTCGTGTGTCGCGTGCCACAAATCAGGGTGGATAGTCCCCGCCGCCGGGCAATTGCGTCCACCGCCACAGCCATACCACCCAGACAATCTGCAGGACCGCGAAGGCGACAGCGACGGTCCCCCGGTAGGCCCTGGACCGGCTAAGCCAAGCTGTGGCAAGCGCCAGCGGAAACAGCGGCAGCAGAAGGCGGAACGTGCTGGTCTGCGGGTTCAGGAACACCAGCAGGTAAAGCAGATAGCTTGCACACCACAGCTGCAGCTCCAGCCCCAGCCTTCGGACCGGCGGGGACATCAGGTAGAGCGCGGCGCCCGCAACCAGTACCACCAGCGCCACGGGGCCGAACAGCGGCCCCAAAAGGTGCTGGGACATGGTGAGCCAGGGTTTGAAGGGAACGAGGTCACCGAAGCGCCAGGCACTCTCCGTATCCGTGTAGGCACGGATATCCCCGGTGGACACCCAGGCGATCACCGGCCAGGCCAGCGCGGAGAAGCCTGCTCCCGCAGCCAGGACGGTGAGCCGCCACGCATCACCGGCAGGGAACGGCACCCGCCCGCGTCGCAGGAACCGCACAACGAGCACCAACCCGACCGCGAGCGCGAAGGGAACGCCCACCGGCCGGGAGAGGCACATCAGGGCCACCACCGGGATGGCGGTGAGGTAGCGACCGGCCAGGAAGAGGTACAGGGCTCCGGAAAGAAGCAGCAGGTTCAGTGACTCGGCGTAGGGGATCTGCAGGATCGGGGACACAGGGAAGACCGCCACGAAGAGCACTCCCCACATGGCGGTGCCTTTCCCGGCCCGCAGCCGGAAGAGCCGGTAAATGACGAGTGCTGCCGCAAAGCCCGCCACCGTGGCGGCCACGGGGGCCAGGACGTTCCAGCCCAGGCCGGTCACGGCGTCGAGCCCCCGCACCAGCAGCGGGAAAAGAGCGTAGAACGCCCACTCGTTCTCCACGGCGTTGCCCGCCGCATCCCGCGGCACGCTGTCCGGATAGCCGTCGGAGAAGATCCGGAAATACCACTCGGCGTCCCAGATGTTGATGAAGTCCCAGTACGACGGCGATGCGTCCCACCACGGACCTGCCGGCTGGAACCGGGCGGTGGCGGCGAGCACGGCATAGGAAAAGAGGCGGGCCGCCAGCCACAAGGCAAGGACCTGGAGGTACCACGGCCACCGCTGGACGGCGGCAGCGGCACGGCTCGGCACCGTCTTTGCCCGTTTCACGGAGGACCTTTCAGCTGGTTCAGTTTCCATGACGCACCCAGCAGGTTCCGAGGTGGTCATTGACGTAGCCGGTGGCCTGCATCATCGCGTAGGCGGTGATCGGCCCGACAAACCGGAAACCCCGTTTTTTCAGGTCCTTGGCCAGCGCCGCGGACTCCGCCGTGGCGGACGGGACGTCGGCCAGTGTCTGCGGCGCGGGCCGGTCGACCGGAGTGCGGTACCGGTCCAGCAGGCCGCCGAGGCTTTCATGCTCCGGCAGCTTCATCAGTGCACGGGCGTTGTTGATCACGGCATCGATTTTGGCGGCGTTGCGCACAATGCCCGCATCGGACAGCAGCCGTGCCCGGTCGGCGTCGTCAAAGGCCGCCACGGCCTGCGGGTCGAAACCGGCGAACGCGGCGCGGAAGGCCTCGCGCTTGCGCAGGATGGTGATCCAGCTGAGGCCGGATTGGAAGGCTTCCAGGCTCAGGCGCTCGAAGAGGGCAGCCTCGCCCTCCACGGCACGCCCCCATTCCGTGTCGTGATAGTGCTGGTAGTCCTCGCTGGCCAGTGCCCAGCCGCAGCGCAGCCGCCCGTCCGCACCCGGCACGGCAGTCAATTCCCTTCTCCGTCAGGGAGGTTGCTCCGGTCCGCTGCTTCGAGCGTGCGGATCCGGGCATCGCGTTCTTCGAGTGCTTCGGCGAACCGGTCCAGGACCGTATCCACCTGGTCCATGCGGTAGCCGCGCAGGGCCACGGAGAACCGCACCCGGGAAACGTCGCCGGCAACAGGGTGCTCAGGCAGCAACACGGGCGGCAGCCGGGGATCCGGCTCCGGCAGGCCCCCTGCGGCCGCCGGCATGCTGTTGGCAGATCCCGGGCGCAGCCGGCCGATGCCGAATACGGCTGCCAGGCCCAGCACGGCGATGGCGAGGAAGACCAAGAGGAATGTCACAGGACCATGGTGCCAGATGGTGCGCGTCCCGGGCGGGGGCCCGACCGGCTAGGGGGAAACGTGTCCTGCGCTGTCCGCGATCATCAGCCGTACCGCTTCCGCCGGGTCATCCACTACGTGCAGCAGCTTGAGGTCCGCCTCTGAGACCATGCCTTCCGCCAGCAGCGTTTCCCGGATCCAGCCGAGCAGCGGATTCCAGAACTCCGTGCCGATCAGCACGATCGGGAAGGAAGTCACCTTCTGCGTCTGGACCAGGGTCATGGCCTCGAAAAGCTCATCCAGGGTGCCGAACCCGCCCGGCAGGACAATGAAGCCCTGCGCGTACTTGACGAACATCGTCTTGCGCACGAAGAAGTACCGGAAGTTGACCCCCAGATCCACCCACTCGTTCAGGCCGGTCTCGAAGGGAAGTTCTATCCCGAGGCCTACGGACAGGCCATCCGCCCCCACGGCCCCCTTGTTGGCGGCTTCCATGGAGCCGGGCCCTCCCCCGGTGATCACCGCGAGGCCCGCTTCAGCCAGCAGCCTGCCAACCTCTTCACCAAGCTTGTAATAGCGCGATCCCGGAACGCTGCGGGCAGAACCGAACACGCTCACGGCAGGCCCCAGCTCGGACAGCGTGCCGAAGCCCTCCACAAATTCGCTCTGGATCCGCAGCACCCGCCAGGGGTCGGTATGCGTGAAATGGGTGGCGTCCGCCGAATCCAGCAGGAAACGGTCCGACTGCGGGGTCAGGGCAGCGCCCCGGCGCAGCTCCACCGGGCCCCGCTTGCGCGGACGCTCGGACATGGGACGTGAGGCATCGCTGATAGGCATGCCTCTAGGCTAACGGTGATGGCGCCGCTGGCAACGCGGCCGGCTCCATCGACAACGGTTAGCTCCGGGCAGGTTGCGCTTACGTCACAATTACGTGCCCGGGTGGCCCGTGACACACGCCGGCAATAATCAATGGTTAGATTTTCCTTATGACCAGTGACACATCCCCAGGTAGATCCGTGCCTGAATCCGCTGCACCGCTCGTTTCGCTGAAGAACGTGAACAAGCATTTCGGGGACCTCCACGTCCTGCAGAACATCAATCTCGACATTGCCCGCGGCGAGGTCGTGGTGGTGATCGGCCCCTCCGGGTCCGGCAAGTCAACGCTGTGCCGTGCCATCAACCGCCTCGAAACCATTGACGACGGCGAAATCACCGTTGACGGAGCCGTCCTGCCGTCCGAAGGCAGGGCTCTTGCCAAGCTGCGCGCCGACGTCGGCATGGTCTTCCAGTCGTTCAACCTTTTCGCGCATAAGTCCATCGTGGACAACGTTTCCCTCGGACCGGTCAAGGTCCGCAAGGCCAAGCCCGCCGAGGCCAAGAAACTGGCCATGGAACTGCTGGAGCGTGTGGGCGTCGCGAACCAGGCCAACAAGCTTCCGGCGCAGCTCTCCGGCGGCCAGCAGCAGCGCGTAGCCATTGCCCGCGCACTGGCCATGAAGCCGAAGGTCATGCTCTTCGATGAGCCCACGTCCGCCCTCGATCCGGAAATGATCAATGAGGTGCTGGACACCATGGTGGGCCTGGCGAAGGACGGCATGACCATGGTGGTCGTCACGCACGAAATGGGCTTTGCCCGCAAGGCTGCGGACCGGGTGATCTTTATGGCCGACGGACAGATTGTCGAAGAAGCCACTCCCCAGGAGTTCTTCACGAACCCCAAGAGCGACCGCGCCAAAGACTTCCTGGGCAAGATCCTCTCCCACTAGAACCGTTCCAAGCACTACACGCTCCACCAGCAGTACCGGGGTTTCACCAGTAGGCAGCAACCCTTATGAGGCTAGGTCCACCGCTTTTTACGCGGAGGACCGCAATGCAAGGAGAAAAACATGCGCAAGACCCGTTACGCCGCAGCGGCCATCGCCGCCGTGGCAGCACTGACCCTGTCCGCCTGCGGCGGCGATTCCGGTTCTGAATCCGGCAGCAGCGAAGGCGCCACCGAAGGCTCCGGCGAGCAGATCCGTATCGGCATCAAGTTCGACCAGCCGGGCCTGGGCTTCGACGAGGGCGGCAACTACGCCGGCTTCGACGTCGACGTCGCCAAGTACGTCGCCAACGAGCTGGGCTACCCCGAGGACCAGATCGAGTTCATTTCCAGCCCCTCCGCCCAGCGCGAGAACATGCTGGAAAATGACCAGCTGGACATGATCTTCGCAACCTACTCCATCACCGATGCCCGCAAGGAAAAGGTTGCTTTCGCAGGACCGTACTTCGTGGCCGGCCAGGACCTGCTGGTTCCCACCGACAGCGACATCAGCGGTCCCGAGGACCTGGACGGCAAGAACCTCTGCTCCGTCACCGGCTCCACCTCCGCCCAGAAGATCAAGGACAACTACGCCGCCGGCGTGAACCTGCTGGAGCAGCCGAGCTACGCCGAGTGCGTGACCGCCATGCAGGGCGGCTCCATTGACGCCGTCACCACTGACGACATCATCCTTGCCGGCCTGGCCTCCACAGACGCCAACAAGGGCCAGTTCAAGGTTGTCGGCAACACCTTCTCGGAGGAGAAGTACGGTGTCGGCCTGCCGAAGGAAGGCGGCATCGTCAAGTGCGAGGACATCAACGCGGCCATCACCAAGATGGTCCAGGACGGTGCGTGGGAGGAAGCCATCAAGAAGAACACCGAAGGCGCCGACTACACCTTCAATGAAGACCTGAACCCGCCGACGCCTGACGCCTGCGCCTAGTTCCTGCACGTTCCACCCCCGCGGGGAAGCCGGCGATAATCTCCGGCTTCCCCGTTGCGGGTTTTCTTCCACCGTAAAGAGGTGAAACATGGAGGGTTTTACTGCCCTCTTCGAGCAGTACGACGTCCTCGGCGCTTTCTGGGTTAATATCCAGCTTGCCTTCTGGGCGGCACTCTGGTCGCTGATACTCGGTACCGTCCTGGCACTGATGCGGATCTCGCCGATCCCCAGCCTGCAGTGGTTCGGTGCCGCCTACGTCAACATTTTCCGCAACACCCCGCTGACCATCATCATGGTGTTCGGCTCGCTGGCGCTGTGGTCGCAGCTGAATGTCAGCCTGTCCAGCGACTTCACCACCAACTTCTTCCGCCTGGCCGTGCTGTCGCTGACTGTCTACCACGCGGCGTTCTTCTGCGAAGCCATCCGCAGCGGCGTCAACACGGTTCCGCTGGGACAGGCCGAGGCCGCCCGGGCCATCGGCCTGGGTTTCCTGGAAGCAGCCCGGCTGGTCATTATGCCGCAGGCCTTCCGCGGCGCCATCGCCCCGATGGGCAACGTGCTGATCGCCCTGGTGAAGAACACCACCGTGGCCGCCACGGCCGGCGTCGCCCTGGAGACCTCCAGCATGATGAAGACCATGATCGAGTTCAATCCGAACCTGATGACGCAGATCTTCCTGACCTTTGCCATCGGCTACGTCATCATCGTTATCCCCATCGGCCTGCTTACCACCTGGGCCTCGAAGAAACTGGCGGTCGCACGATGAGCGCACAGAATGTCCTGTTTGATGCCCCCGGGCCCAAGGCCCGCCGCAACATCATGGTCGGCAACATCCTGGGCGTGCTGCTGATCGCAGCGCTGCTCGGGGTGGCGATCTCCGGGCTGGCGGACAAGGGCCAGTTCGACGCCGCCAAATGGACGCCCTTCCTGGAGTGGCGGACCTGGGAGTTCTTCCTGCTCCCGGGACTGCTCTCCACGCTGAAGGCTGCCGCCGTGGCCGTGGTGACGTCGATTGTCTTCGGCCTGCTCTTCGGCATCGGGCGCCTTTCGCCTTTCAAGCCGATCAGCTGGGCCTGCGGGCTCGTGGTGGAGTTCTTCCGAGCGGTTCCCGTGCTGCTGATGATGGTGTTCTTCTACCAGTTCCTCTCCAAGTCCACTTCGGTGGAGCCGTCGCAGGTCCCCTTCTTCGCCGTTGTCATTGCCCTCACCCTGTACAACGGTTCGGTCATTGCGGAGCTGGTCCGCTCCGGCGTCTTCGGTCTGCCGAAGGGCCAGCGCGAGGCCGGACTGGCCATCGGCCTGACGCCGGGACAGTCGCTGCGCAGCATCGAGATGCCGCAGGCCCTCGTGGCCATGCTGCCGGCACTGCTGAGCCAGTTCGTGGTCATCCTGAAGGACTCCGCGCTGGGTACCTTCATCGGCTACACAGAGCTGCTGGACTACGCGCGCCGCCTGGCTGCGGGCGAAGGCAACATCCTGCCCGCGCTGCTGGTCACCGCCGCGATCTTCATTGCCCTCAACTGGATGCTCACGTTTGCCGCCCAGCGCCTCTCCCGGCGCCTGGGTGCACGTGCCGGCAAGGTGCTGAAGATCGAAGACACCATCGAGCCCGAGGGCGTCGAAGCTCCCGTACCGGCCGCTGCACCGGCGAAGGGCGCGGGAAAGTAACCGCACACGGAACCACACAGCCAACGAAAAGAGGAGAGGACCGGCGCCATGCCGGTCCTCTCCTCTTTTGCTGCCTAAGCCCTAAACCGACGGGGACGGAACCCCGCGGCCGGTGCTAGCTCAGCCAGGACCTCAGTGCCGCCAGGCACTCCCTCACTGCGCCGGCATGCACGTGTTCGTTATCGGTGTGCGCCAGCAGGGCGTCCCCGGGACCGAAGTTCACGGCGGGAATGCCCAGCGCGCTGAACCGGGCGACGTCGGTCCAGCCGTATTTCGGTTTCGGTTCGGCGCCCACGGCGGCCACGAAGGATGCCGCCGCCGGCAGGGTCAGCCCCGGCCGGGCGCCGGCCGCCGCGTCGGTGCGGACGACGTCGAACCCTGAAAGCAGCTCCCGGACGTAGGCTTCGGCTTCCGCAATGCCCTTGTCCGGGGCAAAGCGGTAGTTGATTTCGACGGTGGCCGCATCCGGAATCACATTGCCCGCCGTCCCGCCCCAGATCCGGACGGCGTTCAGGGACTCACGGAAGTCCAGGCCCTCGACGTTCACCGTGGCCGGGGAGTGGTCGCGCAGCCGCACCAGGATGTCCGCCGCGGCGTGGATGGCGTTCTCCCCCATCCAGGCCCGCGCCGAATGCGCGGCACGGCCCGTGGTGGTGGCGTGGAAGCGCATGGTGCCGTTGCAGCCGCCCTCCACGGTCCCGTTGGTCGGCTCCAGGAGGACGGCGAAGTCCGCCTTCAGCCAGTCCGGATGGCTGCGCTCCAACCGGCCGAGTCCGCTGAGGGAAGCCTCGACTTCTTCGTGGTCGTAAAACACGTACGTGATGTCCCTGGCGGGCTCGGTGAGGGCGGCAGCCAGGGCCAGCTGGACCGCCACGCCGCCCTTCATGTCGGTGGCGCCGCGGCCGTAGAGGACGTCCCCGTCCCACGTCGACGGTACGGTTCCGCGCGAGCCCGGCACCGTCGGCAGCGGCACGGTGTCCAGGTGGCCGGCAAGGATGATCCGCTCCGCCCGGCCGAGCCGGGTCCGGGCCACCACGGAGTCCCCGTCCCGGGACACTTCGAGGTGGGGGCAGGTACGGAGAGCGGTCTCGACGGCATCCGCCAGGGCGGTCTCGTTACCGGAAACGCTCTCGAAGTCCATCAGGGCCGCGGTCAGGTCCGCGACGTCGCCGAAAAGATCCAAGGAGGGCACAGATGCATCAGTCACCCTCCCACAGTACCGCTCGGTAGACTGGGAACCATGACTGTAAGCGCTGCCCCCACACCCGCTGAAACCCCCGACACCCGTACTGCATCAGGCCTCGGCCTGGCCACCGTAACGTCCGACGGCGTCGTGCTCGATGTCTGGTTCCCCCGCCCCCTGCTGGGTGATGCCGCTTTCGACGGCGCCCTGAAAGACGATCTCGATGCCGCAGCCGCTGCCATGGCCGACGGTATCCGCGGCACCCACGGCGAAGTGCTGGAAACCCGGATCGACCTCGACGCCGCCCCCGCCGACACAGCCGACGCCTACCTCCGCCTGCACCTGCTTTCCGCCCGCCTGGTCCAGCCGAACACCATCAACCTTGACGGCATCTTCGCTGCCCTGCCCAACGTGGTCTGGACCAACCACGGACCGTGCGCGGTGGCCGACTTCGAGGCGGTCCGCCTGCGGCTGCGCAGCCGCGGCACCGTGACGGTCTACGGTGTGGACAAGTTCCCCCGCATGGCCGACTACGTACTGCCCTCCGGCGTCCGCATTGCCGACGCCGGCCGGGTCCGCCTCGGCGCCCACCTCGCCGAAGGCACCACCGTGATGCACGAAGGCTTCGTCAACTTCAACGCCGGCACCCTCGGCACGTCGATGGTCGAAGGCCGCATCTCCGCCGGAGTTGTGGTGGGCGACGGGACCGACGTCGGCGGCGGCGCCTCCATCATGGGCACCCTCTCCGGCGGCGGCAAGGAAAAGATCACCCTGGGCGAACGTGTCCTCCTGGGCGCGAACTCCGGCGTCGGCATCAGCATCGGTGACGACAGCGTGGTTGAGGCCGGGCTGTACGTGACGGCCGGGACCCGGGTCAGCGTCCTCGACGGCGGCGAGCCCCGCCTGGTGAAGGCCGCTGAACTCTCGGGCGTGCCCAACCTCCTGTTCCGCCGCAATTCCGCCACCGGTGCCGTGGAAGCACTGCCCCGCAACGGACGCACCGTGGAACTCAACTCCGCGCTGCACGCGAACTAGCGGCCGGACGCCATGCAACTGCTCCAGCAGCATGAAACCCGTTCCTTCCGGGTGCTGGTCCTGCTGCTGGTGCTGTGCGTGGCGGCGTTCGCCGCCTTGTTCGCCGTCTCCGCGCTCTCGGGAAAGAAGCAGGCACCGGTGATCACTGAACGCTGCGTGGCCGTCGTGGGCGGCGCGGAATACTGGCTGACGCTGGAACAGGCGGCGAACGCCTCGATCATCTCCGGGGTGGCGGTGGCCCGCGGGCTGCCGCCGCGCGCCGTCTCCATTGCCCTGGCCACTGCCCTGCAGGAATCGGGGCTGCGCAACGTGGATTACGGCGACGACGCCGGCCCGGACTCCCGGGGGCTCTTCCAGCAGCGCCCGTCGCAGGGTTGGGGCAGCGAGGCACAGGTCATGGACCCCGCCTACGCCGCCACCGCCTTCTACAACGGCCTGGAGCAGGTCCCGGGGTACTTGGAGCTCCCGATCACGGAAGCGGCCCAGGCGGTCCAGCGCAGCGCCTTCCCGGACGCGTACGCCAAGCATGAGGGCCCTGCCCGGGCCTTCGCTTCCGCCCTCACCGGGCAGACCCCCACCGCCCTCTCCTGCACCCTGCGGGCGCCGGTCGAATCCGCCGATCCCGCGGTGAGCGCTGCCGCCGTCGAGGAAATCTACGGACCGCTCAACGGATCCGTGCTGGGCCCGCTCTATCTGGCCGACGTCGAGGGTGCCTACGGCTGGTCCGTGGCCCAGTGGTTTGTCGCCAATGCCAAGACGCTGGGGATCGAGTCCGTGGCCTACGACGGCCGGACCTGGCATCGGGGTACGGCCGTCTGGACGGAATCGGACGCCGTACCCGGCCAGGTGGCCGTCACCGCGTTCAGTCTCCCCGCCGAATAAACGGTCCCGCCGGGGCACCACCGCCGCGGATACGGACGAGGAAGCGTTTAGGCTTAGAACCATGCGCATTCTAGTCACCGGTGGCACCGGCTATATCGGATCCCACACCACTCTCGCCCTCCTCGAAGCGGGCCACGATGTGGTGGTCCTGGACAACCTCCAGAATTCAAACGAGGAATCGCTGCGGCGGGTCCAGGAATTGACCGGCCGCAAGGCGGAATTCATCAAGGCAGACCTGCTGGATGAAGCGGCGCTCGAAGCGGCATTCGACGGCCGCTCCATCGACGCGGTCATCCACTTCGCCGGGCTGAAGGCAGTGGGCGAATCGGTGGCCAAGCCGCTGTACTACTACACCAACAATGTGGTCGGCACCATCAACCTGCTGCATGCCATGGACCGGCATGACGTGCGGACCATCGTCTTCAGCTCCTCCGCCACCGTCTACGGCGCATCCGAAGAGGTTCCCCTCACCGAGGACTCCCCCATGGATGCCGTGAACCCCTACGGGCGCACCAAGGAGCAGATCGAGGACATCCTCAGCGACCTCGGTGCCGCCGATGAACGCTGGAGCGTCGCCCTGCTGCGGTACTTCAACCCTGCCGGGGCCCACGAGTCCGGCCTGATCGGCGAGGATCCCACCGGAGTCCCGAACAACCTGCTGCCGTTCGTGGCGCAGGTTGCCGTCGGCCGCCGTGAAAAGGTCATGGTCTTCGGCAACGACTACCCCACACCGGACGGCACCGGCGTCCGCGACTACATCCATGTAGTGGACCTGGCCGCAGGCCACCTCGCCGCCCTCAACTACCTGGGCGAGGCCCCCGGCGTGCACCGCTGGAACCTGGGCACGGGCAACGGCTCTTCCGTCCTGGAAGTCCTCTCCGCCTTCTCCGCTGCCGCAGGCAAGGAAATCCCGTACGAGTTCGCCGAGCGCCGCCCGGGTGATGCCGCCGTCAGCTACGCCGACCCTGCCGCAGCGCACGCCGACCTCGGCTGGCGGGCCGAACGCACGCTGGAAAGCATGTGCGAGGACCACTGGCGCTGGCAGAAGAACAACCCCGAAGGCTACACCGCCCCGTAGGGCTTCCAGCCCCGTCAGCACCGCTGCCCGGCCTGGCCGCCGGAAAACCGGGCTGCGGATATAAGCGTTCAACAGAAAAAGGGAAGGTCCCCGGAATTTTCCGGGGACCTTCCCTTTTTCCTGTGTCTTACAAAACGATCAGCGCTGCGGGTAGTTACGCTCCGGGGCGCCCGTGTAGAGCTGGCGCGGACGGCCGATCTTCGTCTGCGGGTCCTGCATCATTTCACGCCACTGGGCAATCCAGCCCGGCAGGCGGCCAATGGCGAACAGGACCGTGAACATCTTCTCCGGGAAGCCCATGGCCTTGTAGATCAGGCCCGTGTAGAAGTCCACGTTCGGGTACAGCTTGCGCTCGATGAAGTAGTCGTCGGCCAGGGCCTTCTCTTCCAGGCGCATGGCGATGTCCAGCAGCTCGTCGTTGCCGCCGAGCTTGGCGAGGATGTCGTGGGCGGTGGCCTTGACGATCTTGGCACGCGGGTCGTAGTTCTTGTAGACGCGGTGCCCGAAGCCCATGAGCTTCACGCCGTCTTCCTTGTTCTTGACCTTTTCCATGAAGGTCTCCGGCTGCATGCCGGTGGCCTGGATGTCGCGCAGCATGTTCAGCACTGCCTCGTTGGCCCCGCCGTGCAGCGGGCCGAAGAGGGCGCTGATGCCGGCCGAAACCGAAGCGAACATGTTGGCGTTGGAGCTGCCCACCAGGCGGACCGTGGAGGTGGAGCAGTTCTGCTCGTGGTCGGCGTGCAGGATCAGCAGCAGGTCCAGGGCCTTGACCAGGTCCGGATCGATTTCGTACGGCTCTGCCGGCAGGCCGAAGGACAGCCGCATGAAGTTCTCTACGAGGTTCATGGAGTTGTCCGGGTAGAGCATCGGCTGGCCGATGGACTTCTTGTGCGCGTAGGCCGCGATCACGGGCAGCTTTGCCATCAGGCGGACCGTGGAGAGCTCCACCTGTTCTTCGTCGAACGGGTCCAGGGAGTCCTGATAGAAGGTGGACAGCGCGCTGACCGCCGAGGACAGTACCGGCATCGGGTGCGCGTCGCGCGGGAATCCGCCGAAGAAGCCCTTGAGGTCCTCATGGAGCAGGGTATGGCGACGGATCCGCTGGTCGAAGTTCTCCAGTTCGGTGGGCGTCGGCAGTTCCCCGTAAATCAGCAGGTACGAGGTCTCGAGGAAGCTCGAGTGCTTTGCCAGCTGCTCAATGGGGTATCCGCGGTAGCGCAGGATGCCCTGGTCGCCGTCGATGTAGGTGATCGCGGAGGTGGTGGCCGCCGTGTTCATGAAGCCGGGGTCAAAAGTGACGGTGCCGGTCTGCTTCAGCAGCTTGGAAACGTCGTAGCCGTTGTTTCCTTCAGCTGCGGCAACGCGGGGCAGTACAAGCTCGTCTTCCGGGTTTGGCCCGTACTGGAGCTTGGCACTTGGTTGCTCAGTCATTAATTCTCCTTTAGGAGTTTTCGAAACCGCCGCTATGTACATCCGCTTCCGGCGGACATAGTGCATTCCACTAAACTATTTCGCTAAAACGCTACCGGTTTCAGTGCCCTTACCACTAATCGAGGCGGGCACTGTTGTACAAGCGCAACATGGCTGGGCGCAGTATTACGGTGCAGTGCCCAATACTATTCCTCCACAGCACCTCCGCCGTCCGGGGGTTGTCCGGGCGCCGGGGCTATCCGCGCCGCAGGCCGTCCGGCACGGACCCCGCGTGCAGGCGCTCTGCGGCTGCACGGATGCCCTCGTCCGTGCCGGTGAGGGCAATCCGGACGTAGCCGGCACCGGCGTCGCCGTAGAAAACGCCGGGGCCCACGACTATTCCCAGTTCCGCGAAACGGGCCACGGTGGTCCAGGTGTCCTCGCCCGCACTCGCCCACAGGTACAACCCGGCTTCCGAGTGCTCAATCTTCAGGCCGAACGCCTCGAGTGCCGGGACGAGCAGGTTGCGGCGGGAGCGGTAGAGGTCCTTCTGGGCCGCCACGTGCGCCTCATCGCGCAGCGCTGCGGCCATGGCGGCCTGCACCGGCGCGGGGACGATCATTCCGGCGTGCTTGCGGCTGTTGACCAGGTTGGCGATCAGCGCCGGATCTCCGGCCGTGAACGCAGCCCGGTAACCGGCCATGTTGGACTGCTTGCTCAGGGAGTACACCGCGAGCAGGTTCTCGGTGCTTCCGCCGCTGATCCGCGGATCCAGGATGCTGGGGACGGGTTCGCCGCCTTCAGCAGGATCCCACTGTCCCCAGCCGAGTTCGGCATAGCATTCGTCCGAGGCAACCACTGCGCCCAGGGCACGGGCTTCTTCGACGAGGGTGCGCAGCGACTGGGCGGAGCGCACAATGCCGGTGGGGTTGCCCGGGGAGTTCACCCAGACCAGCCGTACGCGGGAACGCGTCTGCTCGTCCAGATCCGAGAGGTGGTCCGCGGCTACCGCCGTCGCACCGGCAAAGACAGCACCCATATCGTAGGTGGGGTAAGCCACCACGGGGCGGACAACGACGTCGCCCTCCCCCAGACCGAGCAGCAGCGGCAGCCAGGCCACGAGTTCCTTCGAACCCACGGTGGGGAGCACGGCGGCCGGATCCAGCCCGGACACGTTCCGGCGGCGGGCAAACCAGTCGACGACGGCGGCGCGCAGGTCCGCGGTGCCGTGCGTAGTGGGATAGCCCGGGGCATCCGAAGCCGCTGCCAGCGCGTCACGGACGACGGCGGGCGTCGGGTCCACGGGGGTGCCGATGGACAGGTTCACCGCTCCGTCAGGGTGCTCAGCTGCCCGGCGCTGGTAGGGCGCCATGGCGTCCCAGGGGTATTCCGGCAGGTCCAGCCCGAAGGCCCGGGACGCCGCGGCGCTCATGCCTGGTTCTGCGGCGGCAGGGCCGCGATGATCGGGTGGTCCGTGTGCGTGTTGCCTACCTTGGCAGCACCGCCGGGCGAGCCCAGGACGTCGAAGAACTCGACATTGGCCTTGTAGTACTCGGCCCATTCCTCGGGAGTGTCGTCTTCGTAGTAGATGGCCTCCACCGGGCAGACAGGTTCGCAGGCCCCGCAGTCAACACATTCGTCCGGGTGGATGTAGAGGGAGCGTTCGCCTTCATAGATGCAGTCCACGGGGCATTCTTCGATACATGCCTTGTCTTTTACATCCACGCACGGCTGCGCAATTACGTACGTCACGTCCCTTGCCTTCCTGATCTGCGGACCGTCGCCTCAAGGGACGGCGGGTCGCTGGGTGTTGGTTCCACGTTAGTAGCCTTGTCCATTATCTCCCAGCCGGAGCGTCCCGGTGACGCCGGCCCCGCCGTAGGATGGAGGGATGACGCCCGAAGACCCTGCCGCGCTGCTGCGCGCCCTGCAGCCCGGGGTGCGCGTGGTGGTCCGCTACCGGATCGACGGCGGCTTCACGGACGCACTGGGCACCCTGAGCGACGTCGGGACGGACGCCAGTACGGTCTCCACCCGCCGCGGCGAGGTCCTTATCGCGTATGCGCTGGTCACGGCGGCCAAAACCGTCCCGCCCGCTCCCCCGCGCCGAGCTGCGCGGACGCGTCCGCTGTAAACCCTCGAAACCGCATGCAAAAGGCCGCCGGAACTTTTGTTCCAGCGGCCTTTTTTGCGTACTTGAGTTCTGCGGATACCTTAGGCGGCGGTCCCGGCTGCCCGGTCCCGGCCGAGCACGCGTGCGCAGACCAGCACGGCTGCGACGGTGGCCAAGGCCTGCCCGAAGAGCCAGACCAGCCCGGCGGTCACCACCGGCGGCTGCTCCGGAGCGGAGGAACCGGTCACGATCAGCGGCACCTCACTGACGAGGTCCAGGGAAAAGAGCCCCAGCACCACGTAGGTGATCACGCCGGTGACGGCGCTCAGCAGCGCACTGCGCTGCCAGAGGCCTACCAGCAAGGCGACGGCACCGCTGAACACTACGGCAAGCAGCGCACCGACGGGCAGTCCGTCGTCGCCGGCATACACCACGTGGCCGTGCAGGGACGTGCCCAGCAGGGCGGCCAGGATCCCGCCGGCAACGGCCACAAGAGGCCCCCGCCAGCGCGGGGACCTCTTGCCGGTTTCAGCCGTGGTGGAAATGACTAGGCCTTGGCGCGGGCGCGGTTGGCCTTGGCACGGTCGTTCGCGTTCAGGACCAGCTTGCGGATGCGGATGGACTCCGGAGTGACCTCCACGCATTCGTCCTCACGGGCGAATTCGAGCGACTCTTCCAGGGTGAGCTTCCGCGGCGGGGTCAGGTTCTCGAAGGTATCCGAGGAAGCGGCACGCATGTTGGTGAGCTGCTTTTCCTTGGTGATGTTCACGTCCATGTCATCAGCGCGGGAGTTCTCGCCGACGATCATGCCCTCGTAAACCTCGGAGGTGGGCTCCACGAAGAAGGAGCCGCGTTCCTGCAGCTTGATCATCGCGAACGGGGTGACGACGCCGGAGCGGTCGGAGATCAGCGAACCGTTGGTGCGGTACTCGATCGGACCGGCCCAGGGCTCGTAGCCCTCGGCGATGGACGAGGAGATGCCTGCACCGTGGGTTTCCGTGAGGAACTTGGTGCGGAAGCCGATCAGGCCACGGGCGGGAACGATGAATTCCATGCGGACCCAGCCGGTGCCGTGGTTGGACATGTTGACCATCCGGCCCTTGCGGGCGGCCATCAGCTGCGTGACGGCGCCCAGGTATTCCTCGGGTACGTCGATGGTCATGTGTTCCATCGGCTCGTTGACCTTGCCGTCGACAATCTTGGTGACTACCTGCGGCTTGCCGACGGTCAGCTCGAAGCCTTCGCGGCGCATCTGCTCCACCAGGATGGCCAGGGCGAGCTCGCCGCGGCCCTGGACTTCCCAGGCATCCGGACGCTCGGTCGGAAGGACCTTCAGCGACACGTTGCCGATCAGTTCCTTGTCGAGGCGGTCCTTGACCTGGCGGGCCGTAACCTTGGCGCCCTTGACCCGGCCGGCCAGCGGCGAGGTGTTGATACCGATGGTCATGGAGATCGCGGGATCATCCACGGTGATCAGCGGCAGCGGCTTGGGGTTGTCGACGTCGGTCAGGGTCTCACCGATGGTGATGTCCTCGATACCGGCGACAGCAACGATCTCGCCCGGTCCGGCGGATTCGGTCGGAACCCGGTCCAGTGCCTTGGTGGCCAGCAGTTCGGTGATCTTGACGGTCTTCATGGTGCCGTCCTGGCGCGCCCAGGCAACGGTCTGGCCCTTGCGCAGGGTGCCGTTGAAGATACGCAGCAGGGCCAGGCGGCCGAGGAACGGGGAGGCGTCCAGGTTGGTGACGTGCGCCTGGAGGACACCCTCGGGGTCGTACGTGGGAGCCGGGATGTGGTCGATGATCGTCTGGAACAGCGGTTCCAGGTTGTCATTCGCAGGGGCTGAGCCGTCGGCCGGCTGCTCCAGGGAGGCTGCACCGACGCGGGCGGCGGCGTAGACAACGGGGACGTTCAGGACCAGGTCAAGGTCAAGGTCCGGAACTTCGTCGGCGAGGTCGGAGGCCAGGCCGAGCAGCAGGTCCATGGACTCGCTGACGACTTCGTCGATCCGGGCATCGGGACGGTCGGTCTTGTTGACCAGGAGGACTACCGGCAGCTTCGCGGCCAGCGCCTTGCGCAGCACGAAGCGGGTCTGGGGCAGCGGGCCTTCGGAAGCGTCAACAAGCAGCACAACGCCGTCGACCATGGACAGGCCGCGCTCGACCTCGCCGCCGAAGTCGGCGTGGCCGGGGGTGTCGATGACGTTGATGGTGATGGTTTCGCCCTTGGCGGCCGGACCGTTGTAGAACACGGTGGTGTTCTTGGCCAGGATGGTGATGCCCTTTTCGCGCTCCAGGTCACCGGAGTCCATCACGCGGTCTTCCACGTCTCCGTGGGCGGCAAACGAGTTCGTCTGCTTCAGCATGGCGTCGACGAGAGTCGTCTTACCGTGGTCAACGTGGGCCACAATCGCAACGTTGCGGAGATCGCTTCGTACTGCGGTATTTACAGCCGTGTTGGTTTCTGACATGCGTGAGGACTCAATTCATAGGAGATCAGTTCGGGGTGTATCTTTTTCGGCCGGATGGGTACCGGCGTTTCCGGCTGTTCTGTACGAATGCTGATTCAATCGCTTGCTCAATCACCAGTCAGAATCCACCGAAGGCCCCGCCGTCAGCGGGCACGCTAACATTCTAGTCGCAATACCATACGATCCCTAATGCGTGCCTTTGAGGGGCGGACCGGACAGCGCGGCTTCGGGGCGCGGACAGGGCCTGGGGCAGGCGCAGAACCGGGGCCGTGCCGGACACACTGAAGGCGGGGAACCTGTCCGGTTCCCCGCCTTCAGTGCATGTGCTGCCAGGCCGCTAGGCGACTTCGGGCGGCAGTTCCAGGCGTGAGCCCGGGATGGCCGCCAGCAGTGCCTGCGTGTAGGCCTGCTGCGGGGCGTCAAACACGTCGTCCGTGGTGCCGGTCTCCACGAGCTTGCCCTTTTCCATCACGCAGACGAAGTCCGCGATCTGCCGGACCACCGCGAGGTCATGCGTGATGAACAGGTAGCTCAGTCCCAGCTCCGACTGCAGGTCCGCCAGCAGGTTCAGGATCTGGGCCTGGACCAGGACGTCCAGCGCCGAAACCGCTTCGTCGCAGATGACCACCTCGGGATCCAGCGCCAGGGCCCGAGCAATGGCCACGCGCTGGCGCTGGCCGCCGGAGAGCTCGTTCGGGAAGCGGCGCATCACCGACGACGGCAGGGCCACCTGGTCAAGGAGCTCGCGCACCTTGGCCTCGCGGCTCTTGGACGTGCCGATCTTGTGCACCCGAAGCGGCTCTTCGATGGTGCGGAAGATGTTGTACATCGGGTCCAGAGAACCGTACGGATCCTGGAAGATCGGCTGTACCCGGCGGCGGAACTCGAACATCCGCTTGCTGTTCAGCGTGGTCATATCCACCCCGTTGAACAGGATGGAGCCGCTGGTGGGCGTCTCCAGGTTCAGCACCATGCGGGCCACTGTGGACTTGCCCGAGCCGGACTCGCCCACGACGGCGGTGGTGGTGCCGCGCTTGATATCGAAGGAGACGTTGTCCACGGCGGTGAAATCCGTCGACTTGCCGAGCCCGCTGCGGAGCTTGAAGACCTTCGTCAGGTCCTTCACCTCAATGACGTTATCCGCAGCCTTCAGCTTGGCATCGTCTTCGGAGGTGAGCAGGTCTGCGCTCTCCAGGCCGCGGCTCTTCGCAGAGTCGATGCGCTTGGAGGCCAGCGAGGGCGCCGATTCCACGAGCTTACGCGTGTAGGGGTGGCGGGGGTTGGTAAGGATTTCCAGGGCCGGCCCGGATTCCACCACGCGTCCCTTGTACATCACAACGACCTTCTGGGCGCGTTCCGCGGCCAGGCCGAGGTCGTGCGTGATCAGCAGCACCGCGGTGCCCAGTTCCTCCGTGAGGGTGCCCAGGTGGTCCAGGATCTGGCGCTGGACGGTGACATCCAGCGCCGACGTCGGCTCATCGGCGATGAGCAGTCGGGGCCGGCAGGACAGGCCAATGGCAATCAGTGCACGCTGGCGCATGCCGCCGGAGAACTCGTGCGGGTACTGCTTGGCGCGGCTTGCCGCATCCGGCAGGCCGGCCTGCTCCAGGACCTTGGCGATGTCCGCCGAGGAGTGGGGCAGCCCGTTGGCGCGCAGGGTTTCCTTGACCTGGAAACCGATCTTCCACACGGGGTTCAGGTTGGACATCGGATCCTGCGGAACCATGCCGATCGAGTTGCCGCGCAGCTCCTGGATCCGCTTGGCGCTGGCATTGGAAATGTCCTCGCCGTCAAAGAGGATCTGGCCTGCGCTGACCCTGCCGTTGCCGGGCAGCAGGCCGATGGCCGCCAGCGCCGTCGTCGACTTGCCGGAGCCGGACTCGCCCACGATGGCCACGGTTTCGCCGGGCATGATCGTCAGGTGTGCGTCACGGACTGCTTCGACGTCGCCGTTTGCGGTGGCAAAGGTGATTGCCAGGTCGCGGACTTCCAGCAGGGGCTTCACAGCCTCGTTTTGTGTATTGATGGTCATCGTTTGCGCGCCTTCGGATCAAGAGCATCACGGACCGCGTCGCCGAGCATGATGAAGCTCAGCACGGTGATGGAGAGGGCGGCCGCAGGCCAGAGCAGCGTTGAGGGGTTGGACCGCAACGAAGACTGGGCGGCCGAGATGTCATTGCCCCAGGACATGATGCCCGGCGGGAGCCCGATGCCCAGGAAGGACAGCGTGGCTTCCGCAACGATGAACGTGCCCAGCGAGATGGTGGCGATCACGATCACGGGAGCAGTGGAGTTGGGAATAACGTGCTTCACCAGTGCCGAGAACCGCGAAACGCCGAGGGAGCGGGACGCCACCACGAAGTCCGCGTTGCGGACCGAGATCACGGCGCTGCGGGTGATGCGGGCTACCTGGGGCCATCCGAAGATCAGCAGCGTGAAGACCACCGTCATGACCGTGCGGTTCTCGCGGAAGGTCGGCAGCTGCATGATGATGATGGCGCCGAGGATCAGCGGCAGGGCGAAGAAGATATCGCCGACCCGGGCGAGGATGGCATCGAGCCATCCGCCGTAGTAGCCGGCCAGTGCTCCCGCGATGCCGCCGATGATCACGACTGCCAGTGTGGTCAGCACTCCCACCATCAGGGACGCGCGTGTGCCGTAGATAACGCGGGCGTAAACGTCGCAGCCCTGGAAGGTGAAGCCCAGCGGGTGCCCCGCCGAGGGCGCACCGTTGGAGTTGGCCAGCAGGCAGTTTTCATCCGGTGAGGCATTCGTGAACAGGCCCGGGAAAGCCGCGACCGTCAGGATCAGCAGGATAAGCAGTGCGGAAATGATGAACAGCGGCTGGGTGCGCAGGTTGCGCCAGGCCTCCCCCCAGAGGCTCAGCGGCTGGACGTCGTCCTTGACGCTGTCGGTCGCGGCCAGAGGGGTTTCCTCCAACGGAGCGACGTAGTGCTCGATGTTTGTGGTGTCTTTATGCATAACGGATCCTCGGATCAAGCCAGGCGTACAGGAGGTCTACCAGGAGGTTGGCGATGACGTAGACGAAGACGAGGACACTCACGATCGACACGATCGTCGGTCCCTCTCCCCTGATGACTGACTGGTAAAGTCGCTGTCCCACTCCGGGGACGTTAAAGATGCCTTCGGTGACGATGGCGCCGCCCATCAGTGCGCCCAGGTCCGCCCCGAGGAAGGTCACCACGGGAATCAGGGAGTTGCGCAGGATGTGCACGGTGACCACGCGCGGCCGGGAAAGCCCCTTGGCGGTGGCGGTGCGGACGTAGTCGGCGTTCATGTTCTCGATGACCGAGGTGCGCGTCAGGCGCAGGACGTAGGCGAAGGATGCCAGGCCCAGCACCACTGCCGGCAGTATCAGGTCCGCCCAGCTGGCGTCGCCGCCAACTGTTGGGCTGGTCCATTGGAGCTTGACGCCCACCAGGAACTGCAGCAGGAAGCCGAGCACGAACACCGGGATCGCGATCACGATCAGGGAGACAACCAGGACGGTGCTGTCGAAGATCTTGCCCTTCTTCAGGCCGGCCATGAGGCCGAACGCAATACCGAAGACCGCTTCGAAAAGCAGGGCCAGCACGGCGAGGCGCATGGTCACCGGGAAAGCTTGAGCCAAGACGGCCGAAACCTCGCGGCCGGAGAAGTCGACCCCCAGGTTAAAGGTGACCAGGTTCTTCAGGTACAGCAGGTACTGGACGATGAAGGGCTGGTCCAGGTTGTACTGGCTGCGCAGCTGGGCGGCAACGGCCTCATTGACCGGCTTGTCGCCGAACAGCGCGGCGATGGGGTCTCCCGGCAGGGAGAACACCAGGAAGTAAACGAGGAAGGTTGCCCCGAAGAAAACGGGGATCATTTGGAGGAAGCGTCGAATGACGTAGCCGGCCATTAGGGGTGTCCTCCTGGCTGCTGTGGGGGAATGAAGTTCCGCATTTTTTCGTATGCCTGTTCTTGATAGAACCCGAATACAAACCGGGGCCCGGCCTTCTGGCCGGGCCCCGATCGGTCGGTCTAGATACTGCTACTTGGCCGTGACGTTGTAGTACACAGGGACGCCGTTCCAGCCGGTTTCAACGTTGTCCACGTTTTCACTCCAGCCGGACTGTGCAACCTGGTACCACAGCGGGATGACGGGGAGGTCCTTCAGCAGGACTTCCTGGGCCTGGTTGAAGATTTCGGCTCCGTCTTCCGGGGTGGAAGCGGCAAGGCCTTCGCCCAGGAGCTTGTCGAACTCTTCACTCGAGTATTCGCCGTCGTTGGAACCTGCCCCGGTGCCGTACAGCGGGCCGAGGAAGTTGTTCAGGGACGGGTAGTCAGCCTGCCAGCCGGTGCGGATGGCACCGGACAAGGTCTTGGCGGTAGCGTCTGCGCGCAGTTCCTTGAACGTTGCGTAGGGCTTGCCTTCGGCCTGGATACCAAGGTTGTTCTTGAGACCGTTGGCTACGGCGTCAACCCATTCCTTGTGGTTGGCGTCGGCGTTGTAGCCGATGGTGAAGGCCTGGTCGGCGGGCCAGGGTGAAACCTTCTCGGCTTCTTCCCAGAGTTCCTTGGCCTTCTTGGGGTCGAACTCGAGCACCTCGTTGCCGGGGATGCTGTCGTTGTAGC
Organism: Arthrobacter sp. zg-Y1110; assembly: GCF_025244865.1. NCBI lineage: Bacteria > Bacillati > Actinomycetota > Actinomycetes > Micrococcales > Micrococcaceae > Arthrobacter > Arthrobacter sp. zg-Y1110. The sequence goes on from NZ_CP104272.1 coordinate 2,646,682, forward strand.
CCTCGATCACCGGAGCGGTGAATTCAGTGGCCGGTTCACGGGATCCCGAGAAGACAACCTCGGTGATTTCGTCCCGGTCGATGGCCATGGAGATGGCCTGGCGGCGCAGCTCTCCGGCTTCGCCCGAGAACTCCGGCAGGTAGCCGGGGATCGTGATGGTCTGGTTGCCTGCATACGCCTTTTCGGAGAAGCGGCCCTCGCCCAGATCGGTCTTGAACGTCTTCAACGCCATGTTGGGAATGGTGTCGAGGATGTCCAGCTCGTTCGACTGCAGGTCTGCGTAGGCTGCGTCGAAGGAGGAGTAGAACTTGAAGGTTACTCCGCCGTTCTGCGGTACGCGGGTTCCGGTGTAATCCGGGTTGGCGACCAGGTCGATCTGGATCTCATGCTGCCAGGCGTCGTCGCCGGCCAGCTTGTACGGTCCGTTGCCGACCGGATTCTCGCCGAACGCGGCGGGATCTTCCAGTGCACCGGCGGGCAGCGGGAAGAAGGCTGTGTAGCCAAGTCGCTGCGGGAAGTCGGATTCCGGCTGGCTGAGCTTGACGGTGAACGTGGTGTCATCCACCACGGCCAGTCCGCTCATGGTGTCGGCCGTGGCGCCTTCTGCACTGACTTCGTCGTAGCCTTCGATGCTCTCGAAGAAGTACGAGTTCAGCTGGGCATTCTTGGCGGCTGCACCGAAGTTCCAGGCGTCAACGAAGGACTTGGCCGTGATGGCCTCGCCGTTGGTGAACTTCTGGTCCGCCTTCACCTTGATGGTGTAGGTCTGGGAATCTTCGGTCTCGATGGACTCGGCGAGTTCGTTGACCGTATTGCCGTCAGCGTCGTAGCTGACCAGGCCTTCGAAGAGCAGGTCCATGATGCGTCCGCCGCCAACTTCGTTGGTGTTGACCGGCATCAGCGGGTTCTGCGGTTCGGTGCCGTTAGCGGTGATGATCACGGCGTTGTTGCTGCCTTCGGTCTCACCCGAGCCTTCGGCCGATTCGTCGGATCCCCCACCGCAGGCGCTCAGCGTAAGTGCGGCAAGTGCCGCTACGCTCAGCATTTTGGAAGTGCGTGTGACGCGCATTCCGCCTCCTAGTTCTATTCGGTGCCGGCGATGATGACGCCGGCGTTGCGGCTCTGCCAAATGGTGAACCGACTCACAAAGCCAAAAGCATAAGCCCACTTTGTTGCCGTCAGGTAACCAAGTCCGGCATGTGGCGCCCGCGTGGACACCGTGGCGTGGATCACGCTGCAGCAAAGGCCCTGATGACAAGGGAAAAGACCGACCCACACCGTCTGGTAACGATTTGGCATACGGAGGCTGTATTACATGCAATGACATGTCACATTGCCTGTTCGGCGGCGAAAATCCCGTGCGCCTCACTTAGGCCGGGCACGCCGATCGCGACGCTATTGAGGCTGGCGCGCATCCCGTCCGGCCAGCATCTCCGGCAGCCCGTCCACCTGGGCCAGGGCCTGCTCCCGGTTGCCAAGCGCAACGCTGACGTGATGGCCGATGTAACCGCGGACTTCGGCGGAGAACTCGTGCCTGGCCGCGGATGCGACGGCGGCGTTTGCCTGGTTCCGCAGAGTGATGAGAACTGGTTTGTTCTGCAGTGTGCGGTCAACCCACTCCGGATGGCCGAAGACGCGGCCCATCTGGATAGTCCCGTCGTCGAGGTATCCAGCTGCATAGACCGCCGCGGCACCGAAGGCTGCCTGCTTGCCCAGATCACTCCCGAGCTCGGTCGCGTAATAGGAGCGGATCTCCCTGGCGAGGTACTGGACCACCGGGCGCATGGCCTCGACGTCGGGCTCGCTGACGGCTTTGGTCTCACTGGCACGTTGGATGGCCTCGCCGACGAGATCGAGCTGCGTGGTGAGCTCTGTGCGCAGGTCAGGGTCCAGCTCCTTGCCTTCGCTCATTGCGACTGCGTTATGGAAAACCATCAGGCGCTGGAGGTTGGCGAACATGAGCGCAAGGGCGTTGAAGCGGTGTTCTTCCGGAGTCATCGGGCCAATGTAGCGGGGCCGTTTGCTGGAAGTTCCACGGCGCGCCGAACCGTTTCCGCCCTGCCGCTGATGCGGGCGAGGGGCGGCTTCTCACCCGCGGGGTAAATTGGGCTGTATGAGAATCACCATTATCGGCGGGTCCCAAGGCACCGGCGCGCAGCTGGCTTCCCTCGCCCAGGCGGCCGGACATGAGGTCACGGTGCTCTCGCGCAGCGGCACCGCGCCCGAAGGTGTCCGGAACGTCACTGGAAACGCAACTGACCCGGATGCAGCGGCCCGCGCAGTTGCGGGGGCCGACGCCGTCGTAGTGACCGTGGGAGGGGCAAAGGGCGTCCATCATCAGCGCGACGCCGTTACCCGGACCGTTATCGGCGCGATGCGAGCAGAAGGCGTACGACGGCTTGTGGTGCAGTCTTCGCTGGGCGCAGGAGACTCGGCGTCCCAGCTTCCCGGGCCGCTGGGACTGATTACCCGGATCGTGCTTGCAAAAGCCTTGGCGGATCACGATGCCCAGGAGTCCGCCGTCTCGAGCTCCGGCCTGGATTGGACCATCCTCCGACCCACCGGCCTGACGGGCAAGGAACCGTCCGGCACCTGGCAGATACTCGAGACGACGGACAACGGCAAACTCAAGGGCTCCATTCCACGGGCCGACCTTGCCGCCTGCATGCTCGGCCTCCTCACGGACGATTCCACTGTCGGCAAGGCCCTGGGCGTCAGCAGCTAGGGCACCGGAGCCAGCGGCTTCACCATGATCAGGCACGGCGTGGCTTCTCCCCAGAGATCCGTCTCCTCCAGGGGCAGGAATCCCCACTTCTCATAGAAGTGTCGAGTTCGCGCGTAGCCTGCATCCGGATGGGACGGACCGAGCGTCTTCACCTCAAGGAGGCGCACGCCGCGGAGAATCGCGTCGGCCTCGATGGCAGCCAGCATTGCGGTCCCTGCTCCGGAGCCGTGAGCCGCGCGGTCGACCACTGTCAGGTGAATCTCGGCCACATGCGGAAAGTGCCGGTCGACCAGGGTGACTCCGACGACGGAACCGCCGGCGTCACGCACGGTCCAGGTTTCCTTGGTTCGGGCAGCGTCGATGTACTCGGCATTCGAGTCCGACTGCCCGAACCATTCGGGCACGGTGGCGAGCAGGCGGGCGACGACCTCGGGAACGGGGTGATCCCGGGCTGCAGTCCAGGACGTGGCTCTAACTTCCCCCTGTGCCGTGGAGCCGGCACCGCCACCCTGACGATCGTGGCTAGGCAATCTCGGCCTGAATCTCACGGATCGCCGCTCCCAGAATGCCGCGGAACAGCAGTCCCTCTCCCAGTGGCCCGGCGGAGTCAGTACCTACGGACGGCAGCAACCGCAGCACGGCTCGCTCGCCGTCGCTCAGGTTGGCCAGCTGCCAACGAATCTCCTGCCGGACCGCCTCCGGCTCATCCGGATTCGAGAGCGAGACTGCCTTCGCAGCGTAGGCGGCCGCGCCCAACGCATGGGCGCCCATGTGGGCGACCGCGGCTGCCTGGGCGACTGCGCGGGCTGCTGCAGCGCCGGCCGGCGTCGTCGCCGCATTCGCAATCTTCACGACGATGAGCCGCTTGCTGATTTCTTCTGCAGCGGTGCCTGATCCTGCGCTGTACGCGCGGGTACGGGCGAGTGCATCCCGCGCTGCTTCTTCCGCGGCTTCATCTGCTTTGTATAGCGGCAGAACACGCTCAGCACATGCTGCCGCCCAGCGCGCTATGACGCGCCGGTTCGGATCGCTGAGGGTCTGGGGTGAGGCCATCCCCAGATGATGCCACACCGGCTTGCGGACCGACTCAGGCCGTCGGGAGTGCTGCCTCTTTCTGAGCCTTGGCTGCCGCGATGCGGGGGCCGCTAAACCACAGCACGATCCCCGCCAAGACCCAAACGCCCAGGGTCAGTGCCGCAGCCCCTCCGCCGGCGCCGTCGAAATAGGCCACGGCACGGACGAGGGTGCCGGCAGCACCGGGAGGAAGGAGCTGGCCGATCATCGCAACCCCACCGGGAAGCCACTGGGCGCTGGTGGAGATGCCGGCAAAGGGATTGCCCACAAACATCATGGACATGGCGGCGATGGTGAAGCCCTTCGTGCCAAAACACTCATTGAGGCCGGCCAGGGGCAGGGCCAGTGCTGCAATGCCCAGCGCAACACTGGCCGCAACCGGGACCAGCGGACCCTCGATACTGCCGAACAGGTACTTCAGGACGACGGCGACGACGAACCCTCCGGCGACCGAAAAGCCGGTGAGCCCGGCGAAGATCCACCAGCGTTTCCCGGACAGCATGGAGCGGAACGCTACAGCGGGCACAATACCGCCGAAGACCAGGGGGAAGGCCAGACCTCCAATGCCCACGCCCGTCGGGTCGCCGGTGGGAAGCGGAACCACGTCCACAATCTCGGCGGTCTGCCCCGTGCTGCCCGCCATCGTGGCGCCGACGTTGCTGACCGTCCCGGACACCGCGGTTGAGCCGGCGCTCGCTACGTACACCTGCATGTCTTGCGGATCCGAGAAGTCGAAGCCGCCGACGATGTCCCGGTCCCGGATTCCCTGCTGCAGGTCGTCGGCACTTTCATAGGCCTGGACAACGAAGGCGCCCGGTGACTGGGACTCCAGGGTTTTCGAGACCGTCTCGGCCTTCTCCTGCGCCCCGACTACGCCCAGGCCCAGGTCCCGCGGTCCGGAAAGGAGCGAGGGTGAGATGAAGAGCATCAGAAGGGCCAGCAGAATGACCGAGAGACCGACGGTCAGGCCCGCCCAGATGGCGGCGTGCTTTCGATGGAAGCCGGTTGCCGGCGCTTGAGCTGTCATGGATCCTTCGTTTGCGGAGGAACTTCCTCCGCTTCTACGGATGATATTCCTCCGGTTTAGACTGAAGGTCAATTTGAAGGGAGCCGGGATGAGGGCTGACGCTGCGCGGCGAAGAGAAGCAATCATCAACCATGCCAGGCACCTTTTTGCCGAGCGGGGCGGCGACGTTGCCCTGGAGGCCGTAGCTGCGGCGAGCGGAGTGGGCATCGCAACCTTGTACCGCAATTTCCCCTCCCGCGAAGATCTGGTCCGGGCCGTGGTTCAGGACACTGTCGAGGGCATCCTGGAAGCGGCAATCACGGCCCGGGCCGGGATTGAAACGAATGCTGCAGCGTCATGGGAGCGGCTTTTATCGCAGCTGATGTCCATGGAGCTGGGTGCGCTGACCGACGGCCTTGCGCTGCAGGCTGGTGCTGCCAGCGATTTGAACACCACTCCCCTGGCTGTGGTGCAACGCCCGGCCGTCGAGGCGCTGGATCAGGTGCTGGCTGAGCTGAAAACCCAGGGGGCGGTACGGCAGGAGCTCACCGCGCTGGACGTAATCGTTGCGGTGGCGACGATTACGCGGCCGCAGATCTCTCCCATCCGTGAAGCGGCGCCGGAGGTGCAGGATCAGCTAGCGCAGGCGTACCTGCTGTGGACCCGGGCTTCGTAGGGCGGCTTGAAAACAAAAAGTGCTTCCCGGATCGAGATCCGGGAAGCATCTTCCGGGGGCACGACTAGACGTTGAAGCGGAACTCCACCACACGTTCAGACATGGAATAGCCTCTGGATCGTCGACTCGCACCGGCGTAGAGTGCCGAGGTGCCTAACCCCCGCACAGTCCCGCTGCTGCCTTGCGCCGACATCGACGAGATCGAACCGTTCTTCGCCGCCCTGGGCTTCCACACCACCTACCGTCAAGTCCGACCGAACCCGGCCCTCGGCCTCAGCGGTCACGGGTTCGATCTGCAGTACTACGGACTGGACGGTCACACCCCAGAGTCATCACACAGCTCCTGTCTCGTCATCGTCGATGACACCGGACAGATCTGGGATGAGTTTGCAGCCGGACTCCGCGCGGCGTACGGAAAATTGCCGATCACGGGTTTTCCGCGGATCACACGGCCGCGCGCCCGCAAGAACGCCGACGGGCGGAGCGGATTCAGTCTCGTCGACCCGGCCGGCAACTGGCTTCGTTTCTTCCGCGAAGGGAGCGGGGAGATGCCCCCTCCCGAACTCAGTCGACTGGGCGAGGCGGTTCAAAACGCGGTCGTGCTCGCTGACAGCAAAGGGGACGTGGCTCAGGCTGCCAAGGTCCTCCGGGGTGCGATCAAGCGCGCATCCGCGGACGATCCGGCACAAGGCGAAGCTCAGAGCTTCATGGACGAGCTGACCGAGCGCCTGTCCGACGGCTAAGGTACGTCGCAGCCAGCCTGAGCGGCGCCACGGATATCGGCTCTTGAGACAGGGATGCCGCCCTCACGCATTCGCGGACGGCGGCATCTCTAGTGATTTCTGGCGGCAGACCTAGACGTTGAAGCGGAACTCCACCACGTTCCGTAGCCGAATAACCTTACGACCAGACAACCGGTCATATCCAGTGAGGACGTACTGATCGTGCCCGCTTGGTGCAGCCGTTGCGGCTATTCTCGCGTGCGCACGTCTGGATTCAGCCCTGGGATTCGCTGCCCCAGAGAATCTCACTATCCAGCCCGTCCAACTCCGTAGGGTAACCATCCGGAAAACTCGGCGGGTCCTGTACCTTCGGCCCTCCGAGTTCCTCGGGGCCCAGTTCATCGTGCAGTGCCACGATGCCCGGAAGAGTCCATTCCCTGGCCACAAACAGCTGTCCCTCACCGAACGGGATCACGTACTCACCCGAGACAGCGGGAACCTGCTCGTGGGCCTTCGCTGAGGTCCAGGCCAGATAGGCCGCATGCGAAACGCACCCCTTACCCATACTCGCCCGGATGGCCGATACGGTCATGAAGCTTGCTGAGTCAGGCTGCCAGATCCGCACCAGGTCCAGGAACAGGCGGGCAGCGGCCGACGGCGGGCCCAGTGGAAAATCTTCCGGAAGGTCGACTGTGACCTCGTTATCCCTCGTAAATCCCGCAGCTACGCTGATACTCGCCAACGGGTTCATCCGCTGCGCTGGATCCTCGTACAGGAAGAGGTAGGTACCCGAGCTGTCGAACTCGCTTCCCGTCGTCGCTTTGGTCTCTTTCACGACACTTTCCAAAGAGCCCGGATCCTCCGGGACAGGAACCGTCCCTCCGCCGTTCTCGTCCGTGGGTAGATACCAGTTCACGGATCCTGCGGGGTATCTGTCGGAGATGAGAGACATGGTGGGGGCCAGCCGGCGGGCAACCTCCAGCGCAGACTCCTTCCGGCCTTCCCAGACCAGGGAGATGAACGGTTTGCGGCACTCCGGTCCCAGGACCTCACGGACAGTTCTCATTCCCCCAATGTAATAGTCTGCCTCTACTAACCAACGATTACACCTAGGTTTGGACAATAAAAATGCCGCCCTCATTCTTGAGGGCGGCATTTCTATTGATTCAGGCGAAGAATCTATACATTAAACCTAAACTCCACCACGTCGCCGTCGACCATAACGTAGTCCTTGCCTTCGATGCGGACCTTGCCGCGGGACTTGGCCTCGGCCATGGAGCCGGCGTCGACCAGGTCGTCGAAGGACACAACTTCGGCCTTGATGAAGCCGCGCTGGAAATCGGAGTGGATGACGCCGGCAGCCTGCGGGGCGGTGTCGCCCTTGCGGATGGTCCAGGCGCGGGTTTCCTTGGGGCCGGCAGTCAGGTAGGTCTGCAGGCCGAGGGTGTGGAAGCCGACGCGTGCGAGCTGGTCCAGGCCGGATTCTTCCTGGCCGTTCATTTCCAGCATTTCGCGGGCTTCTTCTTCGTCCAGCTCCACCAGGTCGGCTTCGAGCTTGGCGTCGAGGAAGATTGCGTCTGCCGGTGCCACCAGTTCGCGCAGCTCAGCTTGGCGGTCCGGGTTGCCCAGCACGGCGTCGTCGACGTTGAACACGTAGATGAACGGCTTGGCGGTGAGCAGGCTCAGCTCGCGCAGGTGCTCCATGTCCAGCTTGTCGCTGGCCACGGAGGAGAAGATCGTGTCGCCGCGTTCCAGCACAGCCTGGGCTGCCTGCATGGCGGCCAGCTGCGCGGCGTCGCGCTTCTTGATCTTGACTTCCTTCTCCACCCGCGGAATCGCCTTTTCCAGCGTCTGCAGGTCAGCCAGGATCAGCTCGGTGTTGATGGTTTCCATGTCCGAACGCGGGTCCACCTTGCCGTCCACATGGATGACGTCGGGGTCATCGAACACGCGGATAACCTGGGCAATGGCTTCGGCTTCACGGATGTTGGCGAGGAACTGGTTGCCCAGCCCTTCACCCTCGGAAGCGCCCTTGACGATCCCGGCAATGTCCACGAAGGACACCGTTGCCGGAAGGATGCGCGCCGAACCGTGGATTTCGGCCAACTTGGCCAGCCGCGGATCGGGAAGGGACACGACGCCGACGTTCGGTTCGATGGTGGCGAACGGATAGTTCGCCGCCAGCACGTTGTTGCGGGTCAGCGCATTGAACAGGGTTGATTTGCCGACGTTGGGCAGGCCGACGATGCCAATAGTAAGAGCCACGTTAGTAAATGATACCGGGCGCTAGGACTCGTCCGCACGACGGCGGCCGCCCAGGCCGTGCGAGGAGTCCCCCATGGCCTTCAGGGTGGCGCGGATTTCCTTCGGCAGGGAGAAGATGATGTCCTCTTCGGCCGTCACTACCTCTTCGACGTCGCCGTAGCCGTACTGGGACAGCAGGTGCAGCACGTCCTGGACCAGGTTTTCGGGAACGGAGGCACCGGACGTGACGCCGACCGTAGCCACGCCCTCGAACCAGCTTTCATCCACCTCGTTGGCAAAGTCCACGCGGTAGGAGGCCTTGGCGCCGTACTCCAGCGCCACCTCCACCAGCCGGACGGAGTTGGAGGAGTTCGCCGAACCCACCACCAGCACCAGGTCCGCTTCCGGCGCGATCTTCTTGATGGCTGCCTGGCGGTTGGAGGTTGCGTAGCAAATGTCGTCGCTGGGCGGGTCCTGCAGGGAGGGGAAGCGTTCGCGCAGCAGGTTGACGGTGTGCATGGCTTCATCCACGCTCAGCGTGGTCTGGGAGAGCCAGATGACCTTGTCCGGGTCCCGGACGGTGACCTTGTCCACGTCTTCGGGGCCGTTGACGATCTGCATGTGTTCCGGCGCTTCGCCGTAGGTGCCCTCGACCTCTTCGTGGCCTTCGTGGCCGATCAGCAGGATGTCGAAGTCATCACGGGCAAACCGGACGGCTTCGCGGTGCACCTTGGTGACCAGCGGGCAGGTGGCGTCGATGGTCTGCAGGTTCCGGTCCTTGGCGGACTGGACGACGGCGGGTGAGACGCCGTGCGCGGAGAAGATCAGCCGCGCGCCTTCCGGGACCTCGTCGGTCTCATCCACGAAGATCGCACCCTTTTCCTCCAGGGTGGTGACCACGTGGAGGTTATGGACGATCTGCTTCCGGACGTACACCGGCGGCCCGTAGGCTTCCAGCGCCTTTTCGACGGCGATGACAGCCCGGTCCACTCCCGCGCAGTAGCCCCGCGGTGCAGCCAGCAGCACGCGCCGGGGACCGAAAACGGGAGCCGCAGCTGCCACTTCCTCGGGGGTGCGGCGCCGCCGGGGCACGGTGGGCATAGGCACGGAGATAACTGTGCTGGTCATGCACCCATGCTATCGGGTGGGCTATGGGTTCCCGTCCCCGCAGACCGTCGGTACGCTCACAGCGGAGCTACCGCCGGGAGCCCCTCAGTGCCCGTGCCAGCATCCCGGCCACGAACGCGGCGGCTCCGGCCAGCATCAGGCCGATGGTCCACGTGTGCAGGCTTGCCGCTGCCTCCCCGGCAAAGGCCTCGGCAAACGCGGACGCCACGGGACTGCTGAACTGCTGGGCGGAGACCTGGCCCGGCAGCCTCCCCGCTCCCAGCCACAGCACTCCCCCGGCGAGCGCCACACCCAGGCCGATCAGAGCAAAGGTGGTGGACCGGCGTCGTGCGGCGAGCAGCGCCAGGAGACCGGCGACGGCGGCGGCGAGCGCCAGCACGGGCCAGGCCTCGCCTGCCCGCTCGGCGTTTCGCATCAGCTCCGCGTGCCCGGCGCCGCCGATTTCCACGGGTACCTGCTCCACGGCCGGGACATCCACGGACAGCTCGTTTCCCACGCTGCCCGTGACTAGCGAGACCAGGGGTGCGACGTCGAGCGTCAGCGCCGCTGATGTCCCCTCCGCGGCGTCCCCGAAGGTGAGCGCATGCGAGCGGCGCAGCGTTTCGCTCCACGCCTCGGGATATTCGGGCATTGTCTGGACCTGTTCCACGGCCGAGGTGATCAGCGGCTCCACCACAGAGGCCAGCGGAGCAGGCACGTCCACCGCCCCGACGGCCTCCGCGGACAGAGCCGTAGCGAGTTCGCGCTGGAAGGCCTCGTCCCGGGCCAGCGGTTCGCCGAGGGCGGCAAAGCCGTTTTCCGAGACCACGTTCGTGTTCAGCCATGCCCCGCAGAAGGCCGCCGCTGTAAGCAGGACGGCGAGCAGGCCGAAGACGGCCGAGACGAATGTGCGCATAAAGAAATTCCTTGTCCGTTGGGATCCGCGGGCGTTGAGGACGGCCGGCGGAACCGGACCGGGGGAAGCACCTGATAGACATTAAGCCTGGGCCGGTTCCTCCGCCGGCCCGAGAGCCAGTTCCAATCCACCGCGGGAGCATCTTCATGCAAGACGACAGCGGACCGTTGAGTCCCGAGAATACCCCGGAGCAGTCCACGCTGCCCGCCACTGCCGCGCAGACGACACCGGAGAACCCCTGGCCCCTGGCACTGCTCTCGAAGAACCTCAAGAGCTACATCGACCGTGCCCCCGCCACCTGGGTGGAGGGCCAGGTGATCGAGCTGAACCGCCGGGCCAACGCCTCCTACATCACCCTGCGCGACGTCGACGCCGAGGTGTCGCTCTCCCTCACCGCGTGGAGCACGGTCATGAACCGGCTGGAGCTGCCGCTGGAGCGCGGTGCGCGGGTGGTGGCCCTGGTGAAGCCGGACTTCTGGGTCAAGACCGGACGGCTGTCCATGCAGACCCGCGACATCCGGCCGGTGGGGCTGGGCGACCTCCTGGCACGGATTGAACGGCTGCGGCATGCCCTGGCCGCGGAAGGCCTCTTCCGGGAGGACCGCAAGCTGCCCCTGCCGCTGCTGCCTGGCCGGATCGGCCTGATCACCGGACGAAACTCCGATGCCATGAAGGACGTGATGCGCAACGCCGCACTGCGCTGGCCAGCCGTCGAGTTCGAGGTTCGCGAGGTGGCGGTCCAGGGCGTCAATGCGGTTGCCGAGGTGAGCCGGGCCCTGGCGGAGCTCGATGCCATGCCTGAAGTGGACGTGATCATCATTGCCCGCGGCGGCGGCTCGCTGGAAGACCTGCTGGCCTTCAGCCATGAGGACCTGGTCCGCGCGGTATCGGCAGCATCCACTCCGGTGGTCAGCGCCATCGGCCATGAAGCGGACCGTCCCCTGCTCGACGACGTGGCCGACCTGCGCGCCTCCACGCCCACCGACGCCGCGAAGCGGGTGGTACCGGACGTCGGCGAGGAGCTGGCCCGGATCCGCCAGTCCCGTCAGCAGCTGCGCCGGGTCCTCAACACCCTTGTGGGCAGGGAAACGGACCGGTTGAACCACATCCGGTCGCGTCCCGCCCTAGCGGCGCCGCAGTCCATGGTGGAGCGGCGCCAGGAAGAGATCTCCCGTCTGCGCTCCCGGGCCATGTCGGCCGTGACCGCGGAGGTCCGCCGGGACGCGGACCGGATCGGGCATCTGCGTGCCCAGGTCCGAGCGCTTTCCCCGCAGAACACCCTGGACCGCGGTTACGCGGTGGTCCAGTTGCAGGACGGTTCCGTGGTGCGCGACGCCGGCACGGTGCCGGCAGCCGCACAGCTGCGGATCCGCGTTGCCGTCGGTGAACTGACCGCCACCGAAGGAACCCGGTAGCCAGCGTCCCCGCTGCCCCCATTTACCAACCCAGCTAGCCCGTAAAGGACAAGACATGAGTGAAACACCGGCAGTTCCCGCAGTACCCGCAGACATCGAGGCCATGAGCTACGAGCAGGCCCGCGACGAGCTCCTGACCGTAGTAGGACGGCTCGAAACCGGCGGCGCCAGCCTGGAGGAATCCCTGGCCCTGTGGGAGCGCGGCGAGCACCTGGCCAACCGCTGCGAATCCTGGCTCGAGGGCGCCCGCCAGCGCCTGGACGCGGCCCGCAGCCAGGCAACCGGCGAGTAAGGCAGGCGGGGCTGGGACATCCCGCCCTACCCCCATCGCCGAGCGAGGAACGACCGAGGAAGCAGCAGCGGGGCTGGGACAGCCCGTGAGCCCCGCATCGCCGAGCGAGGAACGAGCGAGGAAGCAGCGAACCAGGGTTCCCTGACCGAGCCTGCGAGGCGAGGGTCGGTTCGCTGCGCTAAGAGGCGGCGGGCTGTCCCAGCCCTGCCCCGGCCCCGGCCCCTACGGCTTGTAGCTGCTCAGGAACTCGCCCAGCCGCGTCATGGCGTCTTCGATGTCCTCGACGTTGGGCAGGGTCACCATCCGGAAATGGTCCGGCCGCACCCAGTTGAACGCCGTGCCCACGGACACCAGGATCTTCTGCTGCTTCAGCAGGTCCAGGGCGAACTGTTCGTCGTCCTTGATCGGATAAACCTCCGGGTCAAGGCGCGGGAACAGGTACAGGGCGCCCTGCGCCAGCTCACAGGTGACGCCGGGGATGTCGTTGAGCATCTGGTGCGCCTTGTCGCGCTGGGCGCGCAGCCGTCCGCCGGGGAGGATCAGGTCGTTGATGCTCTGGTACCCGCCGAGCGCGGTCTGGATGGCGTGCTGTGCCGGAACATTCGCGCACAGGCGCATGTTCGCCAGGAGGTTGATGCCTTCGATGTAGTCCGCCGCGTCCTGCTTCGGACCGGAGATGGCCATCCAGCCGCTGCGGTAGCCGGCTATCCGGTAGGCCTTGGACAGGCCACTGAACGTCAGGCAGAGGACGTCGTCGCCGGTGACCGTGGCCGAGTTCACGTGCACGGCGTCGTCGTACAGGATCTTTTCGTAGATTTCGTCCGAGAAGATGATCAGGCCGTGCTTGCGGGCCAGGTCCACGATCGACTTCACCACATGCTCCGGGTACACGGCGCCGGTGGGGTTGTTGGGGTTGATCAGGACAATGCCCTTGGTCCGGTCGGTGATCTTGGAGGCAAGGTCCTCCACGTCCGGCCACCAGTGCTCGGATTCGTCGCACAGGTAGTGCACCGCCGTGCCGCCGGCCAGCGAGACCGAAGCGGTCCACAGCGGATAGTCCGGGGCGGGGACAAGGATCTCGTCGCCGTTGTTCAGCAGCGCCTGCATCGAGAGCGTGATCAGTTCGCTGACCCCGTTGCCCAGGTACACGTCGTCGACGTCGATGTTGTTGATCCCGCGGCCCTGGTAGTACTGCACCACTGCGGTGCGGGCGGAGAAAATGCCGCGGGAATCGCTGTAGCCCTGGGCCTTGGGCAGGTGCCGCATCATGTCGACCAGGATCGCTTCCGGCGCTTCGAAGCCGAACGGCGCGGGATTGCCGATGTTCAGCTTGAGGATCCGGTGGCCTGCTGCTTCCATCCGCTGCGCGTGCTCGAGCAACGGTCCACGGATGTCATACAGGACGTTGTGGAGTTTATGCGACTGCTTGAATTCTGCCATTTCTTTAGGATGCCACAGGCGGCGTTCCGGGCAGGGTATGTGTCACTGCCCGGAACGCCGCCCGTGTAACGCGGAGGCGGCCGCAGGTCAGGCCAGGCCCTTTTCCTCCAGCCAGTCCTGGGCGGCATCGGCGGGGTCGAGTTTCTGGTCACCGCTGACCGCCTGGTTCAGGGCAATCAGGTCCTCAGTGGTCAGCTGCGCGGACACCTCGTTCAGCACGTCCCGGGCCTCGTCACTCACGCGGTCGTCGGCGATCAGCGGGATGACCTGCTGGGCCGGCCAATTCTGCTTCGGGTCTTCCAGGACCACCAGTCCGTTTTCCTCGATGGCGGGAGTGGTGGTGTAGATATCGGCCACCTGGACGTCGTCGTTCAGCAGGGCATCAACGGTCAAGGGACCGCCGCTGTCACCGATAGCGGTGAATTTCTTGAACTCGCAGCCGTACTTCTCCTTCAGCCCGGCCAGGCCCTGGGTGCGCTCCGCGAACTCGGCAGGTGCACCGAGGGTCAGTTCACCGCAGACCTTTGCCAGGTCCTCGATGGACTCCAGCTGGTACTTCTCGGCGGTGGCCGCGGTGACCACCATGGCGTCCTTGTCCTCGGCGTCCGAAGGTTCCAGGACCACCAGGTTCTCCGGCAGCTTCTCCTCGAGGGAATCCACGATCTCGCCGGCGTCCACCAGGTCCGTTTCCGGGTCGGTGTGGACCAGCAGGGCTCCGGTGTACTCGGGAATCAGGTCGATCGAGCCGTCTTCCAGGGCCGGGATGTAGACCTCGCGGGATCCGATGCCGAGGCGGGTCTCCGCCTCGATGCCGGCCGCGTTGAGGGCACCGGCATAGATCTCGGCAATGGTGCTGCTCTCCGGGAAGTCTGCCGAGCCCACCACCAGCGCCTGCTCGGTGCTGCTGCCGGAAGCTTCCGCCGTGGTTTCGTTCTCCAGCGGATCCCCTCCTCCGCTGCAGCCGGCCAGGGCCAGGGCCATTCCGCCGGCCAGGACGGCCAGTGCCTTCCGCCGTGCATTGGGGCGCGGGTGCTGCATCATTGTTTTCCTCCTTGTGCGCCGACGGCGGGTACTCCGCTGCCGGTCGGTTTACCGGCCGCTTCGAGGCGGCCGAGTCCTGACGGGATCAGAAAGCGTGATCCCAACGCAATCACGGCGTCCACGGCGAGCGCCAGCAGGGCGATAATGACCGCTCCGCCGAAGACCCGCCCGTAGTCCCCCAGTGCCAGGCCGTCGATCAGGTAGCGGCCCAGCCCGCCCAGGTTGATCGTAGCCACCACGGCGGCCGTCGCCACCACCTGGAGGGTGGCACCGCGCAGGCCGCCCAGGATCACCCGCATCCCGTTGGGGACCTCCACCCGGAACAGCACCTGCAGCTCGTTCATGCCCAGGCTGCGGGCGGCGTCGACGACGGTTCGGTCCACCGAGGCAACTCCGGCGTAGGTGCCGGCCAGCAGGGGCGGGACGGCAAGGAGGACCAGGGACCAGATGGGCGGCATCAGGCCCAGCCCGGCCAGCAGGACGAACAGGGTGAGCATGCCCAGGGTGGGCAGTGCGCGCAGCAGCCCGGAGACTGCCACAACCGCCACCTGCCCGCGGCCGGTGTGCCCGATGAGCAGGCCCAGCGGCACCGCGATGAGCGCGGCGATCAGCAGGGCGAGCCCGGTGTACTGCAGGTGTTCCAGGGTCCGCACCGGGATACCCGCCGGGCCGGTCCAGTTGGCCGGATCCGTCAGCCATTCGAGGCCCTGCCCGAGGGGGTTGGTGCTGGTGTAGTCGGTGCGCGGAATGCCAACCATGCCTACGCCCCCTTCAATGCGACGTCGGGCGCGGCCGCAGCCGGCACCGGCCGGACGGTGGGTGCCGGGCCCCCGCCGTCCGTGCCGCTGTTGCGGTTGGCGCGGCGTCGCCCGGCCCGGTCGGGTACGCCGGCGCGGGTCCAGGGCGTGAGCAGTCGCAGCGCCAGGACCAGGAGCAGGTCCATCAGGAAGGCCAGGACGAGGGTGGCGATGATCCCCACCACGATCTCGGTGAGGAAAAAGCGGCGCAGGCCGTCGGTGAAGAAGAACCCGAGGTTTTCGACGCCGATCAGGGCACCCACGCTGACCATGGAGATGTTGCTGACCGAAACCACGCGCAGCCCGGCGATGAGTACCGGTACGGACAGCGGCAGGTCGACCGAGAGGAACCGGCGCAGCGGCCGGTAGCCCATGGCCACCGCAGCCTGGCGGACGCCGTCGTCAACGGAGTCGAACGCGTCGATGCCCACCCGCAGCATCAGGGCCACGGTATAGATGGTCAGGGCCACGATGATGTTGGCGATATCCAGGATGCGGGTGCCCAGGATAGCCGGCAGCGTGACGAACAGGGCCAGCGACGGAATGGTGTACAGCAGCGAGCCCGTGGACAGGACGAAGCCCCGGATCTTCCGCCGCCCCCGCACCAGCTGTGCGAGGGGAAGGGCTATCAGGACACCGATGACCAGGGGCAGTATCGACTGGTAGAGGTGCAGCCCGCCGAGCCGAAAGACGTCATCGGTGTGGGCCAGGAACCATTCCATGTCAGCTCCCGGTCCGTTGCAGGCGGGCGGCCTCGATCAGGGCCAGGATTTCCGTTGCCTGTACGACGCCGGTTACGCGCCCGTCCGCGTCCACGGCCACGCCCAGCCCGGACGGGGAGGACAGGGCAGCGTCCAGTGCCCGGCGCAGGCTTGTGCCCGCCGGGTAGAGGGAGCCGCCCGGCACCAGGTCCGCGGTAGTGGTGACCGCGTCGCGGCGTCCCGGCGGCACCCAGCCCAGCGGCGCGCCATCGGCATCGACGCACAACGCCCAGCCGCCGTCGATCGTTGCGCTCCGGTCCGCCAACCGGTCAGCCGCAATCACCTGCACCGGGTGCAGGGGCACGGCGTCTCCGTCCTGGAAGGACAGGTGCCGGAAGCCGCGGTCCCTCCCCACGAACCCCGCCACGAAGTCATCGACCGGTGCCCGGAGGATCTCCTCGGGGGCTGCGTACTGGGCGAGCCGGCCGCCGGTGGCGAAGACGGCCACCTTGTCCCCCAGGATGGTGGCTTCGTCAATGTCGTGGGTGACAAACACGATGGTCTTGGACAGTTCCTGCTGCAGCCGCAGCAGCTCATCCTGCAGCTCGGCCCGGACCACCGGGTCCACGGCACTGAAGGGTTCATCCATCAACAGCACCGGCGGATCCGCAGCCAGGGCACGGGCAACCCCCACACGCTGCTGCTGGCCGCCGGAAAGCTGGGCGGGATACCGGCTGCCGAGGCTGGACGCCAGCCCGACGACGTCGAGCAGTTCCGCGGCACGGCGGCGGGCATCCCGCCGCGGAGAGCCGTTGAGCCGCGGCACCGTGGCGACGTTGTCCAGCACGGTCCGGTGCGGCAGCAGGCCGGAGGACTGCATGACGTACCCCATGGAACGCCGCAGCTGCGCGGCCTTGACTGTGGCGATGTCCTGGCCGTCGACTTCGATGGTGCCCGACGTCGGCTCCACCATCCGGTTGATCATGCGCAGGGAGGTGGTTTTCCCGCATCCGGACGGGCCGACGAAGACCGTGATGGAACCGCGCTCAATGTCCAGGTCCAGGTTCCGGACCGCCGGCGCAGCATCACCGTAGGTCTTGGTCACCGCACGGAACCGGATCATCGGCTGTCCGGCAGCGACGGATCGCGTGCCGGGTTCGGGTCCTTGGCCGGTAGCGGGTTCTCGCGGCTCAGTCATGGTGCATGCCTTCCGTGGGGATTCCGGTGTGCAGGGGCAGCTCGCGACGTGCCGTGAAGCATCACGGTATTTCACACGTGCGGGGGTAGTCCAGCGTCAAAGAGGTCCGGTGTCCAGCAGGCGCAGTCCCGCGTCCACCAATTCGGTCCGGTCCAGGGCCGGGACCTCGGCCATCGGTATCCAGGCGGCCTGGTCCGTACTGCCGCTTTGTTCGTGGCGCAGGGAGCCGCCGGTGAGCGTGGCCCGGTAAATGATCCGCAGGGCGTGCAGCATGCGCGGTTCGCCGCGCATGCGCTTTTCCGCAGGAATGAAGATGCTGTCTACGCCCAGCAGCCCTTCGAGCTGCGCGTCGTAGCCGGTTTCCTCCCGGACCTCCCGTACGGCCGCGGCCGGGGCGTCCTCGCCCAGTTCCAATCCGCCGCCCGGAAGGGTCCAGCGCTGGTTGCCGTGCTGGTTCCAGTGCGCCAGGAGCAGCTTCCCGTCTCGGACGATCACCGCGTACGCCCCGACGCGGACGTCAAAGTCAGCGGACATTGCCGGCGCCCAGCAGGTAAGCCACCCCGAAGACGGGATCGGTGGCGAGGAAGCGGATGTCCGTCAGTCCCGCTGCGGACAGTCGGCTGCGCAGCAGTTCCTGCAGCAGCGGCTGGTGCATGCCCAGCCCGCCGCCGATCACCACGGGGCCGCCGATGCGCAGCAGGCCGGCCACGTCGAGGATGAGCCCGGCCAGGTGTTCCGCGGACTCGTTGACGATGTCGCTGGCCGGCTGGTTTCCTTCCAGCGCTGCCTGGAAAACCAGTCCCGCCTTCCCGGCCCAGTAGCGGCGGTCGGTGGCGCCGTGGAACAGGCCGATCAGCGCGTCGGGGTCCTCGACGCCGCATGCCTTCAGCAGGGCAAGGCTGAGGGAATCCGGCGCGAGTTCCAGGTTGCTGCGGCGGAGCGTGTGGCGGGCGGCTTCGCGGCCGATCCAGTAGCCGCTGCCCTCGTCGCCGAGGAGATAGCCCCAGCCTCCCGAGCGGGCCTGCCGCCCGGAGCCGTTGATGCCCCAGGCCACGGAGCCGGTGCCGGCAATGACGGCAATGCCCTCCGAGGCTTGCCCTGCCGCAAGGATCAGCCGCGTGTCATGGATGACTTCCACGACGGCGCCGGGGACGTGCTCGGCGATGAGTGCGCGCAGGGCGGCTTCATCCTGTGCCGTGTCCACTCCCCCGGACCCGGCAATGACCCGGCCGACGCCGTCGGTGCCCAGGGCGGCGAAAACTTCCGCAAGGCACTCCCGCGCCGTCTGCACCGGGACGTTCTGCACGTTGGCGCTGCCGGCAACGGTCTCGGCGTTGACGATGCCGCCGTGCAGGCGGATGCCGTGGGTCTTGGTACCGCCGATGTCGAGGCCGATGGTGTCGGGGCCGACGTCGTTGGTGGCCGGAGGAGGGAATGCTTGCATTCGTCCACCCTACTTTCCCGCGGCCGCCGGACGAACCTAGCCGGCGGCGTTCCGGCGCCGGTTCCGCCGCAGGCTCAGGACGGCCAGGGTCAGGCAGGCGGCCGTGATCAGTCCCGAGAACCAGGCCACGGAGACGTCCAGCCCCCAGATCCCGCCAGCCACCCCGAGCCCCAGCACCGGGATGGCGCTGCCGAGGTAAGTGATGACATACACCGTGCTGATGATCCGGGCGTGTTCAGCGGCCTCAACGGCTGCGGCTACCTCGTTGAACACCACGCGGAACGCCATGCCCTGCCCGAATCCGGCCATCAGGCAGGCAACGGTCAGGAGCACCAGGCTTCCGGTGGCGCCGGCCACCGGAATCAACGCGATGCCGGTGCCCATGGCCGTGAGGCCCACGGGTGCCGTGTACCGTCCGCGGATGCCGGTGAGCTGGCTGACCGCAGACGCTCCGAGAGCAAGTGCGGCCAGCAGTCCGATGGCGGGCCGCCATGTGGTGCCCGCGATGGACGAAAAGTAGGTGGGCGCAAGGGACAGGCAGAACCCGAAGGCGGCGAAGCTGAGGAACCCGGTGGTGGAGGCAATCCAGAACTGGGTACGCGCACGGTGGGAGACTGCGGGCTTGCGGGGGCGCAGCATGGCCAGCGGCCGGCCTTCGGCCAGGGAAATGGCCGGGCGGGCCTTCAGCATGCAGAGCGGGATCAAAAGCGCCGTCAAGACCGCCGAGTGGATCAGGAAGGGCGTCATGGTGGGTGCTGGCAGCAGGGACAGGAGCCCGCCGATGACCGGACCGGCCGCCACGCCGCCCGCCGAAACCAGCAGGGTAAAACGGGTGGCCCATTCCGGTCGATGCGGCAGCAGTTCCCGCAGCGCAGCCGAGCTGGCACCGGTGGCCAGGGCAACCGAGGCGCCTTGGAGGGCCCGTCCGAGCATCAGGGTCCCGACTCCGGTGGCGGTGCCGAAAATCAATCCGCCGGCCAGGGAAACCACGCCGGCCAGCACCAGTGCGGCGCGGCGGCCGATGTAGTCGGACCAATGGCCCACCAGCAGCAGGCCTGCAACCAGGACCAGGACGTAGGAGGTGAACGCCAGCGCTACGCCGAAGTAGGACAGGCCGAGGGACTGGCCCAGCAGCGGATACAGCGGGGTCGCGAGGTTGGCGCCGATCAACAGCGTGCTCATTACGGCCAGCGTCAGGAGCAGCCGGGGCCGGATGGCCGCGTCCCACTCCTTCCGCCTGGTGCGGGCGGCGGGCTGCATGCGCAGCTCACTGAGCACTGTCACGGGGCACTTCCATCCTATTTGTAGCTAATGCCTCTATAGGATGATGTGTCACGGAGCAGGGCAGACACATTAGAGTGTTCTTTTGATCGAATCGCTCAATATCGTTACGAGCAAATGACAGGAGATGCGCTAGATGGCCAATCTGGACCCGCTGGACCGCCGGCTGCTGCTGGAACTGGTGCGGGATCCCCGGGCGCAGATCAGCGAACTGAGCGAGCGGCTCGGTGTTGCCCGCAACACCGCCCAGGCCCACGTCCGGCACCTGCTGCGGGCCGGGGTCATCCGCCGGTCCGGGCGCGACGTCGATCTGACGCAGCTGGGCTATGACGTTCAGGCATTCGTCACCATCGAAGTTAACCACCGTGAACTCGACGGCGTCATCTCCGGGCTTCGCACCCTCCCCCAGGTGCTGGAAGTGCACGAGATCTCCGGCCGCGGCGACGTGTGGTGCCGCCTGACCGCCACGGATACCCAGCAGCTGCAGCAGGCCCTGCGCTCCGTCCTTCGGATCAAGGGCGTGATCCGTACGGAAACGGTCCTGGCCCTGCACGAGCACATCCCGTACCGCACCGAACCACTGCTGGAAAAACTGGTCCCGCCGGCTCCCTGAGTCCGCCGGCCGCCGATCCTATCGATCAGCGGCACGAAGCAGTCGCTGCGCCGCTGCAAGCCGGATCCCGGCATTCTGCGTCCGGCTTCTGCCGTTCGCGGCGCGGGCACCGGACACCAGGGTCAGCACGACGCCGGCCGCCCTGGCGTTCAGCGCGGCCGGGTCCGCGGCATCCTCGAAGACCCGGCGGAAATCCGCCAGTGCCTGCCCCAGCTGCGGCCGGGATGGATTGGCTGCCGCAAGGACGGCCAGGTGCCCCAGCAGGCAGGCCAGGTCGTCAACCCGGCGGCCCGGGCCGAGACCGTCAATGTCGAGCAGCCCGGTGACCCTGCCGCCGCTGAGCAGCAGGTTTCCTTCATGGAAGTCGCCGTGGACCGGCACCAGGGGGCCGGCCGGCGCCGATTCCACCACGTCCCGGATACCACCCGCCAGGTCGAAGATGCT
Source organism: Arthrobacter sp. zg-Y1110 (assembly GCF_025244865.1). Classification (NCBI taxonomy): domain Bacteria; kingdom Bacillati; phylum Actinomycetota; class Actinomycetes; order Micrococcales; family Micrococcaceae; genus Arthrobacter; species Arthrobacter sp. zg-Y1110. Next base: position 2,667,818 of record NZ_CP104272.1, read on the forward strand.
GTCCCGTTCCCGGGGAAGGGCGGCCGCGGCAGCTCCGGCATAATCTACGGCCCGATCGGCCCAGGACCGGCGCAGCGGCAGGTCCAGTGCACCGGACGGCAATGCCTCCAGCAGGTCCAGAAGGACTTCGGGCCGCACGGCTGCGGCGTCCTCAACCAGCAGCCGGAAGAGGGACGTGCCGGGCAGTGCGCTGAGGATGACCGCCTCGGAGACGGGCGCGGAAGCACCGGGCAGGAGACGCGGGGCGGGCACGCCGCTGCCCTCGAGGAGCCGGTGGCGCCGGCGCAGGGCAGGCAGCTGCTCCCGCGGGAGGAGCTTCAGATATGCCTCGTCGTCCAGGTGCCGGGCCCGGACCACTGCCCGGCGCAGCGGCCGGTAGGCAACGAGCGATAACCTCGCCGGTCCGCCCGCGCCAAACACGTCCTTCGCCACGGCACCGGCGTCGGTGGCCCAGGGCAGGGACCGGAGAACGGGGTCATGGGGGTGGAACCACAGCCGCAGGTCCAGTCCGGCGATCCGTGCCGGGGCGACGTCGGGACCGGCGGGTGCGGCATCCGCGGCGACGTCCCCTGTCGTGGCACCGAGGTGAAGGGTCAGGGCGGCATCGGTTGCCGGTCCAGGCCCGGTCCGGCGGCACTGGACCCGGTACAGGGCCGAAACAGCACCTCCCGGCCGGTGGTGGCTTCTCAGGTGTTCCCAGCGCTGAAGCCTCAGCCCGCGGGACCGAAGCAGGTCCTGCAGGGGTCCCCGCATCGCGGGGCCGGCCAGGACGGAGACAGCCTCCGCGGCCCGGCGGGGCCTGGACTCGACCGGCACGGCAGGCGCCGCGGCCTTTCTTGTCGGTGCCTAGGCCCGCCGGCGCTGCAGGACGTCGTCGAGGTTGATTTTGCCGGTCTCCGGGCGTGCCTGCTCGGCCTGCGCGGGGGCGGGAGCTGTGGTGGGACGCAACGGAGTCTTGGTCAGGGACCGGGGGGTTTCAGGAAGGACGATCGGTTCGGGCGCCGGACGCTCTGCCTTGGGTGCATCTACATAAATGGGCTTGGGGAGCTCTACGGGCTGCCACGGCGTGGTGCTGGGCCTGGCCGGGGGCTGGACGGCGGCTGCTGCCACCTTCAGGGCTTCGGTGCGCAGCTCCTCGGCGGTAACGCGGGCAGGGGCTCCTGCCGCGGCCGCCGGGCTTTCGTCAGGCACGGCGGCAGACTCGCGGTCAAAGAGCACGGTTTCGGGCTGCGGCTCAGTCTCCGGCGCCTGGACTGCGGGTGCCGGAAGCTCGTTGGGTTCGGCGGCTGCCCGGTTCTGCGTGCGGCGGGGCTCCGGTCCCATGGCGGCACGGAAAGCATCTTCCATCCGGCGCCGGCGGTCACGCAGGGCGATCGTGCGGAGCATCGCAACCACCGCTGCCACAGCGGCCAGGCCGGCCGCGGGAACGAGCCAGGACACGGCGGTGAAGGCTGCAAGCAGTGTCCCGACCACAACGGCAAGGACGCCAAGCAGGCCGCTGGCTGCCAGGACTGTCCGGCCGGTGCGGATCCGGAAAGCCGGTGCCTGCTGCGCCGGGCGCAGGGCTGGCTGGTCGTGGCTCTGGAACTGTGTTGCCCCGCCCCCGCTGGGTGTAGTGCTGATGTTGTTCATGATGATCCCCTGGGACCCCTTGTCCGGTGAGGCGGGCGGGCGGATGGTGTTGGCGGCTGGACGGTCGGCGGCAACTGCTGCCGGTGCCGTAGACGGTGCTGCTGTCTGCGCTGCCGTTTGGGTTGCGGTCTGGGCGATTGCCTCGGCCGCGGAAGTAGCTGGACGACGGAAGAAATACGGACCTACCCACACCAGCCAGAGCGCAACGGCCAATGCCAGCACCAGTGAGCTGTTCAGAGACCCGTTCAGTGACGCGATCAATGAGCTGTTAAGAGGGAAGTCCACACTTACGACCGTAGAAGCTCCGGGCGCCCGGTACGTGCATTACGTTCGGTGTGTCGGCGTGTCTGCTGTGAAAGTTGTTGCCTATCGTGCCCGGCGGGACTTCCAGCGGTTCAACAGCCCCTCCGGCACCTCCTCCGCCGTGAGCGCAAAGCTCCGGTGGTCGGCCCATTTACCGTCGATATGGAGGTAACGCTCGCGCAGTCCCTCGTCCCGGAATCCGAGCTTTTCCACCACCCGGAGACTCGGGCCGTTCTCCGGACGGATGTTGATTTCCATCCGGTGCAGGGCCAGGGCCTGGAAACAGTGGTCGGTTGCCAGCGCCACCGCCGTGGGCACGATTCCGAGCCCTGCCCTGCCCTGGTCCACCCAGTATCCAAGGGTTGCCATGCGCGCGGACCCCCACACAATGGTGGACACGGTCAGCTGCCCCACAATTGCCGGCTGCCGCGCGGGATCCTGCCGCTCCGTAATGAGGAACGGCAGCGCAGAGTCCTGCCGTGCCTGGCGGTTGAGGCTGCGCACCATGTCACCGTAGGTCGGCGGTTCGCCGCCCGGGACGGGATTGCTGGCCTCCCACGGGCCTACCCAGCGGGCGTTCCGGGAACGGACCTCTGTCCATTCCCGCCGGTCACGGTGCCGGATCGGCCGGAGAATGACGTCGTCGCTCTCCAGCGTCACCGGCCATGAAGCCCGCATGGGGTATTAGTCTTCGAGCGTGCTGGTGAAATCCTTCAGCCAGTCCCGAAGGGCCGGGCCGAGGTCTTCACGTTCGGAGGCCAGGGACACCACTGCCTTGAGGTAGCTCAGCTTGTCACCGGTGTCATAGCGGCGGCCGCGGAAGACCACGCCGTAGACTCCGGACCCTTCGCCGTCGGCAGCGGCCAGCGTCTGCAGCGCGTCCGTAAGCTGGATTTCCCCGCCGCGGCCGGGGCCGGTTTCTTCGAGGACACCGAAGACCGAGGGGTGCAGTACATAGCGGCCGATCACGGCCAGGTTGGAGGGTGCGTCCTCGACGTCGGGCTTCTCGACGAGTTTGTTGACCCGGACGTAGTCCTCGCCCTCGACCACGGAGATGTCCGCACAGCCGTAGGCACTGATCTGTTCCGGATCAACCTCGATCAGGGCAATGACGGATCCGCCCGTCTTTGCCTGGACCTCGACCATCTTTCCCAGCAGCTCGTCGCGGGCATCGATCAGGTCATCGCCCAGCAGGACGGCGAAGGGCTCGTCGCCGATATGCAGCTTGGCGCGCAGCACCGCGTGGCCCAGGCCCTTGGGATCGCCCTGGCGGAGGTAGTGGATTTCGCCCAGCTCGGAGGCTGCCCGCACCATCGCAAGCTTTTCGTGGTCGCCCTTGTCTTCCAGCGTCTTCTCGATGAAGGGGACACGGTCAAAGTGATCTTCGAGGGAGCGCTTGTTCCGCCCCGTGATCATCAGGATGTCCGGCATGCCCGCGTTAACGGCTTCTTCAACCACGTACTGAATCGCCGGCTTGTCCACCACCGGGAGCATTTCCTTCGGCATCGCCTTGGTGGCAGGGAGGAAGCGGGTACCGAGACCTGCTGCGGGGATTACGGCTTTGGTTATGGAGGGGCGTGACGTCGTCATAGTCGTAAGCGTACCTAAGAGGTCTTAGATTGCACCAAATAAGCACGCTTATAGAGAGAATGGGGGTATGTGTGCGCTTGCGAAGGACCAGGCCCGAAAGGACTTCCTGCGACTGCGGCGGGAGTTGACCGCGGAGGACAGGGCCGAAGCGGTCCAGGGGCTGGCCCGCATCGGGCTGCGGGGGGTCCAGCAACGGGTACCCAGGGGCGGAACCGTGGCCGGCTACCTCTCCGTGGGGAGCGAGCCGGGCATGGATGCGCTGCTCTCCGGCCTGGTTAGGGCCGGGTACCGCGTGGTGGTCCCGGTGTGCGAACCCGAATGGCAGCTGTCATGGTCCGATTGGACCCCCGGGACGGAGTTGGTGCCTGGACTGCATGGTTCCCTGCTGGAACCCGCTGGGCAACGCTACGCCGCCTCCGACCTGCCGGAGCTGGGCCTTGTCCTTGTTCCCGCACTGGCCGCGGATTCCGCGGGCGGACGGATGGGCAAGGGCGGTGGCTACTATGACCGGTTCCTGGCCAAGCTGCGGGCGGACGGCAACCCTGCGGCTGCCGTCGCAGTGGTTTTCGAGCACGAATACGTTCCTGCCGGCAGCTTCGAAACCACTCCCCTGGACGCAGCCGTGGACGCCGTGCTCACCCCCGAAGCCTGGCGGCCTGTGCCATCGGAGCACATGTATACTTAGCACTCAAGGCTTGAGAGTGCCAGCTTTGAGAGTGCCCCAAGGAGGATTACCAGAGTGCCCACGTATGCCTACGCCTGCAAGGATTGCTCCCATTCGTTCGATATCCAGCAGTCCTTCAGTGAAGACTCCCTGACGGTCTGCCCCGAGTGCGGCGGCCGCCTGCGCAAGAAGTTCAACAGCGTCGGAGTTGTCTTCAAGGGTTCCGGTTTCTACCGCACCGATTCGCGCGAGGCTGCCTCCACGGTTCCTGCTGCCCCGTCCAAGACCGAGAGCTCGGCGGCACCGGCAACAACTTCCGGCAGCGGGACGTCCACGCCCGCAGCCGCCGCAGGCTCCGGCAGCGCCCAGCCGTAAGTCCTGCCGCCGGACCTGCTTCCCCGGCGGCATAGCCTCCAAGCCCTCCGGTCCTGCACCGGCCCGCGCGGCTTGCCTGCCCGTGCATCCACTGTGCACTGCGCCTCCACACCTGCCTTTCCGGCCGGACCGCTCCCGTGTACGTTGAGCCTTGCGCAGGCCAACCCCCTGTTACGGGGCGACTGCCGCTAGCGTCGTGCCATGCCTTTTCGCCGCCGCTCTGCCAAGGTGCCCCCCGGTGCTGCTGCCTACCCGGGACAGTCGTTGCTTCCCGGCGGTCCCTTCTCGGGGATGCGCCGTTTCATTGTCCGTCACCGCCGCCTCCTGGCCGCCCTGGCCTGCTGCGCCGCCGCGGGGTCTGCGGTCGAAGCGCTGGTACCGGCGGCTGCGGAACGGACCGTGATTGTGCGCGCGGCCCGGGATTTGCCAGCCGGTACGGTGCTGGACTCCGGGAAGCTGGAAACTGTCCGCCTACCGGCTGAAGCCGTCCCGCCGGGTGCCCATGAACAGCCGGACTCGCTGGTGGGCAGGCGACTTGCTACGCCGCTGTTGCGCGGCAGCCCCGTCACGGACATTTCCCTGGCCGGTGCCGGACTTTTGGCCGGTGCCCCGCCCGGTTCCGTGGCCGTGCCGCTGCGCCCGGCGGACCCGTCCGTCCTCGATCTGCTGGGCCCTGGGCAACTCGTCAACGTTGTTGCGGGTGCTGAAGCAGCATGGGTGGGCGCCGAGTCGGGGCCATATGCGGGGGACGGGAGCAGCGCGGTGGTGCTGGCGTCCTCGGTGCCGGTGCTGTGGGTGTCCGGCGGCGAGCCCGCGGGCGGCGGCTGGCCGGGCAACGGCGGCGGAGACGGCCTGGTGGTGGTGGCCGCGGATCGGGAGAACGCTGCCCGCCTCACGGCGGCTTCGGGGAACGAAGGGATCTATCTTGTCCTGACGGACGGCTAGCGGCGGCAAGGCGGGAGGCGGTTACCCCCAGTGCGGAGGCCGCTGCTCCCGGAGCCAGGATTCGCTGTCTTCCGTGCTGTCGCCCCAGGCCCGGGGATCATCTTCCTTGGCGACGACGGGCAACAACCCGGCCGGCCCGCCGGGTCCGGGCGAAACCGCACGGCGGTTTCCGCGCCTGCGGGTGCCGGTGCTGCCGCTGCTGTTGGTGCTGGTGTTGGTGCTGCCGTCCGTGGACGGGCGTTCGCCCGCCGCGGCCGTGTTGCCGGTCCCCGAGGCCGCGGCGGTCTCCTCCGCCGCGGCCTTCCCTGTGGGTTCCTTAGTCATCGCTCATTCTCCTGCTGCGTTGTCCGGGACGGATCCCGACCTCCGTTCACGCATCCGGCTGCTTCCGTGCGGAGTCACCGTTATCCGGGCTTCCGGGCGGGCAGCTTCATCCGTGCCGGTCTCGGCAGTAGCCGTGCTGCGGGGCACGGGCTGCTGCCCGACAGGAGGATCCGGCAGCTCGAGGTAGCGGCTCACCAGGTCGGCGCAGGCGGACGGGTCGCTGAAGACCTCGATGGTCCACAGCGGCATATACCGCCAGCCGCGCCGCTCAAGCAGCTGCGGCCGGAGCCGGCTGCGTTCACGCACGGACATGGCCCGGTAGCGTTCGGTGCCGTCGGACTCGATGGCCAGCGGTGCCGGCGTGCCGGTCGGACCGGCCGAATGGGGAGCCGCAGCGACAATGTCGATGGCGCCGTCGTAGTGGACCCAGACCTTGGCACCGCGTTCCCGCAGGCGGCCGACCAGATCCGCGACCAGCGGATCCTCCTCCATGATGCCTCCGGCAGCAGAGATTTCCTCCCTGGCGGTTTCCGGATCGAGCTCCCGCTTGATGAGCTCGTAGAAGTCCAGGGCGCCGTAGCCCAGCCGCGTGCGGTCCAGGTCTGCCGGCTGGAAGCAGGTCAGCACATGCTGCTTGTAACGTGCCCGGGTCATGGCCGTGACGAATTTCTTGCGTCCGTCAGGTGCCGACAACGGGCCGAAGTTGTGCAGGGCACGCCCGTGCGGGGTACGCCCGAAGCCCAGCGAGAAGATCACGCAGTCCCGGACCATGCCCACGGCGCGGTCCACCGGCACTACCCGGAAGGACTCGGACTTCGCCGTGAAGAAGTCCGCGGCCCAGGGGAAGTTGGCCATCTGGACACGGATTGCCTCGGCCACCCGCACGGCGTGGCGCGGGCTGGCGGTGATGACGCCGAGGGACTGGTGCGGGCGGCGGCGGATGTGTTCGAAGACCAGGTCAACCACGCGGTTGACCTCAGCTGCGACACTTTCCACGCCCTCATGGTCAGCGCTGGGCATGCCGGTGCCGTCCGGCAGGTATTCCACGGAGAGTGCGCGGTGGCCGGTGGTGACCTCGTCTGCACTCGGAACCATGGAAAGGCGTCCGCCGTAGAAGGACTCGCTGAGCTGGCGCAGCAGTGCCTTGTCGGTGCCGCGGTAAACGGTGGACAGGCAGCGTGTGGGGAGAACGCGCTCCAGCGCCTCGAAGGCGCTGAGCAGCTCAACATGCTGCGGTGCCGCACCGGCCGGCTCAACACCGATGGTGAACGGCCGCGGCCCGCCCAGGCAGCTGTCGCCGAAGGCGATAACCTGCGAAGCGCGTGCCAGTGCCGGAACTGCAGACTGCAGGCTGGTGGACTCGGCATCGAGGAGGACCACGGTGTCGAAGCGGCGGTGTTCGGGCAGTACCATCGGCAGCACCAAGGGGCTCGCAGCCCACACCGGAAGCAGCGAGGACACGAGTTCCTCGGACTGCAGGCTCAGGCTGTCCAGGGACAACTCGCCGTCCTTGAGCAGCTCGCGCAGGTCTTCGGCAGCACCCTTCGCAGCCTGGACGCCCGAGCGCCAGCGCGACGCAAGGCTCCAACGCAGCCGGGCTGCGCCCGAGGCAATGTGGGCGTTGTCCGCCAGCCGGTACTCCGCTTCGAGGCGGCGCAGGCTGTTGCCGTCGGACATGGCAAGGTAATCGTCGCCGCTGATCATGGCTTCAAGGGCTGACTGCCACCATGCCAGTTCCAGCTCGTAACCCACGTGGCGGGGCTGGACCTCGCGTGCGCTCAGGTCATCCAGCAGTTCGCCCAGGCCCTGGGCACGCATCTCGTCGAGCAGCAGGGTCCGTTCGGGCAGCGTTTCCAGAGTTTCCCGGTCCCCCGCGAGCTGGCTGAGCTGCTTCTCGAGTTCATCGAGCGGCAGGGAGGCCAGGTCCGGGTGGAGCGGCGTCTCCGCCAGAATGCCGGTCAAGGTATCCAGCTGGCGCTTGACCAGCAGGTAGGAACGGTTGATCTCGGCCAGGCCGGTAGGCACCGAGGGGTGGCGCTGCGTGGTGGCGTAGCGGGTCCAGACGGCGCGCTGCTGCTGCACCTCGGCCAGGGAGGCGTGCAGGTCGGAAATATGCACACCGGGCCGGACGTATTCCTTGGCCACGCGCCGCAGTCGGGAGCGGGTCATGGAGCTCATATCGATGCCGCGTTCCCGCCGCCAGGACGAAGACGCGGTTGCCGAGATCAGGTCTGTCACCGGGCGGTCGAAAATGTCCGGGGTGAACTTGTCCAGGCTTTCGCGCACGGCAACCAGCAGTTCCAGCTGTTCGCCCCACTGGGCAAATGTTTCGCCGAGGCGGATTTCGGAATGCTCGGCCACGTCCTGGACCTTGGCGCGCAGTGCAGGCAGGTCCGCCGCAAGGGTCTGGGTCAGCGCGTACGCTTCTTCCGTTTCCTTGCGGTTGAGCAGCTTGGCTCCGTACCACGGGCTAGTGGTTGCTGCCCGGCTGAAGCTGCCGAGTTCGGCGGCCCGGCGCAGGCGGCCGGAGAGTTCGGTGCGGTCGGTGATGCTGTCCAGGACGCTCCGCTTGAGCCGGACGGTGGTGGCCGGCGCTGGGTTCATGGAGGTCAGCTCGGCCAGGGACTGCATGGCCTGGTAGGGCGAGCACCCCCAGCGGCGGCGGACGTTGTGCAGCGACTTCACGTGGTCGCGGAGCTGGTGGCGGTTTTCGAGCAGGACCTTGTGCAGGCTGTCCAGTTCCGGGGCCTGCGCCTTTTCGTTGCGCACGATGGCCCGGACCAGCTGGTCCTTCAACTGCTGCTGGGTGAGGCCGGCGTTGGCCTGCAGGACCAGGGAGCCAAGCTGCATCGCGTCCAGCTCGGAGACGAACTGGTTCAGGGTGCTGCGCCGTTCCGCCACTACCAGGACGGATTTGCCGGCATTGGCCAGCGCCGCCACGGCGTTGAGCGCGGTCTGGGTCTGGCCTGTACCGGCCGGCGCGGAGACTACCAGCGACTGGCCTGCGTTGATCAGGTCCAGGACTTCCTGCTGCTGGCGGTCGGCGTCGAGGATGAGCAGCTCATCGGCGGGATCCCGCTCGTCCAGTGCCGGCAGGTCCAGCGGTTCGGGGATGGCCGGACCGGTGGAGCCGTCCCGGGCGGCGTCGATCAGTGCGCGGAGGATCGGATGGGCCGGGTCCAGCGCCGGATCCTCGCTGAGGTCGGACAGGTCGGCGAAGGTGGAAACCAGCAGGCGGTGTTCAATGTTGATTCCGCGGACGCTGCCGGTGACGGCACGGAGCTTTTCCAGCACGGGGTGGGGATCAAAGCGGGCGGTGCCGTAGGCGAGGCGGGTGAGCGCGTCGACGTCGATGTCCAGACCCTGCTCATGCTGCAGGTGGCGGACCAGGGCGGGGTTCAGCGCCGCCTTTTCGGTCAGCTGCAGCTCGTAGTCATCCTGTGAGGCGTGAACCGTCAGCGCAACGGGCGTGAGCAGCACGGGGGCCGTCAGGGACTCGGGACGCAGTGCTTCATCCGAGGCGTAGCGCCAGGACGCGGTTCCCGCGGCCATGTAGCCGACGTCGATGCCGCGGTCGGTGCCCAGCTCGTAGATCTTCGCGCGCAGCAGGCGGCCCGCCTTCATGGCGGCACCGTACTGGTCCGGGTCCCGCAGCAGGGTCGACAGGCGGGTCCGCCGGCCGGCGAGCAACTGGGCCAGGCCGGAGGGATGCGCGTGCGTCAGGTCGATGCTGTTGGCGGCGGACGGCGTGAAATGGAGCAGTGTGTCCGTTCCGGCGTGCTGTCCCAATTGTCCCAGCCACGGCAGCAGGAAGTCCGAGGGATTCTCCCCGGTATTCTGCTCAGACACTAGTGCCCTCTTTTCTGCACTTCCGCGCGTTCTCGACCAAATTGGCATACCTTCAAAACTATCGCGTCGGGGCGGGTTTCCCGAACATAGCAACGCGGGGGACAAAACCGAGGACGGCCGAAACGGCCGTCCTCGGTGCCCTTTACGCTATTCCCACTCGATTGTTCCCGGCGGCTTGCTGGTTACGTCCAGCACCACGCGGTTGATTCCGTCCACTTCGTTGGTGATGCGGTTGGAAATGCGGGCCAGCAGATCGTACGGAAGCCGCGACCAATCAGCGGTCATCGCGTCTTCGCTGGAGACCGGACGAAGCACGATGGGGTGCCCGTAGGTCCGGCCGTCGCCCTGGACGCCGACGCTGCGGACATCAGCCAGGAGCACTACCGGCATCTGCCACACTTCGTCGTCGAGCCCTGCACTGGTCAGTTCGGCGCGGGCGATGGCGTCGGCCCGGCGCAGCAGTTCCAGCCGCTCGTGCGTGACCTCGCCCACAATGCGGATACCCAGCCCGGGGCCGGGGAAGGGCTGGCGGCCCACGATCTCGGCCGGCAGGCCGAGTTCGGCGCCGACCGCACGGACCTCGTCCTTGAAGAGCGCCCGCAGGGGCTCAACCAGTTCGAACTTCATGTCCTCCGGCAGCCCGCCCACGTTGTGGTGGCTCTTGATGTTGGCTGCGCCTTCGCCGCCGCCGGACTCGACGACGTCCGGGTACAGGGTGCCCTGCACCAGGAAGCGGATCGGCTCGCCCTCTGCTTCGGCCTTGGCCATGATGGCCCGCTCGGCTTCTTCGAAGGCGCGGATGAATTCTCGGCCGATGATCTTGCGCTTGGTCTCGGGATCGGAGACCCCGGCCAGGGCGCTCAGGAAGCGTTCCTGCTCGTTGGCGACGTAGAGGTTAACGCCGGTGGCTGCCACGAAATCGCGTTCCACCTGCTCTGCTTCGCCTTCGCGGAGCAGCCCGTGGTCAACGAAGACACAGGTCAGCTGGTCCCCGACGGCGCGCTGCACCAGGGCGGCGGCTACGGCGGAGTCGACGCCGCCGGACAGGCCGCAGATGACCCGCGAGTTGCCTACCTGTGCGCGGATGCGTGCAACCTGCTCTTCGACGATGTTGCCGGTGGTCCAGCTGCGTTCGAGCTTGGCGCCCTTGAAGAGGAAGTTTTCCAGGACGGCCTGGCCGTGCGCGGAGTGCTTGACCTCGGGGTGCCACTGCACGCCGTAAAGGCCTTTTGCCTCGTTGGCGAAGGCAGCGACGGGTGCGCCTGCCGTGCTGGCCAGGACGTCGAAGCCCTCGGGGGCTTCCTGCACGCTGTCGCCGTGGCTCATCCAGGTGTTCTGCTCGTCCGGGGTGCCTTCCAGGATGGACCGGGCGCCGCCGACGGCGCGTGCGTCGGTGGAACCGTACTCCCGCAGTCCCGTCTTGGCGACCTTGCCGCCCATGGCGGCAGCCATCGCCTGGAAGCCGTAGCAGATGCCGAAGACCGGAACACCGGATTCGAACAGGTCTGCGTCAACCTTGGGGGCGCCTTCGGCGTACACGCTGGAGGGGCCGCCGGAGAGAATAATGGCAGCTGGGTTCTTGGCGAGCAGCTGCTCGGTGCTGTAGGTGTGGGGAACCACCTCGGAGTAGACATCTGCTTCGCGCACCCGGCGGGCAATCAACTGGGCGTACTGCGCTCCGTAGTCCACTACAAGGACGGGCCGCTCTTCAATGGGATCTGTCGCGGGATTAGTCACGTTTCAAGGATAGTCGGCCCGCCCCCGGCCATGCACACCGTGCCGGTTCCGCCGGCTGCGGGCAACCGGCGGAACCCTCTCCCCTAGTAGCGCTTGGCCGCTTCAGGGTGCGCTTCGAGCTCTGCCAGGACCTGTTTGTGGATTCGGCCTTCGACCACAAAGGAGAGGAACGGCACAACGCCGCCGAGCGCAATCAGGATGAACTTGGAGAACGGCCAGCGCATCAGCTGCCACAGCCGGAAGTCGGAGAGCAGGTACACCACGTACATCCAGCCGTGCAGGATGAGCACGCCGATGGAGAGGTTGACGCTGCCGACGATGATCTCCGTGTCAAAGCCGTACTTGGCGATCATCTCCACGACGAGGGCGAGCAGCAGCACGCCGGTCACGTAGGAAAAGACCTTGTAGAACTTCAGGGCCGAACGAATCTGGGCATGGGTGCCGCCGAACCGGCGCTTCTTTTTCCTCGGTGCCTTGGCGGTGCTTGCGGATTCGCTCACTTGGTTACCTCACTGCTGGGATGATCGTTGTCGGGTTCGGTTGCGTCGGTGGAGTCGTCGTCGTACTCGTCCTCATAGTCGTCGTCCTCGAGGCTGCGGTTGTGCTCGTCGGCGACCAGGCGCCACCACAGGAAGACGGAGAAGCCTGCGAAGACGATCCACTCAAGGGCGTAGAAAATGTTGAGCCAGTTGACCGGGGTTTCCTCCGGCTGGGCACTCACCACCACGGTTTCCATGCCGCCGGCGTCCACAGCGGCGCCGTCGACGGTGATTTCCGAAGCCGTGACGAACGCCGAGTAGGCGGGCGCGTCCCAGAGGTTGATCAGTTCGGCGGTGGAAAGCGCGGTAACCCGGCCGTCCTCGGGGGTCGCGGGCAGCGGGGCCTCGGAAGGCAGCAGGCGCCCGACGACGACGGCCTCGCCGGCGGGTGGGGTCGTGACGTCTTCCGGTTCGGAGACCCAGCCGCGGACCACCGGAATGAATTCGCCCGAGGGTGCGCCGTCGACGTTGAAGGCGGTGACCGCCCAGTAGCCCATCTCGCCGTCCTGGAGCCGCTCCTGAACGAGGACGGACTTGTCCGGATCGAAGGACCCCGTGAAGGAAACCATCTGGTCCGCTTCGGTTTCATACATCGGCTTACCCGGGGTGAAGGCCTCGGTCAGCGGCCGGACGTCCTCGGTGGCGCGGGGCTCGCCGGACTCCTCCGATTCGGCACTGGAAAACTGCCATTGGCTCAACAGCACAAAGACCGTCGAGATGACCAGGGCAAAGAGCAGGCCGGCGATCCAACGCGGCTGCAGGGCAGTTTTGAGCACTCGTTAACGGTACTTCGTCAAGCTGTAGAAAACCCAATGCCGGTATGCGGCCGCTTCAGTGGTCAAAAAAGACCAGGGATGAATTGATCAGCTCGGCAATCACCTCTGCGTCATTGGCCCGGCGCAGGGAATCCCGGAAGGACGGCCGGAACAGGGACCGGGCCAGCGTGGCAAGGACTTCCAGGTGCTGCGAGAAGGAGGCCGCCGGCGTGGCAATGAGCAGGATCACGGTCGCCGGACCGTCGGCTGCTCCGAAATCCACGCTGTGGCCGTAGCGGGTGATGCCCACTGCGATCGAGGTTTCGTGCACGTATTCGCTGCGGGCATGCGGGAGACCGATCCCGCCCGGCAGGCCGGTGGCCATTTGGTGCTCCCTGGCGTGAACCTGTTCGAGGAAACCCTCCAGGTTGCTGATCCGGCCGGCGCGGTACAACCGTTCGGCCAGCTGGGCGGCGGCATCGTACCTGTCTGCCGCCTCCATGCCGAGGATCACTATCCCGGGGTCGGTCAGGACCGCCCCGGCTTCGTTCAGGGTGAGCTCTTCGGCCGGGGCCGGTTCCAAGGGGTGTTCAGTGTTCGGGGACAGGTGTTCGTTCAAGGGGCTTTCTGCATTTCCGTTAGTCCGTGGTGCCGCACTAGATGCGCGGTGCTATGTCCTCGGCCGCCAGGCGGGCGGTGTCGGCGCTCTTGTCATCCGGCTGTTCCTGGCTGCGGCGTTCCGCGTCGACGCGTGCAAGGTAGTGGGCGACTTCGCTCTCCACGCGGTCAAGGTCCCAGCCCAGCAGCGGCGCCATCAGTTCGGCCACCACCGGTGCGGCCGAGACGCCCCGGTCAAAGGTTTCGATGGAGATCCGGGTCCGCCGGGCGAGGACGTCCTCGACATGCCGGGCACCTTCGTGCGTGGTGGCATACACGGCTTCCGCGCGCAGGTAGTCGTCGGCGCCGGGCAGCGGTTCCGCGAGCGTCGGGTCCGCCTTGATGAGCTCGAGCAGGTCGTCGCTCATGGAGCCGTAGCGGTTGAGCAGATGCTCTACCCGCACCACGTGCACCCCGTACTCGTCGGCGGTGCGGTGCCTGCGGTTCCATGCTGCTTTGTAGCCCACCGCGCCCAGGAGGGGGATGGTCTGCGTGCAGCTCTCGGGAACCTTTTCATCCAGTGCCCGGGCTGCCTCATCCACGGCGTCCTTGGCCATGACCCGGTAGGTGGTCCATTTACCGCCGGCAACCACCACGAGTCCCGGCACCGGGTGGGCCACCACGTGTTCACGCGAGAGTTTGGCAGTGGAGTCGTTTTCCCCGGCCAGCAGCGGCCGCAGTCCCGCATAGACCCCTTCCACGTCCTCCCGTGTCAGCGGCGTCTTCAGCACCAGGTTCACATGCTCGAGGATGTAGTCGATGTCCGCCGAGGTGGCCGCCGGGTGGGCCTTGTCCAGGTTCCAGTCCGTGTCGGTGGTGCCGATAATCCAGTGCCGCCCCCACGGGATCACGAAGAGCACGGATTTTTCCGTCCGCAGGATCATGCCGACGGTGGACTGGATCCGGTCCTTGGGAACCACCAGGTGGACGCCCTTGGACGCGCGGACCTTCAGCTGCCCGCGGTCGGTCACCATGGCCTGGGTTTCATCCGTCCAGACGCCGGTGGCATTGACCACCTGGCTTGCCGCGATGTCGAACTCGCTGCCGGTTTCCTGGTCGCGGACGCGGGCCCCGACCACGCGTTCGCCCTCGCGCAGGAAGTCGACGACGGCGAGCCGGTTGACCACTGCGGCACCGTAATGCGCGGCTGTGCGGACCATGTTGGCCACGTACCGGGCGTCGTCCACCTGGCCGTCGTAGTAGCGGATGGCACCCACCATGGCGTCATCCTTCAGGCTCGGCGCCATCCGCAGTGTCTGGCTCCGGGTCAGGTGCTTCTGCATGGGCACCCCGCGGGAGTTCCCGGAGGTCATGCCCATGGTGTCGTACAGGAAGATGCCGGCGCCCACGTACGGCCGCTCGATGAACCGCTTGGTCAGCGGGTACAGGAACGCCACGGGCTTCACCAGGTGCGGGGCGATCCGCTGCAGCAGCAGCCCCCGTTCCTTCAACGCCTCCTGGACCAACGCGAAATCGAGCATCTCCAGATAGCGCAGGCCGCCGTGGATGAGCTTGGAGGACCGCGACGACGTTCCCGACGCCCAGTCCCGGGCCTCCACCATGCCTACCTTCAGCCCGCGCGTCACCGCGTCCAGCGCGGCGCCGGCGCCCACCACGCCGCCGCCGACGATCAGGATGTCCAGCTCATTGCCCGGCGCGGTGGTTGCCCGGAGCTTGTCCATGGCATCTGTCCGGTACTCGGGGCTCAGGGCGTCTGCAGTCATGGTCCAGGTTCCTCTCTAGGGTCCTGCCGTAGCTGCGTCCACTCTATGGGCTGGGCGCCGGTATTTACAGGCTGTACTGGTAGGGCGACACCAGCACTTCGATGCGCTGGAACGCTTTCAGGTCCGAGTAGCCGGTGGTGGCCATTGCCCGGCGCAGCGCACCCATGAGGTTGGAGGTGCCGTTGGTGTGGTGGGACGGCCCCCAAAGGACCTCTTTCAACGGTCCGACGGTGTCCAGCCGGACCCTGTCGCCGCGCGGCAGCTCGCTGTGGTGTGCTTCCTGCCCCCAGTGCCAGCCCTGGCCCGGTGCCTCTTCGGCTCGGGCCAGCGCGGAACCGAGCATCACGGCGTCGGCGCCCATAGCGAAGGCCTTGATGATGTCGCCGCTGGTGCCCATGCCGCCGTCGGCGATCACGTGCACGTACCGTCCGCCGGACTCGTCCATGTAGTCCCGGCGGGCCTCGGCGATGTCGGAGATGGCCGTGGCCATGGGCGCGTGGATGCCCAGCGCACGCCGGGTGGTAGTGGTCGCGCCGCCGCCGAACCCGACGAGGACGCCGGCCGCGCCGGTCCGCATCAGGTGCAGGGCCGGGGTGTAGCCGGCGGCTCCGCCGACGATCACCGGAACATCAAGTTCGTAGATGAACTGCTTCAGGTTCAGTGGTTCCACGGTCTTGGACACGTGCTCGGCCGAAACGGTGGTGCCGCGGATAACGAAGACATCGACGCCGGCGGCGAGGACGGTCTTGTAGAACTCCTGGGTGCGCTGCGGGGTGAGCGAGCCGGCAACGGTCACGCCGGCGTCGCGCATTTCGGCCAGGCGGGAGCTGATCAGGTCGGCCTGGATCGGTGCGTTGTAGATTTCCTGCAGGCGGCGGGTGGCGGCGGGGTTGAAGTTGTCGCTGCTGAGGGCGGCGATTTCGTCCAGCAGAGGTTCCGGATTCTCGTACCGGGTCCACAGGCCCTCGAGGTTCAGCACGCCGAGTCCGCCGAGCCTGCCGAGGGCAATGGCTGAAGCCGGAGACATCACCGAGTCCATCGGGGCGCCGATGACCGGCATCTCGAACTGGTAGGCATCGATCTGCCAGTTGATCGACACATCCTGGGGGTCGCGGGTGCGCCGCGAGGGCACAATCGCCACGTCATCCAGGGAGTAGGCTCTGCGCCCATGCTTGCCACGGCCAATTTCTATCTCGTTACTCACGTTCCCTAGGTTATCCCAGTGCGCGGCGTCGGCCCGAAAGCTCCCGGGTATCGGGCCGTTGTAAGTACGGACCGGGCCCTTAAACCCCAAGGGCAGCCCCTGCGCAGTACGCAGGGGCTGCCCTTGGCAGGTAAGACGGGTTAGCGGCGTCCGTAGTTCGGTGCCTCGGCCGTCATCATGATGTCGTGCGGGTGGGATTCCTTCAGCCCGGCCGGGGTGATCCGGACAAACTTACCCTTCGCCTTCAGCTCTTCAATGGTGCGTGCACCCGTGTAGAACATGGTCTGGCGCAGGCCGCCGACCAGCTGGTGCGCCACGGCGGAAAGCGGTCCGCGGTAGGGCACCTGGCCTTCAATGCCTTCCGGAATCAGCTTCTCGTCGCTGGGGACGTCGGCCTGGAAGTACCGGTCCTTGGAGTAGGAGGTGTTCTTGCCCCGGGACTGCATGGCCCCGAGCGACCCCATGCCGCGGTAGGACTTGAACTGCTTGCCGTTGACGAAGACCAGGTCGCCCGGGCTTTCCGCGGAGCCTGCCAGCAGGCCGCCAAGCATTACGGTGTCGGCGCCGGCCACGATGGCCTTGCCGATGTCGCCCGAGTACTGCAGGCCGCCGTCGGCGATCAGCGGGACGCCCGCCGGGATGGCTGCCTTGGAAGCTTCGTAGATGGCGGTGATCTGCGGGACGCCCACTCCGGCAACTACGCGGGTGGTGCAGATGGAACCCGGCCCCACGCCTACCTTGACGGCGTCGGCACCGGCGTCGATCAGGGCCTGGGCGCCTTCGCGGGTGGCTGCCTGTCCGCCGATGATGTCCACGTGCGCGGCAGCCGGGTCCTTCTTGAGGCGGGCAATCATTTCCAGCACGCCCGCACTGTGGCCGTTGGCGGTGTCCACCACGAGGATGTCGACGCCGGCCTCGACCATGGACATGGCCCGCTCGTAGCCGTCGCCGAAGAAGCCGATGGCGGCACCGACGCGCAGGCGGCCCTCGTCATCCTTGGTGGCCAGCGGGTACTGCTCGGCCTTGTCGAAGTCCTTGACGGTGATCAATCCCTGCAGCTTGCCGGCGTCGTCCACCAGCGGCAGTTTCTCGATCCGGTTCTTGCCCAGCAGCTCCATGGTTTCTGCGGCGCTGATGCCCACCCGGCCGGTGATGAGCGGCATGCGGGTCATGACCTCTTCGACCTTGCGGCTTGGGTAGTCGGCACGCGGAATGAAGCGGGTGTCGCGGTTGGTGACAATGCCCAGCAGGGTGTTTTCGGTATCCACCACCGGCAGGCCCGAAACACGGAAATGCGCACAGAGGTCGTCGAGTTCCTGCAGGGTGGCGTCGGGGGAAATCGTCACCGGGTTGGTGATCATGCCGGATTCGCTGCGCTTGACCCGGTCAACATGCTCCGCCTGGTCGGCAATGGAGAGGTTCCGGTGGATCACGCCGAGGCCGCCCTGCCGGGCCATGGCGATGGCCATGCGGGATTCGGTGACCGTGTCCATCGCGGCGGAAAGCAGCGGGGTCTGCACGGTGATGCGCTTGGACAGCCGGGAACTGGTGTCGGCTTCAGAGGGAATGACATCCGTCGGGCCAGGCAGCAGGAGGACGTCGTCGTAGGTCAGGCCGACGAAGCCGAACGGATCGTGTTCTGGGTACTGCTGACTCAAAGCTGCGCCTCTTTCGGGGATGAGAGGAAGGAAAAGGCCCGATTTAGCCTGTACCTATCGTAAAGCGAAAGCGGGCCCGCCCCTATTCCTCCCCGAAGGTATCTGCCGCCTGTGAGGGATGCCACGGCAGAAAGCAAAGGCCCCGCCCCGGAAACGGGTTCCGGAGGCGGGGCCGAGGCCGATTTCCGCACGTGAGGCGCGGATCAGGGCTGATTAGTGCTGGTGACCGTGGTCGTTGTCCTCTTCGGCCGGCTTCTCCACCACGAGGGCTTCGGTGGTGAGCACCAGCGAAGCGATCGAGGCGGCGTTGCGCAGGGCCGAGCGGGTGACCTTGACCGGGTCGATGATGCCGGCGGCAATGAGGTCTTCGTACTCGCCGGTGGCGGCGTTGAAGCCGTGGTTGACTTCCAGCTCACCAACCTTGGCAACGACGACCATACCTTCGGAACCGGCATTCTCGGCGATCCAGCGCAGCGGCTGTGCCAGTGCACGGCGGACCAGGCCGACGGCGGTGGCGGCGTCGCCCTGCAGCTTCGTCACCTCCGGATCGGTGTCCAGTGCGCGGGCAGCGTGGACCAGCGCGGAACCGCCGCCGGCCACAATGCCCTCTTCGAGTGCGGCACGGGTGGAGGAAACGGCATCTTCGATACGGTGCTTCTTTTCCTTCAGCTCCACCTCGGTGGCTGCACCAACGCGGATGACGCCGATGCCGCCGGACAGCTTGGCGAGGCGTTCCTGCAGCTTCTCGCGGTCCCAGTCCGAATCGGTGCGCTCGATCTCGGCACGGATCTGTGCCACGCGGTCGGCGACGTCGGCTTCGGAGCCGGTGCCGTCAACAATCGTGGTGTTGTCCTTGGTGACCGTGATGCGGCGGGCGGAGCCCAGCACCTCAAGGCCAACCTGGTCCAGCTTCAGGCCGAGGTCGGGGCTGACCACCTGGGCGCCGGTGAGGGTCGCGATGTCCTGCATCATTGCCTTGCGGCGGTCACCGAAGCCCGGAGCCTTGACGGCGACGACGTTCAGGGTGCCGCGGATCTTGTTGACCACCAGGGTGGACAGGGCTTCCCCGTCTACGTCTTCGGCGATGATGAACAGCGGCTTGGAGGTCTGCAGAGCCTTTTCCAGCAGCGGCAGGAACTCGGCGACGGAGGAGATCTTGCCGGAGTTGATCAGGATCAGCGCGTCTTCGAGGACGGCTTCCTGGCGCTCCGGGTCGGTCACGAAGTACGGCGAGAGGTAGCCCTTGTCGAACTGCATGCCCTCGGTGATGGCCAGCTCGGTCTGCGTCGAGGAGGACTCCTCGATCGTGATGACGCCGTCCTTGCCGACGGTGTCGAAGGCCTGGGCCAGCAGCTCGCCGATCTCGGTGCTCTGCGCGGAGATTGCCGCAACGTGGGCAACCTGGTTGCCTTCAACTTCCTTGGCGTTCTCCAGCAGGCGCTTGGCTACCGCGTCAACGGACACCTCGATGCCGCGCTTGAGCTGCCCGGGGGCAGCACCGGCGGCAACGTTGCGCAGGCCTTCCTTGACCAGGGCCTGTGCCAGCACGGTGGCCGTGGTGGTGCCGTCGCCGGCAACATCGTTGGTCTTGGTGGCTACTTCCTTGGCCAGCTGTGCACCGAGGTTCTCGTACGGGTCGTCCAGCTCAATTTCGCGGGCAATCGTGACGCCGTCGTTGGTGATGGTGGGAGCGCCCCAGGTCTTGGCCAGGACGACGTTGCGGCCGCGCGGGCCGAGGGTCACCTTGACCGTGTTGGCGAGCTTATCGACGCCTGCTTCGAGCGAGCGACGGGCGGAGTCATTGAACTCCAACTGCTTTGCCATGTGTGTGTCCTTTCCGACAACTACATCTGCACCTACATCAGAAAACCCCGGCCAGAATCGTGGCCGGGGTTTTCCAGGGGAACTACTTTACGACGACGGCCAGCACGTCGCGGGCGGACAGCACCAGGTATTCCTGGCCGCCGTGCTTGACTTCGGTTCCGCCGTACTTGGAGTAAATGACTACGTCGCCTTCGGCAACGTCAACCGGGATGCGGTTGCCGTTGTCATCAACGCGGCCGGGTCCAACTGCAACTACTTCACCCTCCTGGGGCTTTTCCTTTGCAGTGTCCGGGATTACCAGGCCGGAAGCAGTGGTCTGCTCGGCTTCGAGGGGGCGGACAACAATACGATCCTCAAGGGGCTTAATAGAGACCGACACTCGGGCTCTCCTTTGCGTAGTTTCTAACGGAATGGGGCCGTTGGTCTGGCGCTGGCCGTCGTCGCGGTGCCGGTTCGCGCTTTCCCTTCGGGAGTTAGCACCCTCACGTTCGGAGTGCTAACTCAGACTTTATGCAACGGTTAGCACTCGGTCAAGGTGAGTGCCAGCGTGCGCCGCCTGCCCGCCCCTCTCCCCCGTACTGGCGGGCAGGTAAATGAAGAACGGGATTTGCTTAGGTTCTCCTAACCGGGATAGTTTTCATCTGCGCACCATTAGAAAACATTTCTGTGACCTAATCCCCGGATTGGCACATCGACTCTCACCGGAGCCCCCATGATCACCAAGTCCCGCCTGCTGGCCGGAACCGCCCTTGTGTCCCTCCTCGCGCTCAGCGCCTGCTCCACTGAAGCAGCAGAGGCGGACGTCGAGTCCGCACAGGCCTCAACCGTGACGGTCGAGCACGCCCAGGGAAGCACCGAAGTTCCGGTGAACCCGGAGACCGTGTACACCTTCGACCTCGGCGCCCTCGACACCATGGATGCCCTCGACATTGACGTCGACGGCGTGCCTGCCGCCAACTTCCCTCAGAGCCTCTCCCAGTACGGCGCCGAAGAGATCACCAAGATCGGCAGCATGAAGGAGCCCGACTTCGAAGCGATCAACGCCGGCGCTCCGGACCTGATCATCATTTCCGGCCGGGTTGCCGATTCTTACGAAGAATTAAGCAAGATTGCCCCCACCATCGACCTCAGCGTCGATAACGCCGATTCCTGGAACTCCTTCAAGGAAAACACCCAGACCCTCGGCACGATCTTCGAAAAGGAAGACCTGGTTGAAGAGAAGCTGGGCGCCCTTGAAGGCAAGGTCGAAGACACCAAGGAACTGGCCGCCGACGCCGGCAACGGCCTGATCGTTATGACCAGCGGCGGGGAAATGACCGCCTACGGCGCAGGCTCGCGGTTCGGCATCATCCACGACGTCCTGGGCCTGGAACCGGCCGCCGAAGTCAAGGGCGAAGGTAAGCACGGCGAATCCGTTTCCTTCAACTACATTGCGGATACCAATCCGGACCACCTGTTCGTCATTGACCGCGACGTAGCCGTCGGCACCTCCGGCGAAGCCGCCTCCGCCGTGCTCGACAACGATCTGGTCAAGAGCACCAAGGCTGCCCAGAACGGAAACATCACCATGCTGGACTCCGCCAGCTGGTACCTGGTCGGATACGGCCTGAACAACGTGGACACCATGGTTAACACCGTCCACGACGCTCTCTAGCCGCCCCTCTGCGCTCCGTGGCCCGGCACCGTCAGTGCCGGGCCACGGAGGAACTGGATACCGAAACATGACTGCCCCCGCCGTGCCGGCAAAGAAACCGGCCCCCGCGTCCGCCGCCGCTCCCCCGGAACGGCGGCGCTTTGTGCGTTCAACCGCCGCACTGGTCCTAGGGGTCTGCGTTGTGGTGCTGCTGGCGGCCGTCAGCCTTTTCGTCGGCGTCGGTGACCTTTCGCTCGCCTCGCTGCTGTCCGGGGATCCCACCACGCACATGCTGTTCTGGGTCAGCCAGCTCCCCCGCACGCTGAGTATTGTCCTGGCGGGCATGGCCCTGAGCGTGGCCGGGCTGATCATGCAGCTGATGGCCCGGAACAAGTTCGTGGAACCCTCCACCGTCGGCACGGTGGAGTCGGCCCAGCTGGGGATCCTGGCGGTGACCGTGCTGCTGCCGGGCGCCTCCATGTTCCTGAAGATGTCCACGGCTTCGGTCTTCGCCGCTGCAGGAACCGCACTCTTCCTGCTCATCCTGCGCCGGATCCCGCTGCGCAACACCCTGATCGTTCCCCTGGTGGGCATCATGCTCGGCGGCGTGATTTCCGCCGTCACCACTTTCTTCGCCTACCGCACCGACCTCCTCCAGACGCTGAACAGCTGGATGATCGGCGACTTCTCCGGCGTCCTGCGCGGCCGCTACGAACTGCTCTGGATTGTCGGCGCCCTGACCCTGATCGGCTACCTGGCCGCGGACCGTTTCACGGTTGCCGGCATGGGGCAGGACTTCACCACCAACCTCGGCCTGAACTACAACCGGGTCATGGCGCTCGGACTGGTGATCGTCTCGCTCATCAGCGCCGTGGTGGTAGTCAGCGTCGGCTCCATCCCGTTCCTGGGCCTGATCGTGCCCAACCTGGTGTCCCTGCTGATCGGTGACAACGTCCGCCGCGCGGTGCCCTGGGTCGCCGTCTTCGGAGCGGGCTTCGTCCTGCTCTGCGACATCATCGGACGCACCATCCGCTACCCGTATGAAATCCCGGTGGGTGTAGTGGTTTCCGCCGTAGGCAGCGTCATCTTCCTGTACCTCCTCCTACGCAAGCGCGGTTCCCATGCCTGATCCATCCACCAGCGCACTGCCCGCAGCACTTACCGAGCACCGCCGGCGTCCCGTCCGGACCGTTCCAGCCCGCTTCTGGATCATCACCCTGGGCCTGGTCGCGGCGGCACTGGTTGCGGTGTTCATGACCATTGAGCTGCGCGGAAACCTGGGTTACGCACTGCCGCGCCGGGCGATCAAGGTGGGCTCCATGATCCTGGTGGCCTACGCCGTCGGGGTTTCCACCGTCCTGTTCCAGACCGTCACCGCCAACCGGATCCTCACGCCGTCGATCATGGGCTTCGATGCCCTCTACGTGCTGATCCAGACGGTCCTGGTGTTTGCCTTGGGCGGCGGCGCCCTGCTGTCCCTGGGCGCGCCGATCCGCTTCAGCCTCGAGGTGCTGCTGATGGTCGGGTTCTCGTTCCTGCTGTACCGGTGGCTGTTCACCGGCGGCGGGAAATCCCTGCACTTGATGCTGCTGGTCGGAATTGTCTTCGGCACGATGTTCCGCGGCTTCTCCTCGCTGCTGCAGCGGCTGATCGACCCGAGCGAATTCATCATCCTGCAGGACCTGTTCTTTGCCAGCTTCAACAATGTCGACGCCGCCCTGCTGGGCTACTCCGCGGCCGCCGTCGCGCTTGTCAGTGCCGTCGCCTGGCGGATGCGCCACTCCTTCGATGTCCTGGCCCTGGGCCGCGAGACCGCGGTGAACCTGGGAGTGGACCACAAGCGGGCGGTCACCGCCACGCTGATCATCTGCTCGGTGCTCGTCGCGGTGTCCACGGCCCTGGTCGGTCCGGTGACCTTCTTCGGGCTCCTCATTGCGTCCCTGGCCTACCAGCTCTGCGCGAAGTTCCGGCATGCTTCGGTGCTGCCGATTGCCGTTCTGCTGGGAATCATCGCCCTGGTGGGCGGCCAGCTGGTGCTGGAGCGGATCTTCGACTTCGACACCGCGCTGAGCATCGTCATCGAGTTCGTGGGCGGCATCGTGTTCCTCATCCTGCTCCTGAGGGGAAACGTGAAATGACCCTCCTCCCCCTGCACCGCCTGAAAGGCCCCCGTTCATGATCACCGTCAACGGCGTCACCAAGCGCTACTCCTCCGCCGTCGTCGTGGACGGGGTGAGCTGCGAGATCAAGGAAGGCGGCATCACCTCGATCATCGGGCCCAACGGTGCGGGCAAATCCACGCTGCTCTCCATGATCAGCCGCCTGCTGCCCATGGATTCCGGCACGGTTGCCGTGGACGGGCTCGACGTCGTTTCCACCCCCGGCCGGGACCTCGCCCGGAAAATGGCGATCCTGCGCCAGGACAACCAGCTCACCGTCCGCCTGACCGTTCGGGACCTGGTGGGGTTCGGCCGCTACCCGCACAACGGCGGCCGGCCGGGACCCGAAGACAAGGCCCACATCGAGCAGGCAATGGCGTACCTGGACCTGACGGCGTTGGCGGACCGGTTTGTGGACGAGCTCTCCGGCGGACAGCGCCAGCGGGCGTTCATTGCCATGGTGCTGGCGCAGGATACGGACTATCTGCTCCTGGACGAGCCGCTGAACAACCTGGACATGAAGCACTCCGTGGAAATGATGCGGCTGCTGCGCCGGCTCACGGACGACTTCGGGAAGACCGTGGTGCTGGTCATCCACGACATCAACTTCGCCTCCTGCTACTCCGACGACATCATTGCCATGTGCGACGGCCGGCTGATCCACCAGGGGCCGCCGTCGGCCATCATGCGGCCGGACGTGTTGAAGGATATCTACGAGATCGATATCCGGATCGAGGAGATCGACGGAAACCGGATCGGCGTCTATTTCGCCTAGCTCCCGTGTGCCCAGCGGATTGTTGCCGCCGTCGAAGAAGTCTGTGGCGAACCGGTCTTCCCCCGGCATCGGAATACCCCCGCCCGCGGCCAAGTTGACCACCCCGGGCAGGCAGTATCCGCCCGGCGCATTGCGCCAAGGGGAAAGGCACTCCTAGGTTGGAATCCGCCGCACTTTTCCGCCCCTTCCCGGAAGGTCTGCCATGGAGCCCAAGCTGCGCGTTGCCATCCGGCTCGACGTCGACCTGCGCCAGGCGCGGCTGGTGGTGCGCGGGAAGATCACGGAAGGCAACTGCAGGGTGCTGTACGTGCTCGCCCGCCGCACCAACGCTGCCCTGCCGGGCCTGAAAGTGCTCCTGGACCTCAGGAAGGCCAGCATCACTGAAGACGCAATGGCGGGATTGACCCGCAGTGCGGAAACCGGCGAACTGCCGGTTCTTACCGGAAGCTTTTCCTCGGACCCCCTGGCGCCCCGGCAGCTGAGTATCCTGGCGTAGCGCCAGCAGGTCAGTGTGCCGGTGTCTGCGCCCCTGTTCCTGATTCCCGGGCGTCGGGCGCAGGAAGCCGGGCATGCAGCCAGGCGGAGGGAACATCGGTACCGAGATCGAGCTGGGACCCGGTGGCAGCAGTGTGGACCGTCCGGACAATCGCATCCCATACGAGGGACGAGGGCTGCGCGTCCAATCTCAGGCCGCCGTCAACGGGGATCACGGAGTAGTGGCCGGCTTCGGCGGCATGCAGCCAGCGGAACCCCGCGTAGGCCTCAACATGTGTGATGGACCAGCTGGTCCAGGACGCGTTCCACAGCCGTTCCACGGCTTCGTCCGATCCATGGGGCAGCGGCACCGATTCCGAGGCCACCCGGGCATCGAACCGGGTTTCATCAATCACGAGCGGGGCGTGCCGGAGCGGCCATGCAGGGGCGACCCCGGCCCAGGCAGCCAGGGCCAGTGGAAGATGCGCGTCCCGCATCAGCCGGATCTCGCGGCCGGTTGCTTGGCCGGTAGCGTAGAAGGAGGGATCGGCGAGCAGCAGGGCACGCCCGGATCCCATCCATACTTCGGCGTTCCGCACCTCGCCGCCGCGCCGAGCGGTAAGCGTCAGGCGGGCTTCCGGGTCGACATACGGCGTGAGGTATTCCTTCCCCTTCGCCGTGGCCTGGCCGGATTCCGTCAGCAGCTCCGCGCGGAGTAGTTCCCGCACGGCTTCCTGCTGCCCCGCAAGGTCAAAACGCCCCAGCTTTCCCCGGTGCCCCAGCGTCTGGAACAGTTCGACGGCGGCGTCCGGCATCACCTTCCCGGCGGGGACATACGGCTGCTCGGCCGAAATCCGGCTGAGGTCTTCGACCACCGTCCTGCGCTGTTCCGAAGCGAAAAAGTCGGGCATGGGGTCGGACCGGGTGATCAGGTCGAACCCCGACCAGTCCAGGACATGTGTTGCGCCGTGGTCCTTGAATTCCAACTGGTCCACGAGGTACTCAAAGAGTGCCTTCTGCCCAACGTGGTCCTCCAGGGCGTAGCTTGCCGTAGCTTCAAGAACCCCGGCCCCGATGACCCAAACCCAACGGTCCACACAGACGGTGTGCCCGTCTGCCTCATACACAAAGCGGTGCCGCCGCCCGGGCAGTGCCTGGCCCGACCCGCGGTCAAACACCTTGGGCCACTCGTCAACGGAGAGGACGTGGATCGGGGCAAGAGTCGCCATGGTCTCGGCCAGCCCCGCCGTGGACAGTCGCAGCAGCGACGCTCCCCCGTTGCTGCCGGCCCTGATGACCAGGTTCGGTCGGAAATGCCCGGCCGGAACGGGCGGGTGCGCAAGGATCCACATGCTGCCGGTACCGGGCTGCTGTTCCCAGCCCGGCGGAAGGACGGCACTGACACCGCGGAAACTGACTCTCGGGAAACCGGAAAACGGGTCCATCAGGAATTGCTCCGTCCGTTGGCTTTGGACGACATTCCGCCCCCGCCGGCACGCATGGCAGCTTCTTCCTGGCGACGGCGGCGGGCGGCTCTCTTTTCATCTCGTATCCACTGCGGCTGCAGGAACGGCGGCATCCAGAAACTGCCCAGCACCCCCAATATTCCAGCGATAAACATCAGAAGGATCAAGAACATGGTTACCAGCGCGTTTAGGCCGCCGTCCATGGCGAACTGCGTCAGCGGCATCAGGATAAAAGCCGCACCAAGGTAGGTTGTCGCGAGCGCCGGCTCTCCGGACAGCACGATGTTGAGGCCGGTCCGGTAGTGGCGGAACCTGCCGTTGTAAACGAGCAGACCGCAAAGCATAAGAATGATGCCCAGTGGAATCAGGATCAATGCCCCGACAGTATTGGCGTTCATTTATTCGACACACGTCCGATCTTTTAATGCGGCGGCAACGGCGGCACGCCCGTGCCGAAGTCAGCCTAATCTATCCCATGGATTCATCAGGGGCCGGTTATCCCATCCAGCCAAATACGCGGTCTTTCACGTCGTCAATTGTCTTCTCGACGTTTTCCTTTGCATCTTCCACGGCCTTGCCGACGTTTTCCTTCGCATCGTCCACGACCCTGTCAACGTTCTCCTTTGCGTCTTCCAGGGCCCTGCGCGCATTTTCCGCTGCTTCTTCCGCGGCCTTATACGCCTTTTCCGCTGCTTCTTCCGCTTGTTCGGCCAAGGCCTCAGCGGCCTGCTGGGCCTGGTCCAGCCCAGGTCCGCTCAGGTAATCCCATCCTTCGCGGATTCCATCTCCGGCCCACTCCGTAACGGTCCTGCCCCCCAGCGCATCCAAAGGCTGCTCCATTGCCCACCCGACGGCAGAGCCGACAACGAAGCCGACAACCGTGCCTGCCGGGCCGGCGAAGCTTCCAACGCCTGCCCCGATGGCGCCGGCCCCCAACCCGCCGACTACGCTGGTGCCGGTACGGAACCCCGCGATTTTGCTCGCCTCGGCGCGCCGTTCCTCCTCCGTCATCTCCGGATTGCTGGCCAGCAGGTCGTTGTACGCCTTCTGTTCCTGGTCCTGATAGGTGAAATAGGCGCCGCCGACGGTGAGCACCCAGCCGCCGCCCTTGACGACCTTTCCACCCAGGCCTTCCTCGTGGGGCGTGTGGAATCTGTTCGAGTTGTCGACGTAGTCTGCGTACCGCCGGCTGTTGTCGTAAAGAACATTGTTTCGCTCAGGCCGGATGTCGTAGTACGCACCCGGTCCTGCGGGATGCTGTGAAGTGCGGAACCGCACTCCTCCAAGCGCAGTGTCCATTACGTTGAACATCACACCCGCGAACTGCGTCGCCATAAAAGAGAAAAACGGATTGGTTTCCCCCGTGGTATCCGACAGGGCGGATACACAGTTCTCCTCCAGCCAAAGGAATTCGGCCGCCAAATGGTTGACCGTGCCCTGCAGCGTGTCCCGTCCGAGGTCGGCCATGTCCTGCTGTTCCTCGCCAAAGGAATCACTGTTTACAAAGGCATTATGGGCCGCGATGTCTGCCAGGACCTGGGTGCGCGCGGTTTCCAGGTGGGCAATTCCGTCAGCGAACTCCTGGAGTGCTTTGGCTACCTGCTCGCACGCGGAGCTGACAAATCCACCGTGGGGGGTGATATTGGCGAAAACACCGTAGGCCACCTCGGCCTCCGGCGCCTGATAGATGCCCTGCAGACCATTCCATTGAGCGGACGCATCCGCGATGGCGTTCTCGAGTTCGGGCCCTGCGCCCCGAACCGCGTCAGCGCCAGCCGTCAGCTGTGCTGGGGAAGGCCAGCCCTGCAGCCCCGTGGTGTCAAAAGCCATCTCAGTACACCGCCACGGGTGAGTAGCGGTCGGCACTGCCTGCCTCAATCGGCAGTTCGGGTGCCTGGGTCATGACACCGCAGGCGTCGTCTGCCATCTTTTGGTCGCCTTCGAGATAGGCAGTGAGGGCCTGGCCGACGCCGTCGACTGCGTTCTCCACCCGTTTACCGGCCCATTCGGCCTGAAGGGCCACAATCTCGCGGATCGCCTCCAGTGCAGCGGCAACCGGGGCACTCCCGCAGCCGTCCGTTGCCTGGGCGTATGCCGTTTCCAACGACGTGGCGGCATCCGTGATTCCCTCGTCGTCACGGACCCGGATCAGCAGACCCGAACACGCGTCAACCTGAATTGTGTAACCGCTCAAACTCATGATTCCCCCATGTTGTCCCAATCCCGTCCTCACGGGTTGTCCTACGCGCGGGCCGGCCCCTATAGTGCCTCCGCTGTGAGTACCCTAACCGGTCCGCGCAGTTTGGAGCCATGGGGAGAACTACCCATGGCCGGCCCGCTGTCCTGCCTGACCTGCCGCTTCGGCGAGCCGCCCTACAGCCTCGGTCAGCACCTCCGGGGAGCAGGCGAAGTTCAACCGGACAAATCCGGCGCCCTTCTGGCCGAACCGCGGCCCCGGTTCCAGCGCCACCCGCGCCCGTTGCAGGGCCACCGCCGCGGGATCGTCACCCCAGCCAAGGGCTCGGAAATCCAACCAGGCAAGGTACCCGGCCGAGGGCGGACGGTACCCCGCGCCCGGCAGCCTCTCCGCCAGAAGTTCAGCCAACAGGCGCCGGTTCGCGGCCAAAGACTCCATCACCCCGGCGAGCCAGGGACCGCCGTCGTTATAGGCCGCAGCCGTGGCATGCAGGCCGAGGATGCTGGTGCGCGCGGAGACTTCCTCGGGCATGGAAGCCAGCATCAGCCGGGTCCGGTCGCTTTGGCCGATCATTACCGCACACTTGGTACCGGCGATATTCCACGCCTTGCTGGCGGCCGTCACGCAGAGGCCATATTCCCGCGCGTTCTCCGAGACGGTGAGGTAGGGAGTGAAGTCCCCCGGTTCGTACGTCAGCGGGGCGTGGATCTCGTCGCTGATCACGGCCACGCCGTACTTCACGGACAGGTCGGCGAGCGCCCGCAGGGTGTCGGCAGAGTGGACCAGCCCCAGCGGATTATGCGGGTTGCACAGCAGCAAGGCGTCAGCGCCGCGGGCAAAGGCCCGCTCAATGCCGGCCAGGTCCAATTCCCAGCCCTCACCGTCGATCAGGAGCGGCACCTCCACCACTGAGGAGTCCGCTTCCAGCGGCAGCTCGAAGAACGGCGGATAGACCGGCGGGGTGATGACCACGCTCCCGTCCACGGGTACTGCCTGCCGCAGGCATTCCACAATGGCCACGCTCACGTCCGTGGTGCTCCGCACGTCATCCGGGTCCACTGCCCAGGCCCAGGTCCGCGCGGCGAACCCCGCGAAGGCCGCTGCCACCGGCTGAGGCCCGGCGATATACCCGGTGTCCGAGGCCAGCACCCGGTCGATGATGGCCTGCTGCACCGGTTCCGCCAGCGGGTAGTCCATTTCCGCCACGAACAGCGGCAGCACATCCGCCGGATAGGTCTGCCATTTGTAGCTGGTGCGTGCCCGCAGTGCGGCCAGCGGCTCGGCGGCGATCTTCGTCATGCCGCCCAACCTACAGCTAACGTGCCCGCAGGCAGAACAACTAGGCTGGAGGGCATGCCCGATACTTCCCTTGCCCATATTCTGACCCCCGAGGGATGGCAGCTGCTGAACTCGCTTCCCCCCTATCTCGAATCCGAGTCCCTGAAGCTGAACACGGACCTGCGCAAGGCCGGGCATTCCCCCGAGCTGGTGGCCGCCGTCCTGACGCAGGCAAAACTGCGGATGAAGGCCCGCGGAAAGTTCGGTCCGTTCGCCGAGCACATGGTCTTCACGCAGCCCGGCCTGGAGCAGGCCACCCGGCTGAACGTGGCCGCCCTGCACGCCCGCCGCTACCAGGAGGCCGGGCTGGAGAAGATCGCGGACCTCGGCTGCGGAATCGGTGCCGATTCCCTCGCCCTGGCCACTTTGGACCGCCGGGTGACCGCCGTCGAACTGGATGAAATCACCGCTGCGGCAGCCACCATCAACCTCATGCCCTGGCCGGAGGCGACGGTGGTCCAGGGCCGTGCCGAGGACTTTGACCTGACCGGGTTCGACGGCGTGTGGCTGGATCCGGCGCGCAGGACCACGTCGACGTCCGGCACCACGCGCATCTTCGACCCGGAGGCCTTCTCCCCTCCCCTGTCCTTCGTGGAATCCCTGGCGGACGCCGGCCTGCCCGTCGGGGTGAAGATGGGCCCCGGCATCCCGCACGAGGCGCTGCCGGCCAACTGCGAGGCGCAGTGGGTGTCCGTGGACGGGGATGTCACCGAGGCGACCCTGTGGTTCAACGCGCTGCGCCGCGAGGGCGTCCGGCGCGCCGCCCTGGTGATCGGTTCCGGCGGCGCTGCGGAGCTGACCTCCCCGGTGGACTACGACGCCGGTGCCCAGGACGTGGCCGTGGGGCCTGCCGAGGGCTACCTGTATGAACCCGACGGCGCCGTAATCCGTGCCGGGCTGGTGGCCGACGTCGCGGGCACCCTGGACGGACATCTCCTGGATCCGCACATCGCCTACATCTGCGCCCCGGAACTGCGCGAAACTCCCTTCGCCCGCGCCTACCGGATCCGCGACGTCCGCCCGTACAACATCAGGGCGCTGAAGGCCTGGGTCCGGGAAAACCGCATCGGTGTGCTGGACATCAAGAAGCGCGGCATGTCCGTGACACCCGAAGAGGTCCGCAAGGCCCTGCTCACCGGCTCCGGTAAAGGCCCGAACAAAGCGACGCTGGTCCTCACCCGGATTGGCGAGGACCGCGTGGCGCTGGTGGTGGAACCGGTTCCGGCCGCCTAGACGGTGCGGGCGGCCGCGCCGGAAAGCGGGTCAGGACCGAGAGAACTCGCTGGCTTCGCGGATCTGCTCCGGTGTCGGGCGTACCCCTGTGTAGAGCACGAACTGTTCCTCCGCCTGGATGGCAATGACCTCCGCCCCGGTGATCACCGGTTTCCCGGCGGCGCGGGCGGCAGCGATCAGCGGGGTTTCCGAGGGCAGCGCAACGACGTCGAACACCACCCGGGCGGCAGCCACGGCGTCATCGCCGAAGGACTGCACGTCCTCGTCCTGCCCGGACATGCCCAGCGGGGTGACGTTAATGAGCAGGTCCGCCGTGGACGTGCCGGGCTCCGCCTGCCAGGCAAAGTCGTAAAGATCGGCCAGCGCACGGCCGGCGGCCTCGTTGCGGGCGACCACCGTGACGTCGGAGAACCCCGCGTCCCGCAGTGCTGCGGCCACTGCCTTGGCCATGCCGCCGGATCCGCGCAGCAGCACCGAGTGCGTGGCCGGAACCCTGTGATCCCGCAGCAGCCGGGCGATGGCCAGGTAGTCGGTGTTGTAGGCGGTGAGCACGCCGTCGTCGTTGACTATCGTGTTCACGGAATCGATGGCCTTCGCGGACGGATCCATCCGGTCCACGAGCGCAATCACGTCCTCCTTGTACGGCATGGACACAGCACAGCCGCGGATGGGCAGCCCGCGCACCCCGGCAATGGCCTGTGCCAGGTCAGCGGGGGCGAACGCCTTGTACACGTAGTTCAGGCCCAGCTGGTCATAAAGGTAGTTGTGGAAACGCGTACCGATGTTGCTGGGACGTGCAGCCAGGGAAATGCACAGGGTCATGTCTTTGTTCAGGATCGGCATTCCCCCATTATGTCTGCGCCGGCCGCGGCCTTCGATTTCCCGGCGTGTTCGGTGCCGAGGCCCGAAGCAGGCGCCTGCGGCTATAGGATTGGTACGGTTCTCAACGCAATGATGCGGGTCCGGGTACTTCAGTGGTAGCGCATAAAGCAGGAGACAGTTTGGAAATCGAGTTCGCCAAGTCGGCCCAGTCAACATTGGGAGTCGAGTGGGAACTGGCCCTTGTGGACGGCACCACCGGAGATCTGGTCTCCGTGGCGGATGAGGTGCTGCGCGGCGTGAACGTCAACGACCCCGCGCTGCATGCTGATGACGAGCACCCGCACATCAAGCAGGAACTGCTGGAAAACACCGTTGAACTGGTGACCGGTATCTGCAGCACCGTCGCGGAGGCCAAGGCGGATCTTGCCCGTTCCCTCGCAGCGGTCCGGCAGGTAACCGATCCCATGGGCGTTGAACTGTTCTGCGCAGGGTCCCACCCGTTCAGCACACCGCGTTCACAGCCGGTCACGGACAAGGAACGCTACGCCAAACTTATTGACCGGACCCAGTGGTGGGGCCAGCAGATGCTCATTTACGGGGTCCACGTCCATGTGGGACTGGACAGCCGGGACAAGGTGCTGCCCGTCCTGGACGGACTGGTGAACTACTTCCCGCATTTCCAGGCCCTGTCCGCGTCCTCTCCGTTCTGGTCCGGGGACGATACCGGCTACGCCTCCCAGCGTGCCCTGATGTTCCAGCAGCTGCCCACCGCCGGCCTGCCGTTCCAGTTCGGCTCCTGGACCGAGTACGAATCCTATGTTCAGGACATGTTCACCACCGGAGTCATCGATTCGATCAGTGAAATCCGGTGGGACATCCGGCCCGTTCCGGGACTGGGCACCATCGAAATGCGGGTCTGCGACGGGTTGGCGGATATCCAGGACGTGGGTGCCATCGCCGCACTCACCCAGTGCCTGGTGCACGAGTTCTCCTCGATCATCGACGCCGGCGGCAGCATCCCCACCATGCCGCCCTGGCACGTCCAGGAAAACAAGTGGCGTGCGGCCCGCTACGGCCTGGAAGCCATCGTGATCCTCGACGCCGAGGGCAACGAAAAGCTGGTCACCGACCACCTGCTCGAGGATGTCCTGCCCCGGCTGGCACCGATCGCCGCCGAACTGGGCTGCAGCACCGAGCTGGCCGACGTCCGGACCATCATTGAGCGCGGCGCCGGGTACCAGCAGCAGCGCCGGGTGGCGGAAGAGAACGGCGGCGACCTGCGCGCCGTCGTTATGGACGGTATCCGGCAGCTCCGCCGCGCCTGACCACCGTTTCCTGCGCACGAAAAGGGCCCCGGCGGTATTCCGCCGGGGCCCTTCTGCGTCGTGCCGGAGCCAGCAGCCGTGCGGTCCTAGGCCCGGGCCGCTGCCACGTGGATGCTGGTGACCGGCAGCGACGGGTCCGTGCCAAAGCCGATCCCCGACGGTTCGCCGCCTGCCATGACCACCTGTGCGCCCAGCGCGGCGACCATGGCCCCGTTGTCGGTGCACAGGGAGATCGGCGGGACCCGCAGTTTGATGCCCGCTGCCGCGCAACGCTCCTCGGTCAGGGCGCGCAGCCTCGAGTTGGCTGCCACTCCCCCGCCCAGGAGCAGGTTGGTAATACCGTGCTCCGTGCAGGCCAGCACTGCCTTGGCGGTAATCACGTCCACCACGGCCTCCTGGAAGGACGCAGCGATGTCCGCCACCGGAAGGTCCTGGCCGGCCGCCTCATACTGCTCCACGCAGCGGGCCACGGCCGTCTTGAGGCCGGAGAAGGACCAGTCGTAGCGGTGCGGTCCCGGCGCTTCGGCGGTGCCCATGTACTTGGGCTGGGTCAGGCCGCGCGGGAAGCGGATGGCCTTCGGGTTGCCTTCCCTCGCCAGCCGGTCGATGGCCGGTCCGCCGGGGTAGCCCAGCCCGAGGATGCGGGCCACCTTGTCGTAGGCCTCACCCGCGGCGTCGTCGATGGTGGAGCCGAGCAGCTCCACATCGCTCGTAAGGTCGGCTACGCGCAGGATCTCGGTATGCCCGCCGGAGACCAGCAGCGCTCCGAGGTTTTCCGGCAGGGCGCCGCCGTCGAGCACGCCCACGCCCACGTGCGCCACCAGGTGGTTGATGGCGTAGAGCGGCTTGCCCGTGGC
Source organism: Arthrobacter sp. zg-Y1110 (assembly GCF_025244865.1). Lineage (NCBI taxonomy): Bacteria > Bacillati > Actinomycetota > Actinomycetes > Micrococcales > Micrococcaceae > Arthrobacter > Arthrobacter sp. zg-Y1110. The sequence continues at coordinate 2,701,877 of NZ_CP104272.1, forward strand.
CAGGGCCAGTGCCTTCGCGGCGCTGACCCCGACCATCAGGGCCCCCGAGAGGCCCGGGCCGGAGGTGACGGCAATGGCGTCGAGGTCGGCGAGCGTCACGCCCGCTTCGGCCAGGGCCGCCTGCAGCGCCGGGACCATTGCGTCCAGGTGCGCCCGGGAGGCGATCTCGGGAATGACGCCGCCGAACCGAACGTGTTCCTCCATCGAGGAGGAAACCGTGTTGGTCAGCAGGTCGGTCCCCCGAACGATTCCGATTCCGGTTTCGTCGCAGGAGGATTCGATGCCAAGCACCAGGGGGTCGGTGCGGTTCATTTACTGTCCTTCGTTTCTGTTGCAGTCCCGGCCGCCGTCGGAGCGCCGGACCACTCGGCCAGGGGCAGGCGCATGATCAGCGCGGAGGCGCCGTCGCGGTAATAGCGCGGCCGGACATGGATCTGTTCGAAACCGAACCAGCGGTACAGGCGCTGGGCACGCGGGTTGTCGTCGCGCACCTCCAGGAGCACGTCCTCGGCGCCGCGCTCCTTCGCTTCGTCCACCAGGGTGGTGAGCAGCCGGGAGCCGATGCCTGCCCCTTCGCTTTCGGGTACGACGGCGATGGTCTGGACGTCCGCGATCGGCAGCACACACATCAGGCCGGCATAACCGATGACGGTTCCGGCCGGGTCCACCGCCACGTAGTAGGACCGCGTGGACGTCTGGGCGAGTTCGTCGTGGAACATCTGCAGCGGCCACGCGTCGACGGGAAACAGCCGGCGTTCCAGTGCATCGACGGCGGGAATGTCTTCGGCGTCCATGCGTCGGATGCGCACGGTCTCCGCGGCGGTCACAGGGCGCGCTTCCGCGGGCCGGGGACCTTGGCGTCGGATTCGCGCAGGTACAGCGGGGTGCTGGGCAGCAGCGGCAGCCCGCGGACCAGCCGGACGACGGCGGTGCGTCCCAGGGCCGCGGCGGTGGGCTGCGCGTCGGCGAAACCCTCCACGACGTGCAGGGTGTCCGGGTACAGGCCGGCTCCCGCTCCGTAAACGGGCAGCGCGGGAACCTCGCCGGGGCCGCTCACGTGCGGGCCGTCCAGCAGTTCCGGTGTTCCGCCGGTGCTGCGGTAGCCGGCCCAGTAGACCTCTTTGCGCCGGGCATCGGTGGCCACGGCGAATTCGTCAATGCCCAGGCGCCAGGCATCAAGGGCGGCATCCACGGCGATGGCGTCCAGGCTCATGACCCCGTGCAGCGGCTTGTCCCAGGCGAAGGCGAGGGTCCGGGCAGTGGCGATTCCGGCACGCAGGCCGGTGAACGGGCCTGGACCCACACCTACGACCACTGCATCCAGGTCCTGCCCGGTGATCCCAGCGTCGGCCAGCAGGCCGGCGATTCCGGGGGCAAGGACTTCGGCGTGGGAGCGGGTGTCTTCGGTGGCAAAGGATGCCAGGATCTCTCCCTCCCCGTTGAGCAGTGCCGCACTGGCGATGGCGGAGGTATCAATGGAGAGAATCAGCACGGTTCCTATTCTACGGCGCTGCCCGGATGGCCGTTTCCGGGGAGCTGCCGCGGGCGTTCAGCCCAGGTCCGGCGCCTGCTGCCAGCGTGGACCGAATCCCGCCAGCCGGATGGTGCGCTCTTCATCGGTGTCCTCGTCGGAGTAGTCCGTGGCCGGGGCGCCCGGAGCGTCGCCGCCGACGGCGCGGACCAGGGTGATCTCCAGCCGGCTGTCGGACAGGTGCTCCACCAGCCCCCGACCCCACTCGACCACGGTGACCGAGCGGTCCATGGAGGCTTCGAGGTCGATGTCGTCCACTTCTCCCTCGGAACCCAGCCGGTAGGCGTCCACATGGACCAGGTCCGGTCCGTCCCCCAGGCTCGGGTGTTCCCGGACCAGAACGAAGGTGGGCGAAATGATGCCCGGCCGCACGCCGAGCCCGGCGCCGAGCCCCTGGGTGAAGGTGGTTTTCCCCGCGCCCAGTTCACCGGTGAGCAGCAGCAGGTCCCCGCGGCGCAGGACGCGGCCGAGGCGTTCGGCGAGCGCCTGGGTCTCTTCGGCTCCGTTGGTCCGGAATTCAGCTTCCCAGACAGGTTCCTGCATCACTTGGCCTGTACCGCCTGTGCCTGTTCGCCTTCTGCAGCGGGCGCTCCGGGCGCGGCTTCCAAGGCGATGGGCGGGGCGGGTGCGTCCTCGTCCGCCGCGGTGTCCACATAAACGCGCTGAACCCGGCCGCTGATCCGGGTAATGATCTCGTAATTGATGCTCCCGGCCGCTGACGCCCATTCATCGACGCTCGGCTGGCCCTCGCCGCCGAAGAGGACGGCTTCCCGGCCCTCGAAGGAATCCGGCGTCCCGGCAATGCCGGTCCGGCCCAGGTCAATGACCATCTGGTCCATGGCGATGCGCCCGACCACCGGGTACGTCTGTCCGTCTATCTGGACGGGTCCGCCGGTGGCGACCCGCGGGATGCCGTCGGCATAGCCCACCGGCACCAGGGCCAGTGTGGTCGGCTCCTTGGTGCGGTAGTGCAGTCCGTAGGAGACGCCCTGGCCGGCCGGAACTTCCTTGCACGCAGCGACAGTGGTCTTCAGGCTCATCGCCGGGCGCAGGCCCAGCTCCGCCGAGGTCTGCCCGGCAAACGGCGACAGCCCGTACATGCCCAGCCCGATGCGGACCAGGTCGAAGTGGGCATCCGGGCGGGACAGCGCACCCGGGGTATTGGCGATGTGCCGTACTTCGCGGTCCACACCGGCGTCTTCGGCTACGGCGACCGCCTCGCGGAACTTCCGCAGCTGCTCATCGGTTTCCGGACGGTGGGGTTCGTCCGCCACGGCGAAGTGGGAGAAGATCCCGACCACCCGCAGCAGGCCCTCTTCCTGATAGGCCAGGGCCCGGCCGACGAAGGCTTCCCAGAGGTCCTCCGGGCAGCCGTTGCGGCCCAGCCCCGTATCTATCTTCAAGTGCACCCGGGCCGGCATTTCCAATTCCCGGGCAGCCGCGACCACGGCGTCCAGGTCCCAGCCGGAGACTCCAAGATCCACGTTGGCCCGGATGGCTTCACCGAATTCGGCGTCCCGCGTGTGCAGCCAGGCAAGGACCGGTTCGGCAATGCCTGCGGCGCGGAGCGCCAGCGCTTCACTGATGTGGGCCACGCCCAGCCAGGCCGCGCCGGCCTGGATTGCCGCACGCGCAGTCTCGACGGCGCCGTGCCCGTAGGCGTCAGCCTTGACCACTGCCATAACGCGGGCGGGGCTGACAATGTGGGAGAGGTGGCGGACATTGTGCCGGATGGCAGCCAGGTCGATTACGGCAGCACGTTCGGCCGGAGGGCGGAATTCAGGGTAGTTCACGTACCTATTCTTTCACTCCCCTCCGTGTCCAGGGTCCGGTGCATGATGTGCAGGCCGGTCAGCCCCTTGGCGGGATGCCGGAAGGCTTCGGGCACAGTGGCGAGGATCGAGAAGCCGAGGGACTGCCACAACGCCACCGCCCGGGTGTTGGTTTCCACCACGGCGTTGAACTGCATTGAGCGATAGCCGCGGCGGGCGGCCTCGGCCAGCACATGCTCACCGAGTGCCCGTGCAACCCCCTGGCCGCTGAACTCCGAGGCGGTCATGAAGGAGGCATTGGCGACGTGGCTGCCGTTGCCCGACTTGTTGGGGTGCAGCTGCGCGGTCCCGGCTACCTTTCCCTCCTTGAGGGCAACGAACACCACCGTAGGAGCAGGCTCCAGCCACAACAGCCGGGCCTGCTCCTCAGTGCTGCCGGTGTCCCAGCAGTAGGTTTCTCCGGCACGCACGATGGGTTCCATCAGGTTCCAGAGGTCCGGCCAGTCACCGGGCCTGGCCTCCCGGATGGTCAGTGCACCCATTTACGCGTCGAGGGCTGCTGCCCACAGGTTGATCTTGGAATCGACGGCGTATTCGTCGATCCGGCGCAGCTCGTCCGCGGAGAACTCCAGGTTGTTCACGGCAGCCAGCGAGTCTTCCAGCTGCTTCACGCTTGAGGCACCGATCAGGGCCGAGGTGATGGGTGCAGTGTCGGTCCGGCTGCGCAGCACCCAGGCGATGGCCATCTGGGCCAGGCTCTGGCCGCGTGATTCGGCAATGCTGTTGAGCCCCCGTACCCGTTCCAGGTTTTCCTCCGAAAGCTGGGACTGGTCCAGGGACTTTCCGGCAGCAGCGCGGGAGTCCTCCGGCACGCCGTTGAGGTATTTGTTGGTGAGCAGGCCCTGCGCCAGGGGTGAGAAGGCAATGGAACCTGCACCTACTTCATCCAGGGCTGCGAACAGGTCCGGCTGGCCGTCTTCCACCCAGCGGTTGAGCATGGAATAGGAGGGCTGGTGGATGAGCAGCGGGGTGCCCATTTCCCGCAGGATCCGCGCCGCCTCGATGGTCTTTTCGGGCGAGTAGGACGAGATGCCTGCATAGAGTGCCCGTCCGGACCGTACTGCGGTGTCCAGGGCCCCCATGGTTTCCTCCAGCGGGGTTTCAGGGTCCGGGCGGTGGCTGTAGAAGATGTCCACGTAGTCCAGGCCCATGCGTTCCAGGGACTGGTCCAGGGAAGAGAGCAGGTACTTGCGGGATCCCCAGTTGCCGTACGGACCCGGCCACATGTCGTAGCCTGCCTTGCTGGAGATCACCAGCTGGTCGCGGTACGGACGGAAATCGTCCTGGAAATGCCGGCCGAAGTTGGTTTCGGCGGAGCCGTAGGGCGGGCCGTAATTGTTGGCCAGGTCAAAGTGGGTGACGCCAAGGTCGAAGGCCCGGCGGAGGATGGCCCGCTGGGTTTCGAAGGGTTTGTCATCGCCGAAGTTGTGCCAGAGTCCCAGGGAGACTGCCGGGAGCTGGAGTCCGCTCTTTCCGACGCGCCGGTAGGGCATGGATTCGTATCGGTTGTCCGCAGCAACATAAGTCATGGGGACCATACTGCCACTGTTGCCGGGCTCACGCCGCGGTGCCTTGGTCCGGCGTCGGGACCGGCGTTAACCCGCTGCAGCCGGCACCCGGCAGGGAGAAGGCCCTGCGGATGCCGGCTGCGGCGGAAGGCCGGGGCTAGCCGGCCAGGATGGCCGCGCCGTACGCCGGCAGCTGCACTGCGTCGCCGTAGAGCTTCGCCGGTGCGGTTTCCAGCAGGATCTCCGCCTGCTGGCCGAACGGAAGCGGCACCTCGCGCGGGGTGTCGGCAAAGTTCAGCGCCACCGCCGTGGAACCGCGCTGCATAACCAACCAGCGGCCCACTTCGTCATAGTCCACCCGGACATTGCGCAGGTCCGGGTCCATCAGGTCGGGGGTCTCCCCGCGCAGCGCCAGGAGCCTGCGGTACAGGTCCAGCAGCCTGCCGTGGTCCCCCTCTTCCACCTCGGACCAGTCCAGCTTCGAGTTGGTGAAGGTGGACGGATCCTGGGGATTGGGAACCGTGGCCGGGTCCCACCCCATCCGCTCGAATTCCTTCAGGCGGCCCTCTGCCGTGGCTTTCCCCAGCTCGGGTTCGGGATGGGACGTGAAGAACTGCCAGGGTGTGGAGGCCCCGAACTCTTCACCCATGAAGAGCATGGGAGTGAACGGCGAGGCCAGGCTCAGCACCGCGCCGAGGGCGAGCTGCTCGTACCCCAGTGTCGCGCTCAGCCGGTCGCCGGCCGCCCGGTTGCCGATCTGGTCGTGGTTCTGGATGGCGGTGACCAGCTGTCGTGCGGTCACTACCTCCTTGTCCAGCGGACGTCCATGGCCGCGTTCCCGGAAGGAGGAGTACGTTCCGTTGTGGAAGAACCCTTCCTGCAGCACCTTCGCCAGTGCTTCCAGCGAATCGAAGTCCTCGTAGTACCCGCCGTTTTCACCCGTGAGGTTGGTGTGGGCGGCATGGTGGAAATCATCGGACCACTGGCCGGCAAGGCCGTAGCCGTTGACGTTCCGCGGGGTGATGAGCCGGGGGTTGTTCAAATCCGACTCCGCAATGAGGAACAGCGGCTTCCCCAGGGCTTCCGCGCACTTGTCCGTCGCGGCTGCCATCTCTTCGAGGATGTGCACGGCGCGTTCGTCATGCAGTGCGTGCACCGCATCCAGCCGCAGCCCGTCCACGTGGTAGTCGCGGAACCACATTAGGACGTTGTCCACAATGTACTCGCGGACGACGTCGGAGAGCGGCCCGTCCAGGTTGACCGAGTCCCCCCAGGTGTTCGCCTTCCCCTCGGTGAGGTAGGGGCCGAACATCGGCAGGTAATTGCCGCTGGGTCCAAGGTGGTTGTAGACAACGTCCTGGATAACGCCGAGTCCGGCCTGGTGGGCCGCGTCCACGAACCGCTGGTAGGCCTCGGGCCCGCCATAGGTTTCCTGTACGGCGTACCAGAGCACACCGTCATAGCCCCAGTTGTGGGTTCCGTTGAAGGCGTTCACCGGCAGCAGTTCGACAAAGCGGACACCCAGGTCCACCAGGTAGTCCAGCCGGCCGATCGCCGCATCCAGCGTGCCTTCGGGAGTGAAGGTACCGATGTGCATCTCATAAATCGCACCGCCGTCGAGCCCCGGGGAGACCCAGTCGGCGTCATGCCACTGGTACAGATCCGGATCGAAGGTGCGCGAAAGTGCATGCACGCCCTCGGGCTGCCGCCGGGACCGGGGATCCGGCACCGGCGTCCCGGCGTCGTCAATGAGGTAGCCGTAGTCGATGTCCTCGGTGAGTTCGGCGTGCTGGGCGTGCCACCAGCCGTTCTCGCCGCGGGTCATCGACAGGCGCCGGCCGTCGGCCAGCAGCGTCACGGTGCCGGCCTTGGGTGCCCACACGTCGAAGTTGGTCCTCATTTGCCGTCCTCCCGAACAAGCAGCGCCACCGGATAGGTGCCGAACAGATCTGCAGCTGCCAGCCGGCCGCCGCTTTCGTGCGTCTTCCCGGTGATCACGTCACGGTAGGTTCCCGGAGCCAGGACGACGGTGGTGTCCTGCCATCCGCCTTGGCGCTCCAGCCCCAGCGGCAGACGGGTCACGAGCGTTACCGCTCCGCCGCGGTCGAACCCGAAGAGGTGTTCTGCCGCAGGTCCTTCCACCGCTACGGGGACGTAACCGGTGAACAGCTCCGGCCGGCCGCGCTTGAGCTGCAGGGCGCGGGTGGTGATGAGCAGCTTCGCTGCCGCGTCCTCGTCCACGGCGGGGACACCGGCGTCGGCGAACGACGCCGCGACCTCGCGCCGCCGGGCGAAGTCCACTTCGCGGCGGTTGTCCGGGTCCACCAGTGACCGGTCCCAGAATTCGGTGCCCTGGTAGACATCCGGCACACCGGGCATGGTTAGCTGCAGGAGCTTGGCGGAGAGCGAATTGCTGTACCCCGCCTCCCGGATGCGTTCGACCAGCGCAGTGATTACCGCGTTGACCTCCGGATTGTCGAACGCCGCATCAATGGCAGCATGCATCCGCTCTTCGAATTCCGCGTTTGGAGCCGTCCAGGTGGTGCTGCTGGAAGCTTCGCGGGCGGCCTTCTCTGCGTAGGCGTGTGCACGTTCCCGGCTCAGCGGCCAGGCCCCGACGAAGGTCTGCCAGAGCAGGTTCGCCATCGGCCCGTCATGCATCGGGACAAGGGCGTCGAGGCGCGTGAATGCTTCGCTCCACTCCTCCGGGATTTCCGCGAGCACGGAGATCCTGGCCCGGGTGTCTTCGCTGCGCTTGGTGTCGTGCGTAGTCAGGGCCGTCATGGCCGCCGGCTGTTCCAGTTGCCGGCGGAGCATCCGGGTGTGCATTTCAAACGGCGATACGGCGAAGAGTGCCGGGTCAGCGCCAACCTCGTTGAGGGAGGTCAGCCGGGAGTAACGGTAGAACGCCGTATCCTCGACGCCCTTGGCCATAACCATGCCGGAGGTCTGCTGGAAACGCACTGCCAGCTCGCCCAGGCTCGAAAGCGACACCGATTCCGCGGAGTCTTCACTGAGCAGCGGGTTCAACAGCGGATGCAGGATGTCCAGCGCCGCCGCCAGATCCGGCCGGTGCACCTTGGCCGCGATGACGGCCTCGGTCAGGTGGTCGGCACCTTCGGGCAGGTAGCTGCGGTAGACCGGGAAGCAGGCCAGCAGTTCCGCGAGCGCGTCTGCAGCCGTTTCCGGGTCCAGTCCGCTGTCCGCAGGGAGCAGGCGCACGAGGCGCTGCACCTCGGAGTGAAGCAGGCCGTCCGCAATGACCCGCTTGGTGCCGTGGATCATCTGTGCGTACGGTTCCATGGGCACCAGCGCGGTCAGCGTGTCGCTGCCCGCGGGGTCCACGAACAACCGGTCGATGTCGGCCAGCGCGTCGTAGCCGGTGGTGCCCTCGGTTTCCCAGTCCGCGGACAGCTTTTCGCCCGGTTCCAGGATCTTTTCCACCAGGATGTACGCTCCGCCGGTGATCTCGCGCAGCCGGGTCAGGTAGCCCTTGGGATCGGCGAGCCCGTCCGGATGGTCGATGCGCAGGCCGTCCACGAGGCCTTCGTCGAACCAGCGCTTGATTTCGGCGTGTGCCTCGTCAAAGACCCAAGGCTCTTCCACGCGGATGCCGGCCAGGGTGTTGACCCCGAAGAACCGGCGGTAGTTCAGCTCGCTGTCGGCGCGGCGCCAGTTCACCAGTTCGTAGGACTGGCGGGCGTGTACGTCCTGCGCACTGTCGCCTTCTGCTGCGGTGCCTTCGGCCACCGGGAAACGGTGGTCGTAGTAGTGCAGTTCATTGTCCGCCAGCTTGAGCTGCTCGAGCTCGTTGTCGCCGTCGCCCAGGACGGGCAGCCGCAGCTTCCCGTTCCCGGCGTCCCAGTCAATGTCGAATGCTTCGGCATAGCGGGAGCCGCGGCCTTCCGCCAACACGGACCACCACCATTTGTTCCGGTGCGGTGTGGAGATGCCCATGTGGTTGGGCACTATGTCCACGAGCACGCCAAGACCAGCCGCGCGGGCGGCGTCGGAGAGGGCCTTCAGCCCCTCCGCTCCGCCGCGGGTCGGGTCGACGGCTGAAGGATCGGTGACGTCATAGCCGTGGTCGGAGCCTTCCTCCGCCGTGAGGATCGGTGAGAGGTAGACCCAGTCCACGCCAAGGTCAGCCAGGTACGGCACGAGTTCCGCGGCGTCGAACAGGGTGAAGGACGGGCGGATCTGCAGGCGGTACGTGGAGAGGGGTGTCCTCATTCGGCGGCCTCGGTGTTTTGTGCGACCTTGGCGGCGAGGGACGCGGCCACGGAGTGGTCGTGCTCCTCTTCCTCTTCGTGCGCCCGCAGGACCACCATGGACTTGGCAGCCACAGTCAGCTGGCTGTCCGCGGCAACCGGCTCCGAGTCGGCGTATTCGCCGGCGGTGTCGATCACCGTGTCCCACATGGGTGCGTATTCCTTGGCCGGAAGGGTGACCTTCACGGCTTCGTCATGCGCGTTGAAGTACAGCAGGAAGTTCAGGTCGGTGATCCGCTGTCCGCGCGCGTCCTTGCCCGAGATGCCCTGTCCGTTGAGGAAGACACCCAGGGAACGGCTGACCGGGGTGTCCCAGTCGTCCGGGGACATGGTCGTGCCGTCCTCGTTCAGCCAAACGATGTCCGGCAGCGCCTCGCCCTCGCCGCGGCGCACGGGGCGGCCGTCGAAGAACCGGCGCCGGCGGAAGGTGGGGTGCTCGGCGCGCAGGGTGTTGACCGCTGCGGTGAATTCCATCAGCGGTGCGTCCATGGTCTCCCAGTTGATCCAGCTCAGCTCGGAGTCCTGCGCGTAGGTGTTGTTGTTGCCGTGCTGGGTGCGGCCCAGCTCATCGCCGTGCGCGATCATCGGCACGCCCTGGGAAAGGAGCAGGGTGGCGAGGAAGTTGCGCTGCTGGCGGGCACGAAGGGACAGGACGGAGGGGTCATCCGTGGGGCCTTCAACACCGCAGTTCCAGGAGCGGTTGTGGGACTCGCCGTCGTTGTTGTCCTCGCCGTTGGCTTCGTTGTGCTTCTCGTTGTAGGACACCAGGTCATGCAGCGTGAAACCGTCGTGGGCGGTGACGAAGTTGATGGACGCCACCGGACGGCGGGCCGAGGACTCGTACAGGTCGGCAGAGCCGGTGATGCGGGAGGCGAACTCGCCCAGCGTGGAGGGCTCTCCGCGCCAGAAGTCGCGGACCGTGTCGCGGTACTTGCCGTTCCACTCGGTCCACTGGGGCGGGAAGTTGCCCACCTGGTAGCCGCCGGGTCCAACGTCCCACGGCTCGGCGATCAGCTTGACCTGGGACACTACCGGGTCCTGCTGCACCAGTTCGAAGAAGGCGGAGAGGCGGTCCACGTCGTAGAACTCGCGGGCCAGCGTCGAGGCCAGGTCGAAGCGGAAACCGTCCACGTGCATTTCCGTGACCCAGTAGCGCAGCGAGTCCATCAGCAGCTGCAGGGAGTGCGGATTGCCGACGTTGAGCGAGTTGCCCGTGCCGGTGTAGTCCATGTAGTACTTCTTGTCGTCTTCCACCAGCCGGTAGTAGGACGCGTTGTCGATGCCGCGGAAGGACAGGGTCGGGCCCATGTGGTTGCCCTCGGCCGTGTGGTTGTAGACCACGTCCAGGATCACTTCGATGCCGGCGAGGTGCAGCGCGCGCACCATGGCCTTGAATTCCTGGACCTGCTGGCCCTGGTCGCCGGTGGCGCTGTACGTGTTGTGGGGGGCGAAGAAGCCGATGGTGTTGTAGCCCCAGTAGTTCGACAGCCCCTTTTCCTGCAGGGTCGAGTCGTTGACGAACTGGTGCACCGGCATCAGTTCGATGGCGGTGATCCCGAGCTTCTGCAGGTGCGCGATCACGGAGGGGTGGGCGACGCCGGCGTACGTGCCGCGCTGCTCCTCCGGTACGTCGGGGTGCAGCTCGGTCAGGCCCTTGACGTGGGCCTCGTAGATCACGGACTGGTGATACGGGACCTTGGGCTTCCGGTCTCCGTCCCAGTCGAAGAACGGGTTGATGACGACGCCCATCATCATGTGCGGGGCGGAATCCTCGTCGTTGCGCGAGTGTTCGTCGCCGAAGTTGTAGCCGAACAGCGCCTGGTCCCAGTCGATCTCACCGGCAACAGCCTTGGCGTAGGGGTCCAGCAGCAGCTTGTTCGGGTTGCACCGGTTGCCGTTCTCCGGATCGTTCGGCCCGTCCACGCGGTAACCGTACTTCTGCCCCGGCATGACCTGCGGCAGGTAGCAGTGCCAGACATACCCGTCGACCTCGGTCAGGCGGACCTGGTGCTCGGTGCCGTCCTCGTCGAACAGGCACAGGAATACGGAATCTGCCACCTCGCTGTAGAGAGCGAAGTTGGTGCCGTTTCCGTCGTAGGTTGCGCCCAGCGGATAGGCATCTCCCGGCCAAACTTCCATGTAGTGCTCCTGACTAGTTCCCTGACAACACGTAATTGATATGTCTACTTACTTTTTTACCCCAGACTTGGAGCTTACTTGAATTCGTCCGCTTCTCCGTTGGGTGGATTCCGCCACCAGCGTCCGGATCTGCGGTGCAAGCAGGGACGGCTGGACCGGCCCGTCAACGGCTGCAAGCGCGCCGGCACGGCCGTGGAGATGGGCGGCAGCCGCGGCCAGGCGTGCATAGTGTCCCGGTTCCCGCTCGGTGTCCGCGGTCCGGTCCGTCGCCAAGAGGGCGCCGAGGATGCCGGCGAGTGTGTCGCCGCTTCCCGCCGTCGCCAGCCACGGCGTGGCCTCGGCCTGGCTGTACAGTTCGCCGGTGGGAGCCGCCGCCAGCGTGGCCCAGCCCTTGATCAGGACGGTGGCGCCCGTGCGTTGGGCGGCGAGGCGGGCGTAGCGGATGGGATCGGCTTCGATTTCGGCCCGCGATGCCTCCTCGCCCAGGGACCGCAGCAGTGCGGTGAGTTCGCCGGCGTGCGGGGTAAGCACGACGCCGGGGTGCAGCCCGGTGCGGACCGCGGCGATCGCGTCGGCGTCGATCACTGCGGGCAGCCCGGAGGCCATGGCCTCGCCGGCCCGGCGGCGCTGGTCCTCGTCGTCGCCTGCGCCGGGTCCGGCAACCCAGGCCTGGACATGGGTGTTTTCTACGGTCCCTGAGCCGCACACCGCTTCGGGGTGCGCCAGGTTGATCAGCCGGGCTACGGCGTCGGGTCCCAGATAGCGGACCATGCCGACGCCGGTGGCGAGAGCGGCTCCCGTGGCCATCAGCGCCGCTCCGGGGTAAGTGTCCGAACCGGCGGCAATGCCGAGCACGCCGCGGCTGTATTTATGGTCCGCAGGTGCGGGGAAGGGCAGGAGGGAGGTCAGGTCGTTCCCGGTCAGGCGGTAGGCGGCCGGGGTTCCGAGGTACGGGCCGAGCCCGATGTCGATGCAGCGGATTTCCCCCGCAGCCACAGCCCCCGGGCCGGCGAGCAGCCCGGTTTTGACGGCGCCGAAGGTCACGGTGAGGTCCGCCCGCAGGCACGTGCCGTCCACCTGGCCGGAGTCGGCATTGACGCCGCTGGGCAGGTCGCAGGCCACGACCAGCGGGGCCTGCCCCTGCAGCCGTGCCGCGTTCAGGGTCTCTGCGAGTTTGCGGACGGGGCCGCGGAGTCCGCCGCTGCCGCCGGTGCCCAGGACGCCGTCGATTACGGCATCGGCCGCCAGTGCGGCATCGGCGATGGCCGCGGCGTTGGATTCTGTGAGTGCCAGAACCTTTCCGCCCTGCGCCCTGAAGGCTGCGAGTGCCTCGGGGTGCGCTGCGTCGGAGGTGAGAACCGCCGTCGTCGCTGCTCCGCGCCGGCCCAGCCGGGCGGCGGCATAAAGCGCGTCTCCCCCGTTGTTGCCGCTGCCGGCAAGGACGGTCACACCGGCGCCGTAGAGGCGGCCGCGGCGGGCCGCCAGCCGGGCCGCTGTCGCCGCGTACAGCCCGTAGGCTGCGCGCTGCATCAGTTCCCCGCCCCGGCCTTCGGCCAGCAGCGGGGCCTCGGCCCGGCGGACCGCGGTGCCGGTGTACGCACTGATCATGCGCTTCTTCCTAGCCTTCGGCGATAACCATTGCAGTAGCCATGTTGCCGTCGTGGCTCAGGGAAAGGTGCCAGGTCTGCACGCCTTTGCCCTCTGCCACGGCAGCTACGGTTCCGTCGACCTGCAGCTGCGGCGCTCCGGCGGGATCCAGCAGGACCTGGCAGTGCTGCCAGTTCATGCCGGCCGGGGCGCCGAGTGCCTTGGCCACGGCTTCCTTCGCCGCGAACCGTGCAGCCAGCGAACGCAGGTTCAATTCACGTTCCGCCGGTGCGAACAGCCGGGCCCTGAGCCCGGGCGTGCGCTCCAGCTGGCGGCCAAACCGCGGCACGTCCACTACATCGACGCCGATTCCGATAATCACCGAAGGACGCTCCTTATTCCACCGTGACGGACTTGGCCAGGTTACGCGGCTGATCCACGTCGAAGCCCTTGGCCGAAGCCAGCTCGCAGGCGAAGATCTGCAGCGGCACGGTGGTCAGCAGCGGAGCCAGCAGCGTCGGGGTTTCCGGCACGTAGAAGATGTGCTCGGCGTAGGCCTTGACGGCGTCGTCGCCTTCTTCGGCGATCACGATCGTCTTGGCGCCGCGGGCCCGGATCTCCTGGATGTTGGAGACCACCTTGGCGTGCAGGGAATCCCGGCCGCGGGGCGAGGGGACAACCACGAACACGGGCTGGCCTTCCTCGATGAGTGCTATCGGGCCGTGCTTGAGCTCGCCGGCAGCGAACCCTTCGGCGTGGATGTAGGCCAGCTCCTTCAGCTTCAGGGCGCCTTCCATGGCCACCGGGAAGCCGACGTGGCGGCCGAGGAAGAGCACCGAGCCGGCGTCCTTCATCAGCTGCGCCAGTTCCTTGATCTGCCCGGAGTTGTCCAGCACCTGCTGGATCTTGTCCGGCACCTTGCCCAGGTCCGCAAGGATGTCCTTGATCTCGCCCTGGAACTTGTTGCCGCGGATCTGCGCCAGGTAGAGGCCCAGCAGGTAAGCGGCGGTGATCTGCGCCAGGAACGCCTTGGTGGAGGCAACGGCGATTTCCGGTCCGGCGTGCGTGTAGAGGACTGCGTCCGACTCGCGCGGGATGGTGGAACCGTTGGTGTTGCAGATGGCCAGGACCTTCGCGCCCTGTTCCTTGGCGTAACGCACCGCCATCAGCGTGTCCATTGTCTCGCCCGACTGGGAGATGGCCACGACCAGCGTGTTCGAGTCGACAATCGGATCCCGGTAACGGAATTCGTGGCTAAGCTCCACCTCGACCGGCAGCCGGCACCAGTGCTCGATGGCGTACTTGGCCACCTGTCCGGCGTAGGCGGAGGTCCCGCAGGCCAGCACCATGATCTTGTTGACGTTCTTGAGGTCCTCGGGGCTGACGCGCAGCTCGTCGAGGGTGAGGCGTCCGTCTACGTCCGACCGTCCCAGCAGGGTGTCCCCCACAGCCTGGGGCTGGTCGTTGATTTCCTTCTCCATGAAGGAGTCGTAACCGCCCTTTTCGGCGGCGGCGGCATCCCAGTTGACGTAGAACTCGGTACCCTCGGCGACTTCCCCGAAGAAGTCGGTGATCAGGACCGAGTCAGGAGTAATGGTTACCACCTGATCCTGGCCCAGTTCGACGGCGCGGCGGGTGAAGTCGATAAAGCCCGAAACATCCGAGCCCAGGAAGTTCTCGCCTTCGCCCAGGCCGACGACGAGCGGGGAGTTGCGCCGGGCGGCAACCACGGTCCCGGGCGAATCGGTGTGGACGGCCAGCAGGGTGAACGCACCCTCGAGCTGCTGGCAGGCAAGCTGCATGGACTTTGCCAGATCCGCGTTGCCCTCGCCGCGGTAGACGGAGGCCAGCAGGGCTGCGGCCACCTCGGTGTCGGTTTCGGAAACAAACTCCGCGCCGGCGGCCAGCAGCTCGGCCTTCAGCTCGGCGAAGTTCTCGATAATGCCGTTGTGGATCACGGCCAGGCGTCCGTTGTCCGCGAGATGGGGGTGGGCGTTTTCATCGGTGGGGCCGCCGTGCGTGGCCCAGCGGGTGTGCCCGATGCCGGTGGTGGCAGGGGTCAGCGGAGCCGCCTCCAGCTCGGCCACCAGGTTGGCCAGCTTGCCCGACTTCTTGCGGTATTCGATACCCAAGGGAGTAAGTACTGCAACACCGGCGGAATCATAGCCCCGGTATTCCAGCCGCCGAAGGCCTTCCATTACTACGTCGAGAGCTCCGTGCCCGCCTGCACTAATACCTGCAATGGCGTCCGGGCGGCCTGCATATCCAATAATTCCACACATAGCACTAAGCGTACCGGCCCGCGGACCGGATGCCGAAAGCATGGTGTCCTTCCGCCTGTTGCGGCAGCTGTGCGCGCTTTGGGCCGTTTGGGTTTGCCTGCTGTTCAGGGCAGAATTCCTATGGTGACCGAACGCCATGTAAAGTCCTCCGCGGCCCAGCCGCCCGAGAGCAGTTTCACTCCCTTCGTCGAACTGGACCGCAAGACGTGGTCGCGGCTGTCACATGAGATACGCTCCCCGCTCAACCAGGAGGACATCCTTCGGCTGCGCGGCGTCGGTGACCAGCTGAACCTGGATGAAATCAGGGAGGTCTACCTCCCGCTCTCCAGGCTGCTGAACCTGTATGTGGCTGCTGCGGGCCGCCTGCACAGTGCCACCACCACATTCCTCGGCGAGAAGACGACCCGTACCCCGTTCGTGATCGGCGTGGCTGGATCCGTGGCTGTCGGCAAATCCACCACGGCCCGGGTCCTGCGTGAAATGCTGCGCCGCTGGCCGGAAACTCCGAACGTGGAACTGATTACCACGGACGGTTTCCTGTACCCCAACGCAGAGCTGGAACGCCGCGGGCTGATGCAGCGCAAGGGCTTCCCGGAGTCCTATGACCGACGCCGGCTGCTGCGCTTTGTCAGCGAGGTCAAGAGCGGTGCCGAGGAAGTCCGGGCGCCGAAGTATTCGCACCTGACGTACGACATTGTCCCCGGCGAGGAGATAGTGGTCCGCCGGCCGGACGTGCTCATTGTCGAGGGGCTGAATGTCCTTGCCCCGGCCAGGACGCGCGCCGACGGGCGTGCCGGCCTTGCGCTGAGCGATTTCTTCGATTTCTCCATTTACGTGGACGCGCGCACCTCCTACATCGAGGAATGGTATGTCCAGCGCTTCCAGTCGCTGCGCACCGGGGCCTTCGCTGACCCGGCATCCTACTTCCACCGCTACGCGGATCTGACGGACGAAGAGGCCCGGGCCACGGCCCTGGATATCTGGAAGCGGATCAACGAGCCGAACCTCATCACCAACGTGCTGCCCACGAGGGGCCGCGCCCAGCTGGTGCTGACCAAGGACGCGGACCACTCGGTGAGGCGGATGCTCCTGCGCAAGACGTAGGCCGGCGCGGGACTTAGGTCCCGCGCCGGTGCGGTGCTGCTAGACCGATGCTCCGGCGCCTGCATTAAGGGCCAGATGGGTTTCCACCGTTTCGGCGAGCCGCCGTGCGGTGTCGGCTGCTGTTTCCATGTCCGCGGCCTCCACCATGACCCGGACCACCGGTTCGGTGCCCGAGGGCCGGAGCAGCACCCGCCCGGTTTCGCCCAGTGCCTGCCCTGCCTGCTCGACCGCGAGCCGTACCGGTTCGTTGGTCTCGACGGCGGACTTGTCCACGCCCTTGACGTTAATGAGCACCTGCGGCAGCTTCTGCATAACGCCGGCCAGCTGCTTCAGGGTCCGGCCGGACCGCGCAACCTGGGCCGCCAGCTGCAGGCCGGTGAGGACGCCGTCTCCGGTGGTCGCGTATTCGGAGAAGATGACGTGCCCGGACTGTTCCCCGCCGAGGCTGTAGCCGCCGCGGCGCATCCCTTCGAGCACGTAGCGGTCCCCCACACCGGTTTCGATGAGCTCGATGCCTGCCTCGCGGAGGGCGAGCTTCAGGCCGAGGTTGCTCATGACCGTAGCCACCAGCGCATTGTCCTTGAGCTTGCCGGCTTCCTTCATGGCAATGGCCATGATTGCCATGATCTGGTCACCGTCCACCACTGTGCCTTCATGGTCCACGGCAAGGCAGCGGTCGGCGTCGCCGTCGTGGGCGATGCCCAGGTCGGCTCCATGCGCCACCACGGCTGCCTGCAGCTGCTCCAGGTGGGTGGAACCGTAACCCTCGTTGATGTTGAGGCCGTCCGGCTCGGCGCCGATGACCACTACTTCGGCACCTGCGTCGGCGAAGACCTGGGGTGAGCAGCCGCTTGCTGCCCCGTGCGCACAGTCCAGGACCACTTTCAGGCCCTCGATGCGGTTGGGAAGGGTCTGCAGCAGGTGGACCACATACCGGTCCTCGGCATCGGCGAAGCGGTGGATCCGTCCCACCTCGCTTCCGGTGGGACGCATGCTGGGGAGTGCCATTTCGGCCTCGATGGCGTCCTCGACGGCGTCATCCAGCTTCTGCCCGCCGCGGGCCAGGAACTTGATGCCGTTGTCGGGGGCAGCGTTGTGGGAGGCGGAGATGACAACGCCGAAATCTGCGCCAAGGTCAGCTACCAGGTACGCCGCGGCCGGGGTCGGCAGAACGCCGGCGTCGTAGACATCGACACCTGAGCTGGCGAGGCCGGCCTCCATGGCGGCGGAGATGAAGTCACCGCTGATGCGCGGGTCCCGGGCAACCACAGCGACCGGACGACGGCCCTGTTCCACTCGGCGATGGCCCAGCACCACTGCTGCGGCCTGTGCAAGCCCCAGGGCAACTTCGGCGGTGATCAGCCCGTTCGCCAGCCCACGGACGCCGTCCGTTCCAAACAATCTAGTCATTACGTATCCTCAAGCAGGTTGTAGCCACAGCGGGAGCCGCTCACGGGCAACTTACTGGCCCATTCTGCCACCGGTTCACCCTTGTCTCCGAAACGGGAAACGTGAAAGCGTGCGCCAGTCAGGCAAATAACCCGCCTCGGTGTGGTCAAGCCGACGTCCGGCGGCCGCATTAACGCCAAAAGGCAGCCGCCGTAGCGACTGCCTTTTGGTGAAACCCCTGTGCTGAATCAGCTCTTGTGCACCCAAGCGCCGGAAACCAGCGCTTGTGGAGCCAAGCGCCTGAATTAGCGCTTGTGGAGCCAAGCGCCAATTCAGCGCGAGGGTCCCTTCGTGCAGTGGCTCCAGCGACTGCACGAAGGGAAGCGCTGAATTAGCGCTTGGAGTACTGAGGTGCCTTACGGGCCTTCTTGAGACCGGCCTTCTTACGCTCGATGACGCGGGCGTCACGAGTCAGGAAGCCTGCCTTCTTCAGGGCGGGGCGGTTGTTCTCGCGGTCGATCTCGTTCAGCGAGCGGGCAACGCCCAGACGCAGCGCGCCGGCCTGGCCGGAGGGGCCGCCGCCGTGGATGCGTGCAATGACGTCGTATGCGCCTTCGAGGTCAAGAAGCTTGAACGGCTCGTTGACTTCCTGCTGGTGCAGCTTGTTCGGGAAGTAATCCTCGAGCTCGCGGTCGTTGACGATCCACTTGCCGGTACCCGGAACGAGGCGCACGCGGGCAATAGCCTGCTTGCGGCGTCCGACGGCGGAGCCGGGGACGGTCAGGGCCGGGCGTTCCTTGACGTCGGCCTGGACCGAGTCAGAGGATTCCGAGGTGTAGCTCGAAAGCTCCTCGGTGTTTTCATTGAGCTCTTCAGTGTTCTGAGCCACGATTCTCCTTGAATTAATTTCTTAGTTGGCGGGCCAGAACTACTGGGCGACCTGGTTGATTTCGTAGGTCTTCGGCTGCTGAGCGGCGTGCGGGTGCTCGGCACCGCGGTAGACCTTCAGCTTGCTGATCTGATCAGCAGCCAGGGAGTTCTTGGGCAGCATGCCGCGGATGGCCTTCTCAACTGCACGTACCGGGTTCTGCTCCAGCAGTTCGGCGTAGTTGACGGAGGACAGACCGCCCGGGTAACCCGAGTGGCGGTAGGCACGCTTCTGTTCGAGCTTGGCGCCGGTCAGGGCAACCTTCTCGGCGTTGATGATGATGACGAAATCGCCCATGTCCATGTGGGGAGCAAAGGTCGGCTTGTGCTTTCCGCGCAGCAGTGTTGCGGTCTGGCTGGCAAGACGGCCTAGGACAACGTCGGTGGCGTCAATGACGTGCCACTGGCGGTTGATGTCGCCGGGCTTCGGGGTGTACGTACGCACGGTGTTTGCCTTCGTTTCTTCTTCTTAGGTGGCGCGCCGCCCATGGATGCCATGGACAGTGCAGCTTCTCTATGCGTTACCGGATGGTCAGGTGAGGACTGAATTAACCAGTGGTCCTGAGATCTCGGCTATTTCCCCGGGGCCAGGTGGCTCTGCAACTGAGCCGCTCCCGTGGGCATAGGCCTATCGAGGTAGGACACGCACAACGACTATAAACAATAGCCTGCTTGAGTAGTCAGGTCAAAAGCTGTCCCCGCGTTATGGCTCCAGCGCCGGATATTGGTTTTGCCCCTATTTTAGGACCGCAACCGCAGAATCGGCTATTCGCGCTGTGCCCGGGTCAGCTCGGCACGCCGGGCCAGATCGGAGTCTGCCGGATAGCGGACCTCCTCCAGCACCAGCGGGTGCGGCGGGGCCAGGAGTGACTTCGAGTCGCGGATCCGCGCGAACAGGCGTTCGGCAAGCCACTGGGGGCGCCGCTCCCCCGACCCCACCAGCAGTGAGCCGCCCACCAGCGAGCGGACCATGTTGTGGCAGAAGGCATCAGCCTGGATGTGGGTGGTGATAACTCCGTCACAGCCCCGGTGGAAGCTGAATTCCAGGAGTTCCCGGGTGGTGGTGGAACCGGTCCGCGGTTTGCAGAAGGAGAGGAAGTCCCGGATACCCAGCACGCCGGCGGCGGCTTCGTTCATCCGGTCAATGTCCAGGGGCGCCTTGAACCAGAGTGTGGTGTGCCGGGACAGCGGATCCCGGGTTTCGGGCAGGTCGCAGATGCGGTAGCTGTAGCGCCGCCAGAGGGCCGAAAAACGGGCATCGAAGCCCGCGGGGGCAGGGACGGCCGACAGCACTTCCACGGCTCCGCCCAGGGCATCCACGGCGCGTCGCTGGAGGCCTGCTTCCCGCGCCGGCATGGTCAGCTCCTTGTTCAGCACCCCGTGCAGCCTGCGCCGCAGGGAGACTCCCGGGTCCATGTCCCGCCCCCTGGCCAGCTCGTGCCATTCGGACGCGGTGAGGTCGAAGTGCACCACCTGGCCGCGGGCGTGGACGCCGGCGTCGGTCCGCCCCGCCACTGTTGTCCGGACCGGACGGCGCAGCAGGACTGCCAGCCCGTCCTCGACCAGGCCCTGGACGGTCCGCAGGCCGGGCTGGGCGGCCCAGCCGGAGAAGGGAGCACCGTCATAGGCGAGGTCCATCCGGACGCGGAAAGGCCCGCCATCCATTTCGGGGACGGCGGGCCTTTCAATAGTCATAGCACCCATATTAAGGGCACCGGGACTTCAGCGAAGAATTACTTCTTCTCTTCGGTCGCTTCGACAGCCTCGTCAGCGGAGTCGGCAGACTCAGCCGAATCGGCGGACTCAGCGGAATCGGCGGATTCAGCCGACTCAGCGGAATCTGCAGACTCAACGGCAGGCGCCGGAGCGGCTGCAGCGGCAGCGGTGCTGGCCTCGGCCACAACCGACTGCTTGGCAGAAAGCGGTTCCAGGACCAGCTCGATGACAGCCATGGGAGCGTTGTCGCCCTTGCGGTTGCCGATCTTGGTGATACGGGTGTAGCCGCCGTCGCGCTTCTCGACTGCCGGAGCAATGTCGGTGAAGAGCTCGTGGACGATGCCCTTGTCGGAGATCAGGGCCAGGACGCGACGGCGCGAGGACAGGTCCCCGCGCTTTGCGAACGTGATCAGGCGCTCTGCGTAGGGACGCAGACGCTTGGCCTTGGTCACCGTGGTGGTGATCTGCTTGTGCTCGAACAGCTGCGCGGCAAGGTTGGCCAGCATCAGTCGCTGGTGTGCCGGGCTGCCTCCGAGGCGCTTACCCTTGGTGGGTGTAGGCATTACTTTTTCTCCTCAAACGGTGCCGTGCGGTGCTCAATGGCCCGAACGGCAAGAATTTGCTTCAGTTAGAGCTCGTCGTCCGAGTACTCGGACTCGTCCTCTTCAATAGCTGCGGCACGGGCGGCCAGGTCAAACCCGGGAGGGGAATCCTTCAGGGACAGACCCAGTTCAACCAGCTTTGCCTTCACCTCGTCGATGGACTTCGCGCCGAAGTTGCGGATGTCCATCAGGTCAGCCTCGGAGCGGGCTACGAGTTCACCCACGGTGTGGATGCCTTCGCGCTTGAGGCAGTTGTACGAACGCACGGTCAGCTCGAGGTCTTCGATCGGCAGGGCCATGTCGGCTGCCAGTGCGGCATCCGTGGGGCTCGGACCGATTTCGATACCTTCAGCGGCGGTGTTGAGTTCACGTGCCAGGCCGAACAGCTCAACCAAGGTGGTACCGGCAGAGGCGACAGCGTCGCGCGGTGCAATGGCATCCTTGGTTTCAACGTCAACGATCAGGCGATCGAAGTCGGTGCGCTGCTCAACACGGGTGGCTTCCACGCGGAAGGTCACCTTCAGAACCGGCGAGTAAATGGAGTCAACCGGGATACGGCCGATTTCCTGGTCACCGGACTTGTTCTGGCTGGCCGACACGTAGCCGCGGCCGCGCTCGATGGTCAGTTCGAGTTCGAACTTGCCCTTCGAGTTCAGCGTGGCGATGTGCAGGTCGGGGTTGTGGAACTCCACGCCGGCCGGCGGAGCGATGTCCGCGGCCGTAACCACGCCGGGGCCCTGCTTGCGCAGGTAAGCCACAACGGGTTCGTCGTGCTCGGAGGAAACCGAGAGGTTCTTGACGTTCAGGATGATCTCAGTGACATCTTCCTTGACGCCGGGAACCGTCGTGAACTCGTGCAGCACGCCCTCGATGCGGATGCTGGTTACAGCGGCACCGGGAATGGAGGACAGCAGGGTACGACGGAGGGAGTTACCAAGGGTGTAACCGAAACCCGGCTCCAGGGGTTCAATGATGAACCGTGAGCGGTTGTCGGCTACGACTTCTTCAGTGAGGGTGGGGCGCTGTGCAATGAGCACTTGCATTTCCTTTCAGCGAGCATCCGCTATATGACGCAACACAAATGGTGGAAACGACGACGACGGGTCTTCCGCGGGCGTCTTGGACGGCTAACAGCCAGCCCGGGACCGGCGCCCTCCGGCGGGCAACCCACTTGGAAAAGTGGGCTGCCCGCCGGGGAAACCGGAACCGCAGTGCTGCTTATACGCGGCGGCGCTTCGGGGGACGGCAACCGTTGTGTGCGCTCGGGGTGACGTCCTGAATGGAGCCAACCTCCAGGCCGGTGGCCTGCAGCGAACGGATGGCGGTCTCGCGACCGGAGCCCGGACCCTTCACGAAGACGTCGACCTTGCGGACGCCGTGCTCCTGTGCGCGCTTTGCGGCTGCTTCAGCAGCCATCTGAGCAGCGAACGGGGTGGACTTACGGGAGCCCTTGAAGCCAACCTCACCGGCGGAAGCCCATGAGATAACAGCACCGGACGGGTCCGTGATGGACACGATGGTGTTGTTGAAGGTGCTCTTGATATGCGCCTGGCCGAGCGCGATATTCTTCTTATCCTTGCGACGCGGTTTGCGGACCGCTCCACGAGTCTTGGGGGGCATTACTTCTCCTACAAAGAGTTTGGTTTAGGTGGCCCGGATTCGGGCCGTGGCCGAAAGACCGCTTATTTAGCGGCCGGCCTTCTTCTTACCGGCAACGGTGCGCTTCGGGCCCTTGCGGGTACGAGCGTTGGTCTTCGTGCGCTGACCGTGGACGGGCATGCCGCGGCGGTGCCGGATGCCCTGGTAGCTGCCGATTTCAACCTTGCGGCGGATGTCGGCGGCCACCTCACGGCGGAGGTCACCCTCAACCTTGAAGTTGCCCTCGATGTAGTCACGCAGCTGAACGAGTTCAGCGTCGGTGAGGTCCTTGACGCGAGTTTCCGGGCTGATGCCGGTCTCTACAAGGGTCTGCTCTGCACGGGTCTTGCCCACGCCGTAGATGTAGGTAAGCGCAATCACTACCCGCTTTTCGCGGGGAATGTCAACGCCAGCGAGACGTGCCATATCGGCGGTTCTCCTTTGGTTATTACCGGAGGTCTGAAGCAGTGCGTCCCTGTTGCCAGGTCCCCGGCCTCCGTACCGGGGGTATGCGTCACGCGTATAGACGCTGCACTGCCATATTCAATTAACTACGCGTGGGCTGATCCCTGAAATCAGGGGCCCTCTTACCGTTGCCCTTTCGGACTCCGGAGCTAGAGAAGCAGATTAGCCCTGGCGCTGCTTGTGGCGCGGGTTCTCGCAGATCACCATGACTCGACCGTTACGGCGAATCACCTTGCACTTATCGCAGATCTGCTTGACGCTCGGCTGGACCTTCATGGTTTTCCTTTGCGTGGTTGCAGGGTTGAGCTTGAACGGTCAGTGAACCGGCTGTGCGGTGCGCTGTCCGTCTTTGCAGCGGTTTATTTGTAGCGGTAGACGATGCGACCCCGGGTGAGGTCGTACGGGCTAAGTTCCACCACAACGCGGTCTCCAGGGAGGATGCGAATGTAGTGTTGACGCATCTTTCCCGAGATGTGTGCGAGCACAATGTGGCCGTTGGCCAGCTCAACGCGGAACATCGCGTTGGGCAGGGCTTCGTTTACCGAGCCCTCGATCTCAATGACGCCGTCTTTCTTGGCCATATCCTCCGCTAACGTCTGTGTCACCGGCTTGACGCCGGCAACGGTTTTTCGAATGTGGCCGTCATCCCGGCCCAGCCAACCGCATCGGCGCACAAAGCATCGAAAGCGGTCAATCCGGGCACGAATGTAGAGACAACCAACAGATAACTCTACGGGAAGACCCCCCATAAGTTAAATCGCTCCGGCTGTCCAGTTCCCTCCCCGGGTGTTTCCCCACGCCGCCAACGCGCCGGGACGGTTGGTGATGATCCCGTCCACCCCCGAATCGAAGGCTTCCAGCCACTGTGCCGGGCGGTCCAGGGTCCACGGATAGACGGACAGCCCGTCGGCGCGCAGCCGCTCCAGCAGGTCCGGACGCTCCGCCAGGAACCGCCCGCCGGGATTACACGCTGCAGCGTCCACCCGGAAGAGGAACCGCTGCAGTGCCGTCTCGCCATGCCTGCCCGACGGTGCTTGGCCGACGAGCAGACCCCGCCGGAATTCCGGGGCCGCCAGGGCAAGGGCTCCTACGGTTCGCCGCGAAAAGGCCTGCACGAGCATCCGGCCTTCCAGTCCCGCCGCCCACAGGGCGTCGGCCACGGGCTCCACCTGACGGGGGCTCCACTCTCCCTTGAACTCGAGTACCAATCCCAGTTGCTGCCAGTCGGAGAGGAACGTCAGAAGGTCCCCAAGCGTCGGCACCGGCACTCCCCTGTGGTTTTTGGAAAACCAGGCACCGGCATCCGCCATTGCAAGCCGGGCAGCTGAGGTGCGTCCCACGCGCCCGCGCAGATTTGTCGTCCGGCCGAGTTTCGCGTCGTGCAGGAGAACCGCGGTTCCGTCGGCTGTGAGGCGAAGATCCGTTTCGATCATGGCGGCTCCGGCTGCTGCCGCCGCGGCAAATGCCGGAAGGGTGTTCTCCGGTGCCGCCGAACTGTATCCCCGGTGGGCGATCACTGCCGGCAGGTTGCTCAGTGATCGTGCCGCCGGGACTGCTGCTCTGTTCGTCGAGGCCATGACTTCACGCTAGGGTGCCGGATCGCTCGAAAGCCGGGAAAACACCACTCTTCACCGGCTGTCCGCCAAGGATTCCCCGTGACATCAGGTGCAGTTCATCCAGGCAGCCGGCGGAACCCCGGGCCCGGGCACGTGCCCGCCCCGACGTCGGGCCCTCTGTGCACCCGGCCCGTCTGCGCATCCGTCCCGAAAAAGCCGGCAGGCCCCGTTCCCTGAGGGAACGGGGCCTGCCGGTTTACTGCCTGCGGAGGATTCCCTAGGGAATCGGAACCGGGGTGACACCCAGCGGTTCCAGCCGGGAGGCACCGCCGTCGGGCGCCGTGAGCACCCAGATCCCCTTTTCATGGATCGCAACGGAGTGCTCCCACTGGCTGGAACGGCTGCCGTCTTCGGTGACAACTGTCCAGTCATCATCGAGCGTGCGGGTGAGGATCTTGCCGCGTACCAGCATCGGCTCGATGGCCAGGCACAGGCCCGGCCGCAGCTTCGGCCCGCGGTGTCCGGTGCGGTAGTTCAGGACGTCCGGCGCCTGGTGCATTTCGGTGCCGATGCCGTGGCCGACATAGTCCTCGAGGATTCCCAGCTTCTTGCCCGGGACGCTGCTGACATAGTCGTCCACGGCGTCGCCGATATCCCCCACGAACTTGCCTTTGGCAGCAGCGGCAATGCCGTGCCACATGGCGTTCTCGGTGACATCCGACAGCCGCTGGTCCTCCGGATCCGGAGTACCCACGATCACGGTACGCGCGGAGTCCGAGTGCCAGCCGTTCACCACTGCACCGCCGTCGATGGAAATGATGTCGCCGTCCTGCAGCACCCGGTCTCCCGGAATGCCGTGGACAACTTCCTCATTCACGGACGTGCAGACCGTGGCCGGGTAGTCGTAGTACCCCAGGAAGTTGGAGGTGGCTCCCGCTTCCTTGAGTACCCGGGCAAATACTGCATCGATCTCGCGTGTACTGACGCCGACGTCGGCGGCCTTGACCGCCGCGTCGAGCGCTGAGATCAATACAAGGCCGGCTTCGCGCATGATGCGCATCTGCTCGTTGGTTTTGTATTCGATTCGAGGCTGGCCGAACATGTGTCTTCTAACTTCCTAGCGGATAACTTTTTGCGCCGGACTTTCTTAGCGCAGGTCCTTCAGTGCTTCCATGACACGCTCGGTGACTTCGTCGATGCCGCCGAGGCCATCCACCCGGGTGACGATTCCGCGGTCCTCGTAGCGGGCGACGACGTCGGCCGTCTGCTGCGTGTAGAGGTTCAGGCGGTGCCGGATGACGTCTTCCGTGTCATCGCTGCGGCCCTCGAGTTCCGCACGCCGGAGCAGGCGGGCCACGAGTTCATCGTCGTCGGCGGTAAGCAGGAGCACCGCGTCAAGCTTCTGGCCGTTGCCGGCCAGGATGTCGTCGAGTTCCTCAACCTGCGCCACTGTGCGCGGGTAGCCGTCCAGCAGGAAGCCAGATTCGACGTCGCCGTCAGCCAGCCGGCTGCGGACCATGGCGTTGGTGACGGTATCCGGAACGAAGTTGCCGGCGTCGATGTACTTCTTCGCCTCCACGCCCAGGGGCGTTTCCTCTTTCACGTTCGAACGGAAAATGTCGCCGGTTGATATTGCCGTGACACCGAGCCGGTCCGAGATCCGAGCGGCCTGAGTTCCTTTACCGGCGCCGGGAGGCCCGATAATGAGCATTCTTGTCATCGCAATAACCCTTCGTAGTGACGTTGCTGGAGCTGCGCGTCAATTTGCTTAACCGTTTCCAGTCCCACACCAACCATGATGAGGATTGACGTTCCGCCGAACGGGAAGTTCTGGTTAGCTCCAACCAACACCAGAGCAATCAGCGGGATCAGGGCGACAAAGCCCAGGTAAAGGGCGCCGGGCAGCGTGATCCGGGAGAGCACGTACTGCAGGTATTCGGCGGTGGGGCGGCCGGCCCGGATGCCGGGAATGAAGCCGCCGTACTTCTTCATGTTCTCCGAGACCTCGTCCGGGTTGAACGTGATGGAGACGTAGAAGTAGGTGAAGAAGACGATCAGCAGGAAGTACACCAGCATGTACAGCGGGTGGTCGCCGCTGACGAGGTAGTTGTTGATCCAGACCACCCATCCCGGCGGCGTGCCCTGCGAGGGAGTATTGAACTGCGCCAGCAGGCTGGGCAGGTAGAGCATGGAGGACGCGAAGATCACGGGGATCACGCCGGCCATGTTGACCTTGATCGGAATGTAGGTGTTGGTTCCCCCTACGGTCCGCCGGCCAACCATGCGCTTCGCGTACTGCACCGGAATGCGGCGCTGCGACTGCTCCACGAAGATGACCAGGGCCACCGTCAGGACGCCGACGGCGATGACGGCCAGGAAGATGGTCCAGCCCTGCGCGCTGAGGATGGCGCCAAGGGCGCTGGGGAAGGACGCCGCGATGGAGGTGAAGATGAGCAGCGACATACCGTTGCCCACACCCTTTTCCGTGACGAGCTCGCCCATCCACATGATGACGCCGGTACCGGCGGTCAGCGTGACGATGAGCAGCAGGACGGTGACCATGTTGTCGTCCGGGATGATCGGCAGGGCGCACTGGTTGTTGAAGAGTGCGCCCGAGCGGGCCAGGGAGACAACCGTCGTCGCGTTGAGCAGGCCCAGCGCGATGGTGAGGTAGCGGGTGTACTGGGTGAGCTTCGACTGGCCCTGCTGGCCCTCCTCGTAGAGGGCCTGGAAGTGCGGGATCACGACGCGCAGCAGCTGAACAATGATGCTGGCGGTGATGTAGGGCATGATGCCGAGGGCAAAGATGGAGACCTGCAGCAGCGCACCGCCGCTGAAGAGATTGACGAACTGGTAAATGCCACCCGAGGTGGCACCCAGATTCAAACACTGCTGCACATTGCCGTAGTCAACACCCGGGGCCGGGATAAAAGCACCCATGCGGAAGATAGTGATGATTCCCAGCGTAAACAACAGCTTGCGTCGCAGGTCTGGTGTCCGGAAAGCCCGGCCAATAGCGCTAAGCAAGCGTCCTCCTGAAGTTTGGAAAGTCCGATCCGGACTTGTGACAGAAACAGAGTCTAGCCGCTCGCGGCCCGTACTGCGTTAACGCCGTACTGGACGCGGTAGTTGCCTTAAACGGAACTGAACTCCCGGCGGACCGGATAGGGTCCGCCAGGAGTTCAGTGGTGAAACGTTGGATCGTGCGCCCCTCCCCTGCCGGTGCACGCAAGGTGTCCGGACGGGGAGGGAAACAGACCCGCCACGAGGTCTTAGACCGTGGTGGTGGATCCGCCGGCTGCGGCGATCTTTTCTGCAGCGCTGGCGGAGAAGGCGTTGGCGGAGACATCAACCTTGACGGTGATGTCGCCGGAGCCGAGCACCTTCACGGGCTGGTTCTTGCGAACCGCGCCCTTGGCAACCAATGCTTCGATATCCACGGCGCCGCCTTCGGGGAACAGTTCCGAGATCTTGTCCAGGTTTACAACCTGGAACTCGACCCGGAACGGGTTCTTGAAGCCGCGCAGCTTCGGCAGACGCATGTGCAGCGGAAGCTGACCGCCGGCGAAGCCTGCCTTGACCTGGTAGCGGGCAGCCGTACCCTTGGTACCGCGGCCTGCCGTCTTACCCTTGGAACCTTCACCGCGGCCTACGCGGGTCTTGGCCGTCTTGGCACCGGGTGCCGGACGCAGGTGATGGACCTTCAGAGTTCTGTTTTCTTCGGGCATGTTACTTCGCCTCCTCAACCTTCACGAGGTGCGGAACCGTGTTGATCATGCCAACGGTCACTGCATCAGCAGTACGGACGACAGAGTCGCCGATGTGCTTCAGGCCCAGTGAACGCAGCGTGTCGCGCTGATTCTGCTTACCACCGATGGTGGACTTGATCTGAGTGATTTCCAGTCGAGCCGTGCTAACGACGACGTTCTTCGGAGTCGACATCAGGCACCTGCCTTCTGCATGTTGCGGAGCATCGCGTAGGGAACGACCTGGTCGAGCGGAAGGCCGCGGCGTGCTGCCACTGCCTGGGGCTCTTCGAGGCGCTTCAGCGCATCAACCGTGGCGTGCACGATGTTGATGGCGTTGGAGGACCCGAGCGACTTGGACAGGACGTCGTGGATACCGGCGCATTCGAGAATGGCGCGGACCGGACCACCGGCGATAACACCGGTACCGGGGGAAGCCGGACGCAGCAGGACAACGCCTGCAGCAGCTTCACCCTGGACGAGGTGCGGGATGGTTCCACCGATGCGCGGGACGCGGAAGAAGGTCTTCTTGGCTTCTTCAACGGCCTTTGCAATAGCGGAGGGAACTTCCTTTGCCTTGCCGTAGCCAACGCCGACCATGCCGTTGCCGTCACCGACAACAACGAGGGCGGTGAAGCTGAAGCGACGGCCACCCTTGACCACCTTGGCAACGCGGTTGATGGTCACGACGCGTTCAATGAACTTGTCCTTCTCATCGTTGCGTCCGCCGTCGCGGCCACCGCGGCCACCGCGTTCGCCGCGGCCTCCACGGTCGGAACCGCGCTGCTCGCCGCGACGTCCGCCGCGGCGGTCGTCGGTACCGGTGGCTGCGGCTTCCTTGGTCTCAGTTGCCTCAGCAGCTGTAGCTTCAGTCACCTGATTTTCCTTTTCCTTGTTTACCTCGGTCACAGTGCCAGCCCACCTTCACGTGCGCCGTCTGCAACTGCAGCAATACGGCCGTGGTAGCGGTTACCACCGCGGTCAAAGACAACGGCTTCGATGCCGGCGGCCTTGGACCGCTCAGCAACGAGTTCGCCAACGCGCTTGGCCTTGGCGGTCTTGTCGCCGTCCATTGCACGCAGATCCGCTTCCATGGTGGAGGCGGAAGCCACGGTTACGCCGCGGCTGTCATCGACAACCTGGACGAAGATGTGGCGGGCAGAGCGGTTGACCACGAGGCGCGGACGAACCGCGGTTCCGGAAATCCGCTTGCGGATACGCAGCTGGCGACGGCTGCGCAGGGCAGACTTGCTCTTGCTGTTTCGCTTCTTATTAATGCTGATGGCCATGGTTACTTACCAGCCTTTCCGACCTTGCGGCGGACAATCTCGCCGGCGTAACGAATACCCTTGCCCTTGTACGGGTCGGGCTTACGCAGCTTGCGGATGTTGGCGGAAACCTCGCCCACCTGCTGCTTGTCGATACCGGACACGGTGACCTTCGTCGGGGCGACCACGGTAAGCGTGATGCCTTCGGGGGCCGCGACGGGGACCGGGTGGCTGTAGCCCAGGGCGAACTCGAGGTCCGCACCCTTCGCGACTACGCGGTAACCGGTACCAACGATTTCCAGATCCTTCTTGTAGCCCTCGGTCACGCCGGTGATCATGTTGGCGATCAGCGTGCGGGTCAGGCCGTGGAGGGAGCGGGATTCACGCTCGTCGTTCGGGCGGGTAACGGTGATGGTGCCGTCTTCAAGCGTTGCCGTGATCGGGCTGGGCACAGTGTGGCTCAGCTCGCCCTTGGCGCCCTTGACGGATACAACGTTGCCGTTGATGGCGATATCTACTCCGGCAGGAACCGGGATGGGCAGACGTCCAATACGTGACATTTTTCTTTCCCTTCCCTGCTACCAGACGTAGGCGAGGACTTCCCCACCTACGCCCTTCTTGGCGGCCTGGCGGTCGGTCAGGAGACCTGACGACGTCGACAGGATTGCGATACCCAGACCACCCAGCACGTGCGGCAGGTTGGTGGACTTCGCGTAAACGCGCAGACCGGGCTTGGAGATGCGGCGAACGCCGGCGATGGAACGCTCGCGGTTCGGACCGAACTTGAGATCCAGGGTCAGCTTCTTGCCGACCTCGGCCTCTTCTTCCTTCCAGCCGGCGATGTAGCCTTCGGCCTTCAGGATGTCAGCAACGCGCGCCTTGAGCTTGCTGTAAGGCATGGACACGGAATCGTGGTATGCCGAGTTTGCATTGCGCAGACGCGTGAGCATATCTGCGACAGGATCTGTCATTGTCATTTGGGCTCTTGCCCTCCCTCGTAACGGTTTCCTGCAGGATCCCCGTGCGGCGTCGCCTCACGGATCTCCGTCGGACCTGTTACGTAGTAATTAATCTTCGGATTTGAACGGGAAGCCGAGCGCCTTCAGCAGCGCGCGTCCCTCGTCATCGGTCTTTGCGGTGGTAACCACGGTGATGTCCATGCCGCGTACGCGGTCGATCTTGTCCTGATCGATTTCGTGGAACATCGACTGCTCGGTCAGACCGAACGTGTAGTTGCCGTTGCCGTCGAACTGCTTGCCGTTCAGGCCGCGGAAGTCACGGATACGGGGCAGTGCCAGGGTGACCAAGCGGTCCACGAATTCCCACATGCGGTCGCCACGCAGCGTAACGTGCGTACCGATCGGCATGCCTTCGCGCAGCTTGAACTGAGCGATGGACTTGCGTGCCTTGGTGACCTGGGGCTTCTGGCCCGTGATCTGGGTGAGGTCGCGTACCGCACCGTCAATGAGCTTGGAGTCCTTAGCGGCATCTCCAACACCCATGTTCACAACCACCTTGACGAGGCGGGGAACCTGGTTGACGTTCGAGTAGTTGAATTCGTCCTGCAGGGTCTGCTTGATCTCCGCTGCGTAGCGGGTCTTCAGACGGGGAACGATCTTGGTGACAGTCTCAGTCATTAGAGGTCCTTCCCAGAGCCCTTGGCCACGCGGATACGCACAGTGCGCTCACGGCCATCTTTTTCGACGGTTTCAGTGCGGAAGCCAACGCGGGTCGGCTTCTTGGTCTCCGGGTCGACAATGGCGACGTTGGAAACGTGGATCGGGGCTTCAACAACCTCGATGCCGCCGGTCTTGGAACCGCGGGAGGACTGGCCAACCTTGGTGTGCTTGGTGACGCGGTTGATGCCTTCAACGAGGATGCGGTTGCTCTCGGGGAAGACCTTCAGAACCTTGCCCTGCTTGCCGCGGTCTCCGCCGCGCTCAGCCTTAGCACCGGTGATGACCTGAACGAGGTCACCCTTCTTGATTTTTGCCATGGACTACAGCACCTCCGGAGCCAGCGAAATGATCTTCATGAACTTCTTGTCGCGAAGTTCGCGGCCAACGGGCCCGAAGATACGGGTACCGCGGGGGTCGCCGTCATTCTTCAAGATCACTGCAGCGTTCTCATCGAACTTGATGTAGGAACCGTCCTGGCGGCGGCGTTCCTTCTTGGTACGGACGATGACGGCCTTGACCACGTCGCCCTTTTTGACGTTGCCGCCGGGAATTGCATCCTTGACGGTGGCAACAATGGTGTCGCCAATGCCTGCGTAGCGACGGCCGGATCCACCGAGAACGCGGATGGTCAAGATTTCCTTGGCACCCGTGTTGTCGGCGACCTTCAGTCGCGACTCCTGCTGAATCACTTATTACTCCTGTCGTCGCGCCGGTTCTCGAAATGAGCCTTGCGGAACGGATATGGGTGGACCCCGTAATACTGGTACTCAACGCCGGGTGGGCCGGCCGCACGCCAGTGCAGCCGCCTTACGCGGCGTCGAACAAGATTATCGGGCTTTTGTCTCATTCGGCGGTGAGGAAGTGCGTACCGGAGCCCCGATTCGAGACCGGATTCCGGACACACTTCCGCACCACACAGACAAGATTTCAAGTTTATCGCGAAAAGGCCCCGGAAGCGAAATCGAAGATGATAACGCGGCCGGGGCCCTCACGCTTTGGACGGTGCCGGCGTGTTCTCCGCTTGTCGCGGGGAACACACCGGCGGGCCGGCCGGTACTTCTTACTACTAGGTTACTTGGCCTTTTCGAGGATCTCGACCAGGCGCCACCGCTTGGTAGCGGACAGCGGCCGGGTCTCGGCGATCAGCACGAGGTCACCAATGCCGGCAGCGTTCTGCTCGTCATGGGCCTTGCGCTTCTCGGTCCGGCGAATAACCTTGCCGTAAAGGGCGTGCTTCACGCGGTCTTCAACCTGGACAACGATGGTCTTATCCATCTTGTCCGAGACCACGTAGCCGCGTGCGGTCTTCCGGTACCCGCGGGCATCGGCGCCGTTTGCGTCAGTTGTCACTGCTGCCTCATTCTTGTTTTCGCTCACTTGGCATCATCCTCAGCGACCTTGGCTTCAGCTTCAGACTTGTCAGCCTTCTTCTTTGACTTCTTCGGTGCCTCGGGTGCTGCTTCCTCAACGGGAGCGACAACCTCGGGACGAATGCCCAGCTCGCGCTCACGCAGCACCGTGTAGATGCGGGCGATATCGCGCTTCACTGCACGCAGACGACCGTGGTTTTCCAGCTGGCCGGTAGCCGACTGGAAGCGGAGGTTGAACAGCTCCTCCTTGGCCTTGCGCAGTTCTTCTACGAGACGGTCCTTATCGAAGCCGTCCAGCTGCTCGGTTGTCAGCTCTTTTGATCCAACTGCCATTTCTATTCACCACCCTCGCGACGCACAATGCGTGCCTTCAACGGCAGCTTATGGATCGCCAGGCGCAGGGCCTCACGAGCTACCTCTTCGGAAACACCGGAGAGTTCGAACAGAACCCGGCCCGGCTTGACGTTTGCAACCCACCACTCCGGAGAACCCTTACCGGAACCCATACGGGTTTCAGCAGGCTTCTTCGTCAGCGGACGGTCCGGGTAGATGTTGATCCAGACCTTACCGCCGCGCTTGATGTGGCGTGTCATGGCAATACGCGCAGCTTCAATCTGGCGGTTGGTGACGTATGCAGGCGTCAGAGCCTGGATACCCCACTCGCCGAAGCTGACGGCAGTGCCGCCGGTTGCAGCGCCGGAGCGACCCGGGTGGTGCTGCTTACGGTATTTGACTCGACGTGGGATAAGCATTTAAGCCTGTCCTCCTTCTGCTGCGGGGGCAGCTGCCTCAGCGGCCGGAGCCTCTGCAGCAGCAGGCGCGGCGGCTTTGTCGCCGCGCTCGGGACGACGACGGCGGTCGCCGCCACGGTCACCGCGGTCGGCCGGGCCGCGGCCCGGACGGTCGTTGGAGCGTCCGCGGGACGGTGCAGCAGCCTGCTGTGCAGCCAGTTCCTTAGCGGTAACGTCGCCCTTGTAGATCCAGACCTTTACGCCGATGCGGCCGAAGGTGGTCTTGGCTTCGAAGAAACCGTAGTCGATCTGCGCGCGGAGGGTGTGCAGGGGCACACGGCCTTCGCGGTAGAACTCGGAACGGCTCATTTCAGCGCCGCCCAGACGGCCGGAGCACTGGATACGGATACCCTTGGCGCCTGCACGCTGTGCGGACTGGATGGCCTTCTTCATCGCACGGCGGAAAGCCACGCGGGAAGAGAGCTGCTCAGCAACACCCTGGGCAACAAGCTGTGCTTCCATCTCGGGGTTCTTGACCTCGAGGATGTTCAGCTGGACCTGCTTGCCGGTGAGCTTTTCGAGCTCGCCGCGGATGCGGTCCGCTTCGGCGCCGCGGCGGCCGATCACGATGCCCGGACGTGCAGTGTGGATATCCACACGAACACGGTCACGGGTGCGCTCGATCTCAACCTTGGCGATGCCGGCGCGGTCCATGCCGGTGGACATCAGCTGACGGATCTTGATGTCCTCGCGGACGAAGTCCTTGTAACGCTGGCCCGGCTTGTTGCTGTCAGCAAACCAGTGCGATACGTGGTCAGTGGTGATGCCGAGTCGGAACCCGTGCGGGTTTACCTTCTGTCCCACTTAGCGTTCCTCCTCGATCGTAGGGGTTGCGACTACCACGGTGACGTGGCTGGTCCGCTTGTTGATGCGGTAGGCGCGGCCCTGGGCCCGCGGCTGGAACCGCTTCATGGTGGGTCCTTCATCAACGAATGCTTCGCTGACGAAGAGGTCACCCTCGTCGAAGGCCACGCCGTCACGGTCCGCGAGGACACGTGCATTGGCCATAGCCGACTGAATTACCTTAAGTACCGGCTCCGAAGCTGCCTGGGGGGCAAACTTCAGAATTGCCAGAGCCTCATTCGCTTGCTTGCCACGAACAAGGTTGACGACGCGCCGGGCCTTCATAGGCGTTACGCGGATATGACGCGCAATTGCCTTGGCTTCCATTGCTTTCCTTCTCTCGTCTTCTGCCGAAAGAGCAGCGCCTAGCGGCGCTTGCCCTTGCGGTCGTCCTTCACATGGCCGCGGAATGTCCGCGTCAGAGCGAATTCGCCGAGCTTGTGCCCGACCATCGACTCGGTGACAAACACCGGAATGTGCTTACGTCCGTCGTGTACGGCGATCGTGTGCCCGAGCATGTCGGGGATGATCATCGAACGGCGGGACCACGTCTTGATGACGTTCTTGGTGCCCTTTTCGTTTTCGGCCGCTACCTTGAGAAACAGGTGCTGGTCGACGAAGGGGCCTTTCTTCAGGCTGCGTGGCATGTTTCCAGGCTCCTATCGCTTGTTCTTGCCGGAACGACGGCGACGCACAATGAGGTTGTCGCTCTCTTTATTGGGACGGCGGGTACGGCCTTCGCGCTTACCGTTCGGGTTGACCGGGTGGCGTCCACCGGAGGTCTTACCTTCACCACCACCGTGCGGGTGATCGACCGGGTTCATGGCGACACCACGGACGGTCGGGCGTACGCCCTTCCAGCGCATACGGCCGGCCTTGCCCCAGTTGATGTTCGACTGCTCGGCGTTGCCGACCTCGCCGATCGTGGCGCGGCAGCGCACATCAACGTTGCGGATTTCGCCGGAGGGCAGACGCAGCTGGGCGAAGCGGCCTTCCTTGGCAACGAGCTGAACGGATGCACCGGCGGAGCGGGCCATCTTGGCACCGCCGCCCGGACGAAGTTCAACGGCGTGGATGGTGGTACCCACGGGGATGTTGCGCAGGGGCAGGTTGTTGCCGGGCTTGATATCAGCGCCGGCGCCGGCCTCTACGAAGTCGCCCTGCTTGAGCTTGTTCGGAGCAATGATGTAACGCTTGGTGCCATCAACGTAGTGCAGCAGGGCAATGCGGGCGGTACGGTTCGGATCGTATTCGATCTCGGCAACGCGTGCGTTGACGCCGTCCTTGTCGTGGCGGCGGAAGTCGATCAGACGGTACTGACGCTTGTGTCCACCACCCTTGTGCCTGGTCGTGATCTTACCGGTGTTGTTACGGCCGCCCTTTTTGGGCAGCGGACGTACCAACGACTTTTCCGGCGTCGACCGCGTGATTTCGGTGAAGTCGGCTACGCTCGAGCCGCGACGGCCCGGGGTAGTCGGCTTGTATTTACGGATTCCCATTATTTATTCCTCGTTAAAGTGGTCTCCGCCCTAGCTGAGCGGACCGCCGAAGATGTCGATTGTGCCGTCCTTGAGGGTGACAATGGCGCGCTTGGTGTTCTTGCGCTGTCCCCATCCGAACTTGGTGCGCTTACGCTTACCGGCACGGTTGATGGTGTTGATCGAGTCGACCTTGACGGAGAAGATTTTCTCCACGGCCAGCTTGATCTCGGTCTTGTTGGAGCGGGGGTCGACCAGGAAGGTGTACTTACCTTCGTCGATCAGGCCGTAGCTCTTTTCCGAGACGACGGGTGCAAGCACTACGTCGCGCGGATCCTTAGCGGTGGTCGCGCTCACTTGGCGTCCTCCTTGACTGTGTTCTTGCCGACGAACTCGTCGTAGGCAGCCTTGGTGAAGACCACGTCGTCGGCAACAAGCACGTCATAGGTGTTCAGCTGATCTACGTAGATCACGTGAACAGCCGGAACGTTGCGCACGGAAAGTGCGGCAACATCGTTGGCGCGCTCGATAACAACGAGCAGGTTCTTGCGGTCGGAAACCGAACGCAGGGCGCTCAGTGCGTCCTTGGTGGAAGGCTTGGTGCCTTCAACCAGGGATTCGAGGACGTGGATACGGCCGTTGCGTGCCCGGTCCGACAGGGCGCCGCGCAGTGCAGCAGCCTTCATCTTCTTGGGGGTGCGCTGGCTGTAATCGCGGGGCGTCGGTCCGTGGACTACGCCGCCGCCGGTCATGTGAGGAGCACGGATGGAGCCCTGACGAGCCCGGCCGGTGCCCTTCTGCTTGAACGGCTTGCGGCCTGCGCCGCTTACCTCGGCACGCGTCTTCGTCTTGTGCGTACCCTGGCGGGCAGCTGCAAGCTGAGCAACTACCACCTGGTGGAGCAGCGGTACGTTCGTCTGAACGTCGAAGATCTCTGCGGGGAATTCAACAGTGGTTTCGTTAGCCATGAGACTAATCTCCCTTCACGGCAGAGCGTACGAGGACGACCTGGCCGCGGGCGCCGGGAACGGCACCCTTGATCAGCAGGAGCGACTTCTCGGCGTCCACACCGTGAACCGTGAGGTTCATGGTGGTGTGACGGACGCCGCCCATGCGGCCCGCCATCCGAACGCCCTTGAAGACGCGGCCCGGGGTGGATGCGCCACCGATGGAACCCGGCTTACGGTGGTTCTTGTGTGCACCGTGGGAGGCACCAACGCCATGGAAGCCGTGACGCTTCATGACACCGGCAAAGCCCTTACCCTTGGAGGTTCCGGTGACGTCGACCTTCTGGCCGGCTGCGAACATCTCAACGGAGAGTTCCTGGCCCAGCTCGTAAGTGTCGGCATCGGCGGTACGCAGTTCAACTACGTGGCGGCGCGGCGTAACGCCGGCCTTTTCAAAGTGGCCGGCCAGCGGCTTGGTCACCTTGCGCGGGTCGATCTGGCCGTAGCCGATCTGAACGGCGGTGTAGCCGTCCTTTTCCGCGTTGCGCAGCTGCGTGATGACGTTGGAGTCAGCCTGGACGACGGTTACGGGGATGAGTTTGTTGTTCTCGTCCCAAACCTGGGTCATGCCGAGCTTGGTGCCCAGCAGTCCCTTTACCTGGCGTGTAAGTGAAGTAGACATAAGTATCCGCTCCCCCCCTACAGCTTGATTTCGATGTTCACGTCGGCAGGCAGGTCGAGACGCATGAGCGAGTCAACGGCCTTAGGCGTGGGGTCAATGATGTCGATCAGGCGCTTGTGCGTGCGCATTTCAAAGTGCTCGCGGCTGTCCTTGTACTTGTGCGGCGAACGGATAACAACGTAAACGTTCTTTTCCGTGGGCAGCGGCACAGGGCCTACTACCGTTGCGCCTGCACGCGTGACCGTCTCAACGATCTTCCGTGCTGATACGTCAATGACCTCGTGGTCATACGACTTCAGCCGGATGCGGATTTTTTGTCCCGCCATGGCGTCGTGCCTCTTTCTTCGAGTAATGCTCTCTGTACAGTTTTTGCACCGAACTGCCTTACGGCCTGGCGCCCCTCCAACAGACTGAATCCGGATAATTCCGGGTTCCTCACCCTGCCGAGGCTCCGACCCCCGCGCTCGGGCGTGTCGCGGTGTTGAGGCCAACGACGCCGAGCAGGATTAGGGGCGGGTTATATATGGGCTCTTTCCCTGAAGGATCCGACCCTGCATCAGGCATTATCCTGACCGGGACGAAATCTCACCACTGCCTGGCCCCTGCTGTTCGCAGGAACATGGGCGCGTGTGGGCACAAAAGCGCTTGAACAACTTCTCTAGTCTGCCAGACTCGGGCACAGATGGCTAATCAGGCATCTGTCTCCGGAGGTCTCCCTCCAGGGTCCCGACGCCGGTCCGCCCAAGTCCGTGCACGCTGCTCCCGGGGTAAACCCCTCAACGGGCAGCGTGTTAACTTCCACCAGTCTAACGCACAGCCAGCGGCACTTTTGAAAGTCAGGCGCGGCCGTCCCGGTTGGACCGGCGGATGCGCTTGGCCCGTTCGATTTCCGGGCGGAACCGCTTACGGGACCACCCGACACCTGCCACCACTGCGGCCACGATCACCAGAAGGATAAGGAATTCCATGTTCCGAGCCTAGCGGAGCCATGGCCCGGCGTCAGCGGCACGGGGCTCCTCCCTGGTCTGCGCGCGGCGGTCTGCGCCTTGCACGGGATCGTTGCTGATCCATCCCCGCCGTCTCCGGCCCGGGCCGGGCCGGAGAACAGCCTCTCCCCTGCGCTGCACGCGTCCAGGATCCGCCGGGACGTCAGTGCGTGCGGTCCTCTTCCGGGCCCTGCCTGCGGCCCGGACCGTGTGCATCCGTTCCGGGTCCGGTGTTGCCGCCCGGTGCAGGCCCGACTCCATCGGCACCGCCGGTGGTGGCGGGGCCGGAGACCGCCGGGGCACTCCCCTGCGCCGGGTACACCGCCGCCGGTGGCGCCGGCGGAGCAAACCCGGGCGCCGAACCCGGCGGAGTGAACCCCGTTGCCGAACCCGGCGCAGCGGATCCGTTGGCCCCATCCATCGGCCCGTACCCGAGCGCCGACACCGCCGGCATGTTGCCGGGTGACGTACTCGCCGGTGAAGGCACCGGCACCGGAATGGCCGGTGGGGTCCCCTGCGTAGTTTGAACAGGTGGATTCCCCGGGTCATCGGTCCGCACGCGGGTGAGCCGCCAGACGGCCAGGGCGATCAGCCCGATACCCAGCAGGGCCAGGAGCAGGAACGTGTAACCGCGCAGGTACCAAAGCACCGCCAGCACCACACCCGCCGCGCCCCACAGGGTGAACAGCCTTCTGCTGGCCAGGAGGCCGAAGGCAAGGAGCCCGGCATGTGCCACCAGCGCCCAGAGCTGTTTTCCGCCTCCACCGAAGATGACCGTGGACAGACCGCTGGCGGAAAGAATGACAGCCGAAACCACCAGGACCGCGGTGCCCCTCTGGTCACGTTTGCGAAGGAACTCGTAAGCCGCCAATCCGGCCAGGACAGTGGCCCAGTACTGCAGGGACCAGAATCCGTTGACGTTGCCCAGGACGAGCCAGCCCATCCGCTGCACTGCGAGTGCAGTCACCAGTACGGCGGCCTGCACGGCCGGCTCCCGGAACCGGGCTGGAACCTCCAGGAGGGCCAGCGCCAACGCAGCAACCACGGTCAGTGCACCGGCTGCGGCTGACGAGTCGGGGGCCATCGCCGGTATGGCGGCCAGAGCCGGGATAAGAGCCGAGGCCGAACCCAGGATGCGCCGGCGGAGCTGCGAGGGCGAAATCCGGGCCGCCGCGCCACCGGGCAAGGACGCTTCGACCGGACGGGCGGGGGTAAGGAGGCGGATCGCTTGGAGAACGGCTGCGGTCACCCAGAGCGGCAGCAGCGAAGCGAAGCCGGTGTCCCAGCTGCCGGCCAGGACAGTGTCGAAGAGTCCCCGGAACAGGAACAGCATTCCTACGGTGAGCAGGACCGGCGTCCCCACGGCCAGCCAGGTAAGGCTGCGGGTAGAGGAAACAACCAGGAAGATCGCTGCACCCAGGACGAAGGCAGCAGCCGGCAGGAATCGGCTATCTGCGGCCGGGCTGACCGCAAGGACCGCAGCGGTATAGCCGATGGCAGCTGCCAGCAGTGCCGTACGGGTGGGCTCGTCGAGGGACCGGCGCGCTTCCCCGCACAATGCCGCCGCTGCGAGGATGAGCAGAATCGATCCTGCTGCGCCGGTTGCGAGCAGCGGTTCCGGAATTGCCCCCCGGCTGCTGAACTCCAGCAGGTTGGCGAGGACCAGCCCAAGCGCACCCAAAGCGTACGCGGCGGGATAAACAACCCAGGCTGATCTCGGGTGACCCTCCGCCCGGCGCCGGGTGAACGCCGCCGCGGCCGTGATGAGCAGCAGGAACAGGTGCAGAGCGACGACGTCCCGTTGGATTGCCGTTCCGGCAAGGAATCCGTAGGGGATCGGAAGCAGGGCCAGCAAGGCGATGCTCAGCCACTGCGACGTTTCCGAGTATCCATGCGCGTCGAGCCGGCGATGCAGCAGGGTACGGATCAATTGCTGTATTGCCAGCGCCATTGCCCCGGCAATGTACAGACCATGCATGCCGACGCCGAGGTCGGCAGCTACGAGCACCGTCTGGACCACCAGGAGGCCCTGCACGCCGAGGAGATAGAGACCGCGGTTGGGTTCCGAGCGCTTCAGTGCAAGGTACGCAGAGTAGGCCAGCGCTGCCAGCACCAGCAGTTCGTAGCCGCGCAGCCCCAGCACTCCGGCACCTACGGCCGCTGCAGCAGCGAATCCTGCCAGCGCCGCTGCTTCATACCGATCGGGAAGCAAGAGCGATGTGGCTGCGTTTGCGGCCAGCGCGGTCCAGAGCAACGCCAAGGTCCAGCCGGTCCCGTGGCCCTCGACCCCGCGGGATGCGGCAGTAGCCAGCAGCGCCACCAGTGCGGCGGCGCAGAGGAACTCGGCAGCAAATTTCAGCGGCCTTCCCCTCCGTACCCGGACGACGGCGGCCAATTGGCTGAACACTGCCACGCCGGCGGCGCAGAGGACAAGGAACATCAGCATGCCGCTTTGCGCTGCCGGCCCCTGCAGTCCGATATATGCCAGCGGAACTCCTGTTGATGCCGCCAGGCCGCCCCACCGCGCCCACGATGCAAGCCCCAGGGGTTCCAGCAGCCTTGCAAAGACGGTCCGCAGCACCTGTCCGACAGCAATGCCGACGGCCACGGCAGCGAAGACCTGGTGCACGTCCCCGGTCAGGTCGGCCGCCGCCAGCCCGGCCAGGACAACCGCCAGGATGTGGGCAGCCAGGAGATAGGCACCACGGAGGGGATTGCTGCGTCCCAAAACGAGGTAAGTGCAGTAGGCAAGGGCTGCCAGCACGAGGATCTCGTACCCCCTGATCCCCAGGACTCCCGCGCCGACGACGGCGACTGCGGTGAAGCCGGCGGGTGCAGTCAGGGCCGGCCAGCTGCGGCGGAGCATCAGCGCCGTAAACACGTTGACAGCAAGCGCCGCTGCGAGGACGGCCACGGTGGCAACTGCTCCGTTGCCTTCCGCCGCCCGTACTCCGATCTCCAGCAGCAGCACCAGTCCTGCTGCAGCGGCAGCGCCGATAGAAGCCTTGGTGCCGGAGACCCTCATACGGCCGGTAACGCCGGCGGTCCCGCCGGAAGCTGCGGCAGCTGGCCCCGGCAAACCGGTACCGGCCGCGCCGCGTTCACCGAAGCACGTCCGTCCCGTCGCCGCAAGTGTGTAGGCACCCTGGGTAAGGACCGCGGACCCGACACCGATGAGCAGCAGGACGACACCGGTCTCCGAACGTGCCGCCGTGTAGGTGAGGAGGTAATAGAGCGGGGGCAGCACCGCCAGCACGGTGACGGTTGCCCACAGGAGTGTCTGGGAGAGTCCGAGCCCGCGGAGTTTCCGGTCCAGGAGAACCCGCAGGAGGTGCTGGGCAGCCAGGCAGACCGCCATGGCAATGAAGATCCCGTGCACCCCGGCTCCGAGGTCTGCGGCAATCAGGGCAGACAACGCAGTCAGCTGGGTCTGTCCTGCCGCCAGGTAGTAGGTCCGGTGCGTCCTGGGTGCCAGCTTCCAGGCCAGGACGGCACAGTAGCAAAGAGCAGCGGCTGCAAGCAGTTCGTAGCCCCTGACGCCCAGGACGCCCGCACCCATAAGTGCGGCAGCGGCGAAACCGGCCGGCGCAGCAATGAGGTACCTTCCGCCGGGCCGGAGCGTGGATGTCAAAACGTTTCCGGCCACAACGGTCCACAGGCCGAGCAAGGTCAACACCAGCCCCGGCGATTCCTGGAAGCGGAGCAGCAGGGTCAGGACCGCTGCGGCAGCAGCCGCAGCGGTGATGGCGGCACCCGGGAAGCGTTCGGGTTTTGCGCGCCGGGTACGGACAACTGACACGGCCTGGTTGGCCGTCAGTGCGAGCACCGCGGTGGCGAGGGCCCAGGCTCCGGCATTCACACCGGGTATTCCGGCAAGGGATGCAAGGACAGTCAGGGCCACCAGCAGGATGGCCGCAGCACGTGCGGCGAGGACGAATACCAGGCGTTCCGCCGCGCCGCCCCGCACCGCACGGACCACCAGATACCCAGCGAGGACTGCGGTGGACAGGACACCCGGCCACAGTGCGTCACCGGGCATCAGCGTGTTGGGCACGAAGGCGAGGGCGGCCGGCACCAGGACGGCATACTCAAGGCGCCCGCCCAGTTTCCATGCCGCGGCCAGATACGTCACAAGGACCACGACGGCGGTTCCGGCGAAGGCAGCGGAACTGCCCGAAGACTCCCACTCGCGAACCACGTGCCAGAGTCCGGCTGCCAGTGCGGTGCACGCCTGCAGAACCAGCAGGGCGGCCACATCGACGCGGAAGAACCTGCGCGCAGCCTCTTCGGGGGCGACCGCCGGTTTCTTGAGGCTGACGGTTGCCGCCGCTGCAGCCACGGAATCGGATGCCGGGGCGGGCGTGAACGCGGCGGGAGATGACGGTGCCGGCGGTGCCGGTGGTGCCGACAGTGGCACGGCCTTTTCGCCCTGTCCCGCTGCCGTTCCCAGCGGAGCGGAATCCCCTGTTGAGTCAGCGCCGGCCTCCGGGCGGGGACGCTCGTCGCTCTCCCGGTCCAAAGGCAGCCCGGTGCTCTTGGCAGCCACCTGCAGTAGGGCCGCGGCCCCGTACATGGGGCGGCGCGCCAGGACCCCTGCCGTCTGGACCGCAACCTGCACCGCGAAAGCGAGCAACGTCAGCTGGGTGCTGTCCGTAAAGGAATAGAACAGGGACGTAAGTCCCACGGTGCCGGCGGCCCGCAGCCCGTAGCTGTTGACGAGCTGGTGGCGGGCGGGGCCCTGCCAAAGCATTACTGCGTAGTAGAGGGCGAATGCGAGGAAGAGGATCCCCAACTGCGCCGCGCTCAGCTGGCCGGAGATCTGGACGGAGGCGATGGCTGTAGCCGGAACCAGATAGCGGTGGGAGCGGACAAATGCATCCACATAGAGATTGTTCAGCCAACCCGGACGCCGGATCGCCGCGAGGCTGATCAGGGTGGCGAGAATGACGGTGAAGAGGAAGTACCAGACGATTCCCCAGCGCAGTGCCGCTCCGGAAGCCAGGCCCGAGGACAGCAGGAACGTCAAGGCGAGATAGGTGACTACCCGGCTTTCAATCTTTGCAGCGGCGTAGGCAAACGCCGCGGTTCCAACCACCGAGGTAACAAGCCAGGCTGCCGGGCCGTCCGGAAGCACGAAATTGAACAGGGCGAGTCCGACCACGGGGATCAAGGCAAGGCCCGTACCCGTAAATGCTACGGCTGCCGGTCGAAGGCGGGCGCTCCGGGCATGGATGACCAGTCCTGAAACGTAGAACAGGGCCGTGACAGCGACAACTCCGAAGAAGCGGGCCTCTGCCGGGATGGCGAGCCCGATGAACAATGCCGCGGCAGCCACCAGGAGGAGGCTGGCGGAGTAGAGCGTGATGTTGATATTGCGCAGGTCCCGGCGGCGTTTTTCTTCCTTCAGCTCGGCTTCGGTCTTGACCGGCGGAGCCGGCCTGGGCGGAGCCGGCCTGGGCGGAGCCGGCCTGGGCGGGACGGGAACGTTCCGGTTCGGGGCGGCGGGCACGGGGGCGACGGTGGACGGGTGGCCGGCCGGCTCGCCGGGAGGGGGCACAGCTGCTGACCGAGAGTGGGACGGAGACGAGGGAACAGCGTAGGAAGTGACATACGAAGCAGTGGGTGCCGGGGCTGGAGCGGGGGCCGCTGCAGCGGCGGCAGGTGCGGCAGGAGCACCGGGGGCAGGTGCGGCAGGAGCACCGGGGGCAGGTGCAGCCGGAGCCGGTGCGACGGCGGCAGCACCCGAAGCTGCAGAGCCCTCTGGAACGTGGACGGTCGCGGGTGGCCGGAACCGCACTGCTGCGTCGTTGAATCCCGCCCGGTAGCCGTCCTCATAGATTTGGGCCGGCGGCGGCAGCGGCCGGCCCTGGCCGTCCACGGGTCGGGCGGCTTTTTTACCTACCGCCCGCCCGACGGCGAAACTGGCTGCGGCTGCGGCCAGGAATAAGAGAAAGACCCCCATGAAACTGCTACCTTCCGGTTCAAGTTCGACTGGAGACCATCCTAGGGTGCCGCACCTCACAACCCGTTATCTGTTCGACGCCGGTGTGTGTATCTATTCCGTGCCGGCCGCACCCGGGCGCCCTGTGCAGGAACAGTCCCCGCATGCGCGCGGCCAAGGCCGCCGGACCGCGGTCCGGACCCTGAAGGCGGCACAGCGGTCCCCGGCGGAAATGTGCCCCCGGCTGCCGATCTGAGGCAAGGGCTGTTCCGGCCCGGATAACCAACTGGTAGCGTCGGCGCACGAGGAGCCAGGGGGAAGGCGCCCAGACGAACGGAA
Organism: Arthrobacter sp. zg-Y1110; assembly: GCF_025244865.1. Lineage (NCBI taxonomy): Bacteria > Bacillati > Actinomycetota > Actinomycetes > Micrococcales > Micrococcaceae > Arthrobacter > Arthrobacter sp. zg-Y1110. The sequence goes on from NZ_CP104272.1 coordinate 2,746,494, forward strand.
AGGGCCTTGCGGCCATGTATCTTTCGGTCCTCGGAACGCACTCCGGCATCTCCGGTTCGGTGCAGGTTCCCAACTCCAAATACCACGCCCACCGGGCGCTGATCCTGGCTTCCCTTGCTCCGGGCACGAGCCGCATCTCCGGGCTGACCGATGCCCGCCACGTGCAGTACACGGTGGCCGCGCTCCGCCAGCTCGGTACCGGAATAGAGGTGCAGGATGACACCTTTATTGTCCACGGCGGGCCGTACCGTCCACGGCGTGCCGTTGTCTCCGCCGGCAGCTCCGGAACCACGTTGTACTTCATGGCCGGACTCGCCTCGCTGGGGACACGCGACGTCGTCGTCACCGGACAGAAATACTTCCAGCGCCGTCCCATCGGCGCCTTGCTGGCCGCCCTCCGCGAGATGGGCGTCGACATCTCCTCGAGCGACGACTGCCCTCCCCTGCAGGTTGCCCACGGGCGGCCGCGCGGCGGTGAAGTCCATATCTCCGGAACCCTCTCGCAGTGGATTTCCGGACTGCTGCTGCTGGCACCGTTTGCCCGCTCCGAAACCACCGTGGTGGTGGAGGGCCTGCAGAATGAAACCAGCTATGTGGAACTGACCCTCGCCATGATGGCGCGGTTCGGATTGCAGGTGGAGGCCTCCGAGGACCTCAGGCGCTTCCGGATCCCGGCGGACCAGCAGGCAGTCCCCGCGGACCTGCGGCTCCCCCCGGATATCGGATCGGCGGCCTTCGGATTCGCGGCGGCGGCCCTGCATCCGGCAGATATTTCCCTTACCGGGCTCAGTGCCACCACCTCAACCGGATCCGACCATCCCGAAGCTGACTTCCTGGACCTGGCCGCGCAGATGGGTGTGCCCATGGACTACGACCAGGCAACCGACGCGGTGAGGGTCCGCCATCAGGGCCTGGACCTGCAACCCGTGGACGTCGACTGCCGCCGCGTCCCGGACATGCTTCCGGTGCTGTCCGTGATGGCGTGCCTCGCCAGGGGGCGGAGCGTTTTCCGCAACATCGACCACGTGCGGATGAAGGAGTCCGATCGGGTGGCCGCCATGCTGCAGCTGAACTCCATGGGCGCGGACCTCACCGTGGAGGGTTCTACCTTGGTGGTCCGCGGAGTCGGCAGCTTGGACGGGGCCGATCTTTCCTCTTTCAATGACCACCGGGTCCTGATGTCCCTGGCCGTGGCGGCCTCCGCGGCAGAAGGACGCAGCACCCTCACCTATCCCAACGCCTACCGCATTTCCTACCCCGAATATCTGACGGCCATGACCGCTTTCGGGCTGCGCATGAAGGTCGAGGACGGCGTGATCCGGCGTCCCCGCCCCAGCCGGCCGGCCCGGACCGCACGCGGAAGCCGCTCCCGAAGCATTTCCGGACCGGCCGCAGTGGAGGCGGCAGCGTCCGTCACGGGTCCGGACTGGGTACGGCGCTGGGCGACGGAACGCCCCAACGAAACAGCGGTGGTCGACGGCGGCCCGCGGGTATCGGGGCACCTCACCTGGTCCGAACTCGACACGCAGGCCGACCGCGTCGCCGCAGCACTGCTGGAGCTGGGGGTGCGGCCGGGCGACCGGGTGGCTTTCCAGCTCCCCAACCGAAGCGAGTTCGTTGTCCTCACCGTGGCTGTCCTCCGCCTCGGCGCGGTCGCCGCACCCGTGATGCCGATCTTCCGGGAACGGGAGGTGGCGCTGGCACTGCACCGGGCCCGTGCCCGCGTCTTCGTTGCCGTCGAGGAGTTCCGCGGACGCCGGCCGGCGGAGGAACTGGCCGGGCTGCTGCAGCGCACGGACCGAGCCGATGCGGTGCCCGCCCCCAAGGTGGCGGATGTTTTCGTGCTGCGGAATGCCGAGCCGCGGCGTCCCCTCCCCTCCGTGGCCGGCGGCCCGCGGTTCCATGACTGGGACGCGCTGCTGGGCCCCGTTAGCCCTGCGGCTGTGCTCCGTCACGGTGCTGTGCCAACCGCCGGGGATGCTGCACAGTTGCTTTTCACATCCGGCACCTCCGGGGAGCCCAAGGGTGTGGTGCACCGTCATGGAACGCTTAGCCGCGCTGCGGCCATGGAAGCGGCGCATCTGGGCCTCACCAGTGATGACGCCGTCTTCATCCCGTCACCCCTGGCCCACCAGACCGGCTTCCTGTACGGAATGTGGCTCTCGTTCGTCCTCGGCTGCCCGCAGATCCTGCAGCCGGTCTGGGACGCGGAACGGGCCGTGAAACTCATGCGCGGATGGCGCGCCACCTTCGTCCAGGCAGCCACCCCGTTCCTCACCGACCTGGTTGCCGCCGTAGACGCGGGTACCGCCGCTCCGCCCAGCCTGCGTATCTTCGTTGCGACAGGCGCCGCCGTCCCCCGGCACCTCGCCGAGCGCGCCACACGCGTCCTGGGCGCGGGTATCTGCGGTGCGTTTGGAACCACTGAAACCTGCCTGGCCACCCTGGCATCGCCCGGGGACGAACCGGTAAAAGTGTGGGGCACCGACGGGCGGGCCCTGGAGGGTGTGCGGACCCGGATAGTCGACGACGACGGCCTCCTCCTGCCGCCCGGCGTGGAAGGTAACTTCGAACTTCTCAGTCCCACCGTCTTTGACGGGTACCTTGACCGTCCGGACCTGACCAAGGAAGTCTTTACCGAAGACGGCTGGTACCGCACGGGAGACACCGCCATCCTCGATGATGCCGGGTACCTGCGCATCACCGGACGGGTTCGCGACATCATCAACCGTGGAGGGGAGAAAATCCCGGTGGCCGAGATCGAGCAGCTGCTCTACCGGCATCCTGCCGTACGGGACGTAGCAGTGGCCGCCATGCCCGATGACCGGCTGGGCGAGCGGGCCTGCGCCTTTGTCGTTCCCGTGACGGGGATGCGCCCGCAGCTGGCGGATCTCACCGCGTTCCTCGACCGGCACCGCGTCGCCAGGCATTACTGGCCCGAACGCCTCGAACTGGTCGACGCCCTCCCCCGCAATGCGGTGGGCAAGGTGCAGAAGTTCCTGCTGCGGGACAGGGCCCGCAGCTTTCCCGCCGGCGGCGGACCGCCGGAGCCCGGCACACCGGATCGGAGCAGCCCGTGAGCACTGCAGCCATCGCAGCCGACGGACGGGGCAGCAGTATCCCGGACCCCGAATACCGAGACCTGCTCACGTCCGTTACCGAGTGGGTCGAGGGCGCCGGCGAGGCATGGGCAGACCGCATCGAAACCAGTGGTACCGCACCCGATGCCCTGTGGAAGGAACTCCGCGAGGCCGGCTTCCTCTCCCTGGCGGCACCTGTGGAACTGGGCGGCCGGGGGCTGAGCTTTGTCCAGTGGATGGGGCTGATGGAGGTCTTCTCCCGTTCACACGCTTCGGTCCGCATGATCGTGCACGTGGTCAACGGCACCTGGCGGGCCATGAATCCGCATGCCGACGGGGCGCAGCGAAGGAAATTCGTCCTTCCCTCCGTGGCAGGAGAGCTGCTTGTCGCTTTCACGCTGACGGAACCGGGCAACGGCACGGGAGCGGATATCACCTCGAGTGTCCGGCGGGTCGGCGACACCTACTACCTGACCGGCCGCAAGCATCTGATCACTTTCGGTGTGCGCTGCGACTACTGGCTGCTTTTTGCCCGGCTGGAGGGCAGTTCCGGCAGCGGCGGAACGGTGGCGCTGCTGGTGGACCGGCATGCGCCCGGCGTCGAAGTGGAAGACACCTCGCAGACCATGGGGGTCCGCGGCACCGACCATGCCTCCCTCGCTTTCAGGGATACTCCCGTCCCCGTTGCCAACCGCCTCGGAGCGGAGGGAGACGGACTCGCCGTTGCCCTCGGCGGCTTCCTCACCCCCAGCCGGATCTCCGTGGCGATGAGCTGCGTCGGGCTGGCCCAACGCGCCCAGCAGCTCGCAGTCGCCCATGCCCTGGAGCGCACCACCTTCGGGAAGCCGCTCGCCGCACGGCAGGCCATCGCCTTTGCGCTGGCGGAAAACGCCGCCGATATCGAGGCTGCCCGCGCTTTGACCCTGCACGCAGCTTCGGCCTGGCAGGACGGCGCTCCCGACGCCGGGGCCCTGTCCTCCATGGCCAAGCTGACCGCCGTCGATATGCTCACCCGCGTAACCGACAAGGCCCTTCAGGTCCACGGCGGCATCGGCTACTGGAAAACCGCGCCCATCGAGCGGGTGTACCGCGACGCGCGGGCGCAGCGCTTCGAAGAGGGAACGAATGAGATCCAGAAAACCGTGATTGCCCGCGGTATCTTCCGCCGGGACCAGACACCGAGGTCCGACGCCGCGCTGCCCATTCCCGATCCGTCTCCCGATCCGTCTCCCGATCCGTCTGCGGCACCCGCCGCCCGCCCCTGACGCCGGCATGCTGGACCGGGTCTTCTCCCCCGTTTCCCTTGGGACGCTGCGTCTGGACCACCGGATCATCATGGGTTCAATGCACCTGAACCGGGAGGATCACCCCCGCGCCCTGGCCGCGTTCTATGCGGAACGTGCGGCCGCCGGAGCCGGGCTGATCGTCACGGGCGGAGCGGCAGTGAACCGCGCCGGCGCCGGCGGGCCCAACTACCTGCTGATCAATGAGCCGGAAGCCGCCGCTCGGGTTTCCCCGATGCTCAACGCGGTGCACGATGCGGGCGGCAGACTTGCCCTTCAGCTGTTCCACGCGGGACGCTACGCCCGGGAGAGCACATACGGGCTGCGTCCGGCCGCGCCGTCGGAGGTGTATTCGGACTTTTCACGGACGCTGCCCCGCGCACTCACGCCGGCGCAGATCGCAGACACACTTGCGGACTTCGCCGCGGGTGCCGCTGCCGCCCGCGCCCTGGGCTTCGACGCCGTGGAAATCATGGGCTCCGAGGGTTACCTGATCAACCAGTTCGCCTCGCCCCTGACCAACCTGCGACAGGACCGCTGGGGCGGGAACCCGCAGCGCAGGCAGGCTTTTCCACTGGCGGTGCTGCAGGCGGTCCGGGACGCCGTAGGGCCCGACTACCCGGTCATCTACCGGACATCGGGCGCCGACTTCGTCGCCGGATCGAGCTCCCGGGAGGAATCGGCAACCCTGGCGGTGGCACTGGCCCGGGAGGGGGCCGATGCCGTCAACATCGGCATCGGCTGGCACGAGTCCAAGGTGCCGTCCGTGCAGGGTATGGTTCCGCACGGCCGCTGGATGGAGATTGCAGGGCAGATCCGCGCGGACCTGGCAGCTGCGGGAGTGCCCGTGCCGGTCATCGCCGGCAACCGGATCAACTCGCTGGAGCTTGCAGAGCGGGCCCTGGCCGCCGGACACGCGGACCTGGTTTCGATGGCCCGTCCCTTCCTCGCCGACCCGGCGATCGTGGCCAAGACCCGGCGCGGAGAGTCGGACCTCGTCAACACCTGCATAGCCTGCAACGAGGCCTGCATCGACCGTTCGCTGGGCGCCGAACCTGTCTCCTGCCTGGTCAACCCGCGGGCCGGCCGTGAAACAGAATTTCCGCTCCCGCTGCGGCCACCCCGGCGGCCCGTGAGCGCCTCCGCCCGGGTTGCCGTGGTGGGCGCCGGCCCGGCGGGGATGCAGGCAGCGGCAACGCTGGCGCAGGCCGGACTCCCCGTGGACCTTTATGAACAGGACAGCTCCATCGGCGGGCAGTTCCGGCTGGCCGGCAAAGTGCCGGGCAAGGCAGACTTCCTGCAGACAATCCGCTACTTCACCCATGAACTGGCCCGGCTGGGCGTCCGCGTCCTGACCGGCACCGCCCCCGAAGCCGCGCAACTGGCCGGTTATGCACACCTGGTGCTGGCCACCGGTGTCCGGCCCCGGACCGTTCATCTGCCCGGCGCCGGCCTGCTCCCTGTACTGGACTACCGGCAGGCCTTCGCGGACCCGGCACCGCTGGGCCGCCGGGTAGTCATCGTCGGTGCCGGCGGCATTGCAGTGGACCTTGCACACCTGCTGGCGGATGCCGGCGTCGCGGGCGGTCCCCGGGACGTAACGATAATGCGCCGGGGAGCCCGAATCGGCCAGGGCATCGGCCTGTCCACGCGGTGGGCCGTGCTGCAGGAAATCCGAGCTGCCGGCGTCCGGGCCCTGGCGGGGACCACGCCGCTGGAAGTCACTCCCCTCGGCCTCCGGGTCCGGAACCCGGACGGCACGACGGCGCTCCTGCCGGCTGACGCCGTCGTCCTGGCTGCCGGACAGGTACCGTTCAACCCGCTCCGCTTACAGCTCGACGCCCGGGGCTTGCCCGGTACGGTGATCGGCGGCGCGCTGGACGCCTCGGACCTGAACGCGGTCCGTGCCTTCGAACAGGGGCTGGCGGCCGGCACCGCCGTGGCACGCCTACTCGACCCGCATGAACCGAAGGACGGGCCACGGCTTAAAAGCAGCAGGGCCCCGCTGCCATAAGCAACGGGGCCCTGCTAAGAACCGATGAGGTTCAGGCTAAACCATCAAATTACTTGATGATCTTGGTGACGCGGCCTGATCCAACGGTGCGGCCGCCTTCGCGGATAGCGAAGCCGAGGCCCTCTTCCATAGCGATCGGCTGGATGAGCTCAACGGTCATCTCAGTGTTATCGCCGGGCATAACCATTTCAGTGCCCTCGGGGAGGGTGATGACGCCGGTTACGTCCGTGGTACGGAAGTAGAACTGCGGGCGGTAGTTCGAGTAGAACGGGTTGTGGCGTCCGCCTTCATCCTTGGACAGGATGTAGACGTTGGCTTCGAAGTCGGTGTGCGGGGTAATGGAACCCGGCTTCACGACAACCTGGCCACGCTCTACGTCTTCGCGCTTGATACCGCGGAGCAGCAGGCCACAGTTCTCGCCGGCCCATGCTTCGTCAAGCTGCTTGTGGAACATCTCGATACCGGTAACCGTGGTCTTCTGGACCGGACGGATGCCGACGATCTCGACCTCGGAGTTGATGGCGAGGGTACCGCGCTCGGCGCGGCCCGTGACAACGGTTCCACGACCGGTGATCGTGAAGACGTCCTCGATCGGCATCAGGAACGGCTTGTCCTTGTCGCGAACGGGGTCCGGCACGTTGTTGTCAACGGCTTCCATGAGCTCTTCGACGGCTGCAACCCACTTGGGGTCGCCTTCGAGAGCCTTCAGGCCGGAAACGCGGACGACGGGAGCGTTGTCGCCGTCGAAGTCCTGGGAGCTCAGCAGTTCGCGAACTTCCATTTCCACGAGGTCGAGCAGTTCTTCGTCGTCAACCATGTCGGACTTGTTCAGTGCGACCAGCAGGTAGGGAACACCAACCTGGCGGGCGAGCAGGACGTGCTCGCGGGTCTGTGCCATCGGACCGTCGGTAGCGGCAACCACGAGGATTGCGCCGTCCATCTGAGCTGCACCAGTGATCATGTTCTTGATGTAGTCAGCGTGGCCGGGGGCGTCTACGTGTGCGTAGTGGCGCTTCTCGGTCTGGTACTCGATGTGCGAGATGTTGATGGTGATGCCGCGCTGGCGCTCTTCAGGTGCAGAGTCGATAGCAGCGAAATCGCGCTTTTCGTTCAGATCAGGGTACTTGTCAGCAAGCACCTTCGAAATGGCAGCGGTCAACGTCGTCTTTCCATGGTCAACGTGACCAATGGTGCCGATGTTGACGTGCGGCTTAGTCCGCTCGAACTTTGCCTTCGCCACGGGTTCCTCCTAGAGAGTTAGAAGACTCAATCTCCAGCCGCGCTTTTCGCAACTGAAACTGATGTAAGTCTACTTGGGGCTGTTTATTTGATGAAATTGCCGATTTCCGCAGCAGCCTCGCAAGGCCGCTCAGTCTGGCTATGCGCCCGGTCCGGGCCGAAGCCCGGACCAGCCGCACACGGTGGGTGGCCCGGCGTAAACCGGTCCACCCTCCAAGTTTTACTCGCCGCGCGTCTTCTGGATGATCTCGTCGGCAACTGCCTTCGGGACCTCGGCGTAGCTGTTGAAGGACATGGAGTATACGGCGCGGCCCTGGGTCTTCGACCGCAGGTCGCCGATGTAGCCGAACATGCCGGACAGCGGGACGTGCGCCCGGATGACCTTTACGCCGGCTGCATCTTCCATGGACTGCATCTGGCCGCGACGGGAGTTGATGTCACCGATAACTTCACCCATGTATTCCTCAGGGGTGCGGACTTCAACATCCATCAGCGGTTCAAGCAGGACAGGGCTTGCCATACGTGCGGCTTCCTTGAAAGCCTGCCGTCCGGCAATCTTGAACGCCATTTCCGAGGAGTCGACGTCGTGGTACGCGCCGTCAAGCAGCGTGGCCTTGATGCCGACAACCGGGTAACCGGCGAGCACACCGTCAGTAAGCGCGCTCTGGATACCCTGGTCAACGCTGGGGATGTATTCGCGCGGAACGCGACCACCGGTGACCTTGTTCTCGAATTCGTAGAACGTGCCGTCGGACGTATCCAGCGGCTCGATGGCGATCTGGATCTTAGCGAACTGACCCGAACCACCGGTCTGCTTCTTGTGCGTGTAGTCGTGCTTGGCGACTGCACGGCGGATCGTTTCGCGGTAGGCAACCTGGGGCTTGCCCACGTTTGCCTCGACGCGGAACTCGCGGCGCATGCGGTCCACCAGGATGTCCAGGTGGAGCTCGCCCATGCCGGCGATGATGGTCTGGCCGGTGTCTTCGTCGAGGGAGACCTGGAAGGTCGGATCCTCTTCGGAGAGCTTCTGGATGGCCGTGGAGAGCTTCTCCTGGTCACCCTTGGTCTTCGGCTCGATGGCCACGGAAATCACGGGCTCCGGGAAGCTCATGGATTCCAGCACGATCGGCTCCTGAAGGTCGCACAGGGTATCGCCCGTGGTGGTGTCCTTCAGGCCGATGGCGGCGTAAATGTGGCCCGTCGTGATTTCCTCGACCGGGTTCTCCTTGTTGGCGTGCATCTGGAAGAGCTTTCCGATGCGCTCCTTCTTCTGCTTGGTCGCGTTCATGACCTGGGCGCCGGAAGCAGCGTGACCGGAGTACACGCGGATGTAGGTCAGACGGCCGAAGAACGGGTGCGTCACAACCTTGAATGCCAGAGCCGAGAACGGAGCCTTGGCATCAGCGGCACGTTCGAGGATGACCTCTTCGTCGCGGATGTCGTGGCCCTTGATGTTCGGGACGTCAAGCGGGCTGGGCAGGTAGTCGACGACGGCGTCCAGCATCGGCTGCACACCGCGGTTCTTGAAGGCAGAGCCACACAGAACCGGGTAGACATCGGAGTTGATGGTCAGCTTACGAATGCCGGCCTTCAGCTCGGGAATGCTGATCTCTTCGCCTTCAAGGTACTTGTTCATCAGTTCGTCGCTGGCTTCAGCAACGGTCTCGACGAGCTGTGCGCGGTACTCTTCGGCCTTTTCCTGCAGTTCTGCGGGGATCGGTTCGATTTCGTACTTGGCACCCATGGTCACGTCACCCTTGGCGTCGCCGCGCCAGGTGAGTGCACGCATTTCGAGGAGGTCAACGACGCCTTCGAATTCGCTTTCGGAGCCGATCGGCAGCTGGAGGACCAGCGGCTTGGCGCCGAGGCGGTTGATGATCGTGTCTACGGTGAAGTAGAAGTCAGCGCCCAGCTTGTCCATCTTGTTGACGAAGCAGATACGCGGAACGTCGTACTTGTCGGCCTGGCGCCAGACAGTCTCGGACTGCGGCTCAACGCCTTCCTTGCCGTCGAAGACAGCAACGGCGCCGTCGAGGACGCGCAGGGACCGCTCAACCTCGACAGTGAAGTCAACGTGACCCGGGGTGTCGATGATGTTGATCTGGTTGTTGTCCCAGTAGCACGTGGTAGCTGCGGAGGTGATGGTGATGCCCCGCTCCTGCTCCTGTGCCATCCAGTCCATCGTGGACGCACCGTCGTGGGTCTCGCCGATCTTGTGGTTGACACCCGTGTAGAACAGGATGCGCTCAGTGGTAGTTGTCTTGCCGGCATCGATGTGGGCCATGATGCCGATGTTGCGGACCTTATTCAGGTCGGTAAGCACGTCAAGTGCCACGGTTTCTCCCTTTTTTGGTTGCTTCCGTCAACGGCGCTTATCCGGCTGAAGCCCTGCGGCCCGCAAATGCGGGCCACAGGGCCGTCAGCGGCTGCCGTCAGCTTGGCGTATTACCAGCGGTAGTGGGCGAAGGCCTTGTTGGACTCGGCCATCTTGTGGGTGTCCTCGCGGCGCTTCACAGCTGCACCAAGACCGTTGGAAGCGTCCAGGATTTCGTTGCGCAGACGCTCAGTCATCGTCTTTTCGCGGCGGGCCTTGGAGTAGCCGACCAGCCAGCGCAGGGCCAGTGCAGTTGCACGGCCCGGCTTGACCTCGACCGGAACCTGGTAAGTAGCGCCGCCAACGCGGCGGGACTTGACCTCAAGGCTCGGCTTGATGTTGTCCATGGCCTTCTTCAGGGCTGCAACCGGATCCTGTCCGGTCTTCTCCTGAGCGCCTGCAAGTGCACCGTAAACGATGCGCTCTGCGGTGGACTTCTTGCCGTCTACCAGAACCTTGTTGATCAGCTGCGTGACCAGCGGGGAGCCGTAGACGGGATCCAGTACGAGCGGCCGCTTGGGGGCCGGACCCTTGCGGGGCATATTACTTCTTCTCCATCTTCGCGCCGTAGCGGCTGCGAGCCTGCTTGCGGTTCTTGACACCCTGGGTATCGAGGGCACCGCGGACAATCTTGTAGCGGACACCGGGAAGGTCCTTCACACGACCGCCGCGCACCAGCACGATGGAGTGTTCCTGAAGGTTGTGACCCACACCGGGGATGTAAGCGGTTACTTCGATGCCGCCGTTGAGGCGGACACGTGCAACCTTACGCAGAGCCGAGTTCGGCTTCTTCGGGGTGGTGGTGTAAACGCGGGTGCAGACACCACGGCGCATCGGGCTGCCCTTGAGGGCAGGAGCCTTGGTCTTGGAGACCTTGGGTGAGCGGCCCTTGCGGACCAGCTGCTGAATCGTAGGCACTTTCGTGTTCTCCGTTTTTTCTCGAGATAATTCTCTGGTTGCCCCGCCCCGCTGCCGGCTGAAACCAACTAAAGGGGCGGCGCGCTTCAAGTCGTTGCCGCAATGCCCCGAGAAGTTCCGATGTTCTCGCCGAAAGCGACCGTAGGCGTGCAAAAGTGTGGCATTCGTTGCGCAAGGACCCCGCAACCCGGAAACAGGCCCGCCCATTCCTTACGGAATGCATTCCTCCGAGTATCTCTCCACGGAGGGCACGCGAGCGGCCTTCATCCACTGCCACACAAACAATTGGTTTTCAGTCTAGCAGACTTAACGACTCCCGGCGGAAAGTGCGAGCAGCGTCACTAGCTGCGGGCACTCAGGGCCGCGGTAATCGTGGCCGAAGCCTGCTGCAGGTGCGGCAGCACGCGTGCGGCTGCCTCTTCCAGAGTAAGCCCCATGGTGGCCTGCATGGACGTGTTCAGGGCGGCGACCACGTTCCCCCGCGGGTCCAGGACGGGAACGGCCACGGAGCGCAGCCCGAGTTCCAGTTCCTGGTCCACGACGGCCCAGCCCTGTTCCCGTGCCCGCGCCACGAGGGTGCGCAGGCGGTCCGGGTCCGTGACCGTGCGCTCCGTCAGGGGACTCAGGCTGGCTTTGGACAGGTAATCGTCGAACCGGTCCTCGGGGAGCCCCGCCAGCAGGACCCTGCCCATGGAGGTGGCGTAGGCCGGGAACCGGGTCCCAACGCTGATCCCGACTGTCATCAGCCGCCGGGTATGGATCCGGGCGATGTAGACGATCTCGTCGCCGTCGAGCACCGACGCCGACGTCGATTCCGAGATTTCCCTGGACAGGTCCTCCAGTACCGGCTGCGCAAGCTGGGGAAGGGACTGGCCGGACAGGTAGGAGTAACCCAGCTGCAGGACCAGGGCGGTCAGTTCGAAAGTCCGCCCGTCGGTGCGCACGTAGCCGAGTTCCACGAGGGTAAGCAGGAAGCGGCGGGCGGTGGCCCGGGTCAGTCCGGTCCGGCGGGAAACCTCGCTCAGGGTCATCTGCACGTTGTCGGCGTCGAAGGCCCGGATCACCGTGAGGCCGCGGGCCAGCGACTGTACGAACTGGTCGCTGGCCGATGCCGTCTCGCTCACGTGTCCCCTATGTTGTCGGTTACTGCTGGCTGTTGGCCGCGGCGCGGATCAGCGGGATGTCCATCTTTGCCGCCAGTTCCTCGAACGTGGTTCCGAAGGTGTCGCGGACGTGGACGCCGTCTTCCTTCAGCAGGAAGACCGCTTCATTAGTGTAGACGCGGGTAACGCATCCGACGCCGGTGAGCGGGTAGCTGCATTCCTTCACCAGCTTACTGAGGCCGTCCTTGGTGAACAGCGACATCATGACGTAGACGTCCTTGGCGCCGGTGGCCAGGTCCATGGCGCCGCCCACTGCGGGAATGGCGTCGGGAGCGCCGGTATGCCAGTTGGCCAGGTCCCCGGAGGCGGAGACCTGGAAGGCACCCAGGACACAGACGTCCAGGTGCCCGCCGCGCATGATCGCGAAGGAATCGGCATGGTGGAAGTAGGCGGCGCCCGGCAGTTCGGTCACCGGAATCTTCCCGGCATTGATCAGGTCCGGGTCCACCTCGTCCCCGGAGGCTTCGGGGCCCATGCCCAGCATCCCGTTTTCGGTATGCAGGGTGATGTGCTGTTCCGGCTGCAGGTAGTTGGAGACCAGGGTGGGCTGGCCGATGCCAAGGTTCACGAAGGACCCCGGGGCAATATCGGCCGCCACCAGCGCAGCGAGGTCGTTCTTGCCCAGTTTTTCGGTCTGGTTGCTCATGCTGCAGCCGGCGCTTTCTCCCGGTCCACGCGGACCAGGGTGTTGACGTAGATTCCCGGGGTGACCACGACTTCGGGGTCCATTTCTCCTATGTCCACGATCTCGCGGACCTGCACGATTGCGGTCTTCGCGGCGGCGGCCATGATCGGTCCGAAGTTCCGGGCGGTCTTCCGGTAGACCAGGTTCCCTGCCTTATCGGCCCGCAGTGCCTTCACCAGTGCGAAGTCGGCGTGCAGCGGAGTTTCGAAGACGTAGCCGCGGCCGTCGATCATCCGGGTTTCCTTGCCTTCGGCCAGCGGGGTGCCGTAGGCGGTGGGAGTAAAGAACCCGCCGATGCCTGCACCGGCGGCGCGAATGCGTTCCGCGAGGTTGCCCTGGGGTACCAGTTCCAGTTCAATCTCCCCGGCGCGGTACTTCGCGTCGAAGATCTGCGAGTCGGACTGGCGCGGGAAGGAGCAGATGATCTTCTTCACCCGGCCGGCACCGATCAGGGCGGCCAGGCCCTGTTCTCCGTTGCCGGCGTTGTTGTTGACCACGGTCAGGTCCCTGGCACCCTGGCGCAGCAGCGCCTCGATGAGCTCCACGGGCTGTCCGGCCTGGCCGAACCCGCCGATCATGACGGTGGCGCCGTCGTGGATGGGCGCAACGGCCTCATCAACGTCCTGCACAATGTTGAGCACGGTTTTTCCTTACGTCTTCGGGAACTGGATTCTCAGTTGGCGTTTTCGAGCACGACGGCGAGGCCCTGGCCCACGCCGATGCAGATTGCGGCCACGCCCCAGCGCTCCCCCGACTCCTGCAGCCGGCGGGCCAGGGTGCCGAGGATGCGGGTGCCGGAAGCGCCGAGCGGGTGTCCGATGGCGACAGCGCCGCCCCAGGCGTTGACGATGGCCGGGTCCACATCCCAGGCGTCCAGGCAGGCCAGGGACTGGGCTGCGAAGGCCTCGTTGAGTTCAATGGCGCCGACGTCGCTCCAGCTGATGCCGGCACGCTTCAGCGCCGTGTTGGCCGCTTCCACCGGAGCGTAACCGAAGTACTGCGGCTCGTTGGCGGCAGCGCCGCGGCCGGCGATCCGGGCCAGCGGGTCCAGGCCCAGGATGCCGGCGGCGTTTTCGCTGCCCAGCCAGGCCGCGGAGGCGCCGTCGTTCAGGGGGGAAGCGTTGCCGGCGGTGACGGTGCCGCCGGAGACGTCCTCCGACGCCGGCCGGAAAACGGTGCGCAGCGTGGCGAGCTTCTCGACCGTGGAGCCGGCGCGGATGCTCTCGTCCCGGTCCAGGTCCACGCCGTCGACGGCGACGGTCAGGTTCGCGTATTTGCCCTCGTCCCACGCCTTTGCGGCGAGGGCGTGCGAGGCTGCGGCGAACTCATCCTGGCGTTCCCGGGTAATGCCGTACTTCTCGCGCAGCTGCTCGGTGGCCTCCCCCAGGGAGACAGTCCATTCCTTCGGCATGGCCGGGTTGACCAGCCGCCAGCCCAGCGTGGTGGAGGCCAGGGTCTGGTCTCCGGCGGGATAGGGCTTCTCGTTCTTGGGCAGCACCCAGGGGGCACGGCTCATGGACTCGACGCCGCCGATCAGCATCAGGTCCGCTTCACCGGTGTTGATCTGCCGCGAGGCGATCAGTGCTGCGTCGAGGGACGAGCCGCAGAGGCGGTTGACCGTGGTGCCCGGGATCGAGGTGGGCAGGCCGGCCAGCAGCGTGGCCATCCGGGCAACATTGCGGTTTTCCTCGCCGGCACCGTTGGCGTTGCCGAAGACCACTTCGTCGATCCGCTCGGGGTCAAGGCCGGGGGCCCGGGACACGGAGGCCTTCAGGACCTGGGCGGCCAGGTCGTCCGGGCGGACGCCGGCGAGGGCTCCGCCGAATTTGCCGAAGGGGGTGCGGACTGCGTCGTAGATGTAGGCCTGGTTCACGGGTGCTCCTTGAACTGGAAAGCGAAAACTGGAAGAGGGGGAAGGGCCGGGATGGGGAAGGGCTGCCGCCGGCTCAGGCCGCGGCGTCAATCTCGCGGAAGACGCCCTGGGCCACCTTGAAGGCGGAGTTGGCGGAGGGGACGCCGCAGTAGATGGCGGACTGCAGCACGATCTCCTTGATCTCGTCGCGGTCCAGGCCGTTGCGCAGCGCTGCCCGGACGTGCATGGCGAACTCCTCCAGGTGGCCGTGCGCTATCAGTGCCGTCAGGGTGATGGCGCTGCGCATGGTGCGCGGCAGGCCCGGACGGGTCCAGATGGTGCCCCAGGCGTACTGGGTGATCAGGTCCTGGAAGTCGGTGGTGAACTCGTCCTTGCCCGCGTTGGCGCGGTCCACATGCTCGGCGCCGAGGACTTCGCGGCGTACCGCCATGCCCTCGTTGTACACGTCCTGCCGGCTCTTGTTGGCATCTGCGATCACTGCGTCATTTCCCTTCAAGGTACTGGGCGCCGAAGAAGTCCTTCAGCAGTTCTGCGGTTACGGCCGGCTGCTCCACCGGGACCAGGTGCGCGGCGTCGTCGACGACGGCGGCGGTTCCGTTGGCCACCCGGTCGGCAATGAGCTGCGCGAACGACGGCGGCGTGACGACGTCGTCGGCACCGGCTACCGCGAGCACGGGGACCGTGATGTCCGGCAGCCGTCCCCGGACATCGAAGGTCGCCAGTGCCCGGCAGCAGAGGGCGTAGGAGAAGCGGTCCGCGTCCTGCAGCGAGTGGAGCAGGGCGGCAGCGGCAGCGGGCTCCCGGTCCATAAAGCCCGGGGCGAACCAGCGCTGCCCCGAGCCGACCACCTGGGTGGGCGTGCCCTGGAGGCGCACCGTTTCCGCGCGTTCCTCCCAGGCTCCGGTTTCGCCGATCTTGGCACCGGAGCAGAGGACGGCCACGCCGTCGAACAGCGACCCGTGGTCCAGGCCGAGCTGGAGTCCGACGGCGCCGCCCAGCGATACCCCGGCGTAAAAGACCGGGACATCTGCGGGAATGTCTCCGGCGTTGCGGGCTGCGGTGACCATCGCCGCGACGGCGGCGGCCAGGTCCGCGATGCTGAAGGATTCCCCTGCAGCGGGGCTGGCACCGTGGCCGGGCAGGTCCCAGGCGATGACCGTGAAGGTGTCCAGGGCGGCCGCTGCCCGGCTCCACAATGGCATGGACGCAGTGCCCAGCGACGGGCCGGCGATCAGGACGGGTGCGGCGGGGCCGGCGTTGGAAAGGCGGGAGGCCTTGATGGCGGGGATGCTCATGCTGAGGGCTTTCCGGGGTAGGCCGCGGTGATCCGCTCAATGAGGGCGGTGGCCTCCCCTAGGTATTCGGCGGGGTCGAGGATGCTCTTGAGTTCCGTATCGGAAAGGACTTCCGGGGGGACCGCTGCGCGCAGCAGCTCTTCGAAGGGCTCGCCGGAGGACAGCGAGCGGGCCACGGTGTCGGCGATGATTTCCTTGCCGCGTCCGGGCACGCCGTCGTCGAGCAGCGGGGCGGCCACGGCCATGATTTTCTCACTGACCACAAGCGGCCCGGCGGATTCCAGGTTGCGGGCCAGCGCGTCCGTGGAGACCTGCAGGCCCTCGGCCAGTTCGGCCAGCTTGGCAGCGGCTCCCCCGGCGAGGCGCAGCAGGGAGCGCAGGGCCTGCCATTCCACGTGCCAGGAGCCGCTGGGCCGCTCATCGTCCGCGGCTGCGGCAGCGGCGTTCAGCTGCATGCCGTAGCCGGGTGCGGCCAGGGCCGCACTGCGGATCAGGACGGACAGGACGGGGTTCTGCTTCTGCGGCATGGCGGAGGATCCTCCGCGGCCGGCGGCGCGGGGTTCGGAGACCTCGCCGATTTCCGGCCGGCTGAGCAGCAGGACGTCGTTGGCAACCTTTCCGGCCGCGGCGGTGAAGTCCTGCAGTGCAGCGCCGAGGGCGGTCACCGGCAGCCGGTTGGTCTGCCAGGGTGCCACGGGGTCGGCCAGGCCGAGGCCGTGTGCCAGCCGTGCGGTGAGGTCGAAGGCGGTCAACGGTGCGCCGGAGCCGGCCTGGGCGCCGTCGCCCGGCTGTGCCGCGGAACCGGTCTGTGCGGCGGAACCGGCAGCGAGGGTGAGTGCCGCCAGTGTTCCGGAGGCGCCTCCCCACTGCAGCTGGAGGTTGCCGGCGGCGGTACGCAGTCCCTGGGCGGCGCTGCCCACCCCGTGCAGCCACTGGGCGGCGCGCAGGCCGAAGGTGGAGGGCAGCGAGTGCTGGGTCAGGGTCCGGGCCACGCACAGGGTCGCTGCGTGGCGCCGGGCGGTGGCACCCAGGGCAGCGGCGGCCCGGTCGGCATCCGCGATGATGGTGTCCAGGGCGCGGCGGGCCAGCAGCATCAGGGCGGTGTCCATGATGTCCTGGCTGGTGGCGCCGCGGTGGATGGCGGCCGCGGCTTTGGGCGAAGATTCCCGTGCCTGGGCCCGGAGGTCGGCCAGCAGCGGAATCACGGGATTGCCGCCGCCCTGCGCCCGCTCGGCCAGGGACGCGGCGTCGTACCGGGAAGCGTCGCTGACGGCGGCCACCGCGGCGGGTGCTTCCGGATCGGCCAGGCCGGCGGAGGCCAGCACGCGCACCCATTCGAGCTCCACGTCCAGGAGGGCCTGGAGCAGCTGTCGGTCCCCGGTCAGTTCCGCGACCCGGGTACCCGCCCAGGCCGGGGAGAGCAGCCCGTAGTCCGCGCTGTCCGCTGCACCCACCGGTTACGCCCCGGGGTAGGTGAGGAAGACGGTTTCGCCTTCGCCCTGCAGGCAGATGTTCCAGCGGAGTCCGCCGTCTGCTTCGCGGGTGGCGATCAGGGTGCGCCGGCGTTCCTCGGGCAGCGAGGACAGCAGGGCGTCGCGGGCCAGGGCCTCTTCGTCGTCCGGCAGGTACATCCGGGTGTGCAGCTTGTTGAGCAGGCCGCGGGCGAAGATGACGACGGAAATGAAGGGGGCCGATCCCTCTTCCGTAGGGCCCGGGTTGACCGTGGTGAAGGTGTAGTTGCCGGCATTGTCGACGGCGGTGCGGCCCCAGCCGGTGAAGGTGTAGCCGTCACGGACCAGGGATCCGGTCCGCTGGGGGATATTGCCGTCGGCGTCGGCCTGCCAGATTTCCAGCAGGGCATCCGGAATGGTGTCTCCGGCGCCGTCGGTCACGGTGCCCTGGAGGCGGACGCTGCCGGGCATGCCCGGGGACAGCAGCTGGTTGTCCTTCTCGAAGGGGAGGGCGTAGCCGTAGAACGGGCCGATGGTTTGCCCGGGCGTGGCGGTTAGCTTCTGCTCGTTCATTACTCTGCGTCCTCGTCTTCCATCCAGGTGCGGTTGCTGCCGGTGAGCACGATGTCCCAGTTGTAGCCGGTGGCCCACTCATGCGAGGTGATGTTGTGGTCGTACGTGGCCACGAGGCGGTCGCGCGCCTTGGAGTCCGTAATCGACTGGTAGATCGGATCCAGCGCGAAAAGCGGATCCCCGGGGAAGTACATCTGGGTGATCATGCGCTGGGTGAAGTCGGTGCCGAAGAGTGAGAAGTGGATGTGCGCCGGCCGCCAGGCGTTGTAGTGGTTCTTCCACGGGTACGGACCGGGCTTGATGGTGGTGAACTCGTAGGAACCGTCGTCGGTGGTGATGCAGCGGCCGACGCCGGTGAAGTTCGGGTCCAGCGGGGCCGGGTGCTGGTCGCGCTTGTGGATGTAGCGGCCGGCGGAGTTGGCCTGCCAGATTTCCACCAGCTGGTTGCGGACGGGGTGCCCGTCGCCGTCGAGGATGCGTCCGCGGACGATGATCCGCTCCCCCATCGGTTCGCCGTTGTGCTGGATGGTCAGATCGCTCTCGAGCGCGTGGACGTCCTGGTGGCCGAATGCCGGGGACCACAGCTCGATGGTTTCGGGGTCCACGTGGTGCGGATCCTTGGTGGGGTGGCGCAGGAGCGAACTGCGGTAGGGAGTGAAATCGATGCGGGGCTGGGTTTCCTCTGCGGCGCCGTCGTCCACCCCCTTGGAGTACTCGGCGTGGACCGCGGCGATTTCAGCGGAGATCTGGTCCTGTGAGGCCTCGGCTGCGTCCAGCTTCTCGATGACATGGCTGTTCGAGAAAAGGTTCTCTTCCATTTCCATGGGTTTTCCTTTCAATGAAGCGCACCCTTGCGCTCCGGCTTTCCAAGCATCCACGTGGTCGAGACCACGTTACACCGCCTGTTCGTTGGATGTACAGATGTTCGTTATGCGAACGCTAGTCGTGCGGCCAGCCCGTGTAGGCCTCGGCCAGGTAGGCGCTGCCGTGCCGGGAGGAGACGACGCCGCTGAGCTCTCCCAGCGCACGCTTGCGTTCGAAGGGGCTGGCGTCCGCCCGGGTGTGCAGCATCGACGTCATCCAATAGGAGAAGTTCTGCGCGCGCCAGACCCGCTCGAGTGCCTTGTCACTGTACCCGTCCAGCAGGTCAGGGGACTTGGTGGCGTAGAACGAGTCAATGGCCTCGAACAGTACCTTCACGTCGGCCAGGGCAAGGTTGAGGCCCTTGGCGCCGGTGGGCGGAACCGTGTGTCCGGCGTCGCCCGCCAGGAACAGGTTGCCGTACCGCAGGGGTTCACACACATAGCTGCGGAACTTCAGGACGGTCTTTTCGAAGATGGGGCCCCGCGTCAGCTCGAAGCCGTCCGGGCCGTCCACCCGCGCCTGGAGTTCGTCCCAGATGCGGTCCTCGCTCCACGCATCCGCGTCCTCGTTCGGATCACACTGGAAGTACATCCGCTGGACGGAGTCGTTGCGCTGGCTGATCAGGGCAAAGCCGCGGTCGGAATTGGCATAGATCAGTTCCGGGGCACTGGGTGCGGCCTTGGTGAGGATGCCGAACCAGGCGAAGGGGTATTCGATGAAGTTATCCGTGCGCGCTTCCTTGGGGATGGAGCGCTTGCAGATTCCGCCGGAGCCGTCGGAGCCCACCAGGATTTCACAATGGATTTCAAAGTCCCGGCCGTCGCTGTCTGTGAACAGGATTTTGGGGGTTTCCGTCGCCAGGTCCGCGACGGATGTTTCGCTGACTCCGTAGCGGACATCGCCGTGGTCCCGTTCCCGGGCGGCGGCCAGGTCCGTGAAGACCTCGTTCTGCGGGTACAGCCACACGGACTCCCCCACCAGGTCTTCAAAATCGATCCGGTGGCTCTCACCGCCGAAGCGCAGGTCGATGCCCTCGTGGCGGTACCCCTCCGTAAGCACCCGGTTGCTTACCCCGGTGTCGGTCAGCATGCGGACACTTCCATGCTCCAGGATGCCGGCCCGGTGGGTGGTGCGGATGGTCTCGCGGTCCCGCTTCTCCACCACGATATTGTCGATGCCGGACTTCGACAGCAGGTGCGAAAGCATCAGTCCGGCAGGGCCGCCGCCCACAATGCCGACCTGCGTCTTGAGGATAGTGCGCTCTGCACCCATCTATTACTCCCTTGAAAACTTTGTAGCGGACACTACCTCCCAGTGTGACTGCCGGCACACGGGGAGCAGCAAAGTGATTCTCATTGAATGGGAAATCGGTGGGTATCCGGCGCCGCGGATAGTCAGGGCGCGGTTCACGGGTCCGGTTTAGGGACCGGTTTGCCGTCCGGGGGCGGGCAGTGGCTCCGGCTCCGCGGGAAGCTCCGAGGCCAGCAGCGCACCCCGCCGGGGCACCCCTATCAGCAGCAGGAACACGCACTGGCCCAATGCCACGGCCACGGCCAGCCAAAGGGTCGGCACAGCACCGATCCAGCCCAGCAGCACCGCTCCGAGGACACCGCCCAGCACAACGGAGCCCTGGGTGAGGGTGCGACGGGTGGACGAAACGCGGGCCAGAAGGTCATCCGGGATCAGTGCAGTGGTCAGGGCCGAGCTGTTCACCATCATCAGGCCAAGAGCGAGGCCGAAAAGGGTGAACGATACCCCGATGCTCAGCACCGCGAGATGCGGCCACAGTGCAGTGAGCGGCACGAGCGCGAAGTTCAGCGGCATCATCAGCGCTGCCAGCAGCATGGCGCGGAGCGGGCCGATCGCCTTCCCAATACGCGGGGCCAGCACCGCACCGACGATTCCGCCGACGGCGCTGACGGACCAGATGGCACCGAAGAGCGCCGGGTCCATTGCCAGATCGTGAAGGATGAACCAGGACTCGGCAGCCTGGTAGAGACCGGCGGCGAAGTTGTTGGTAGTGGTAGTCATGATCAGTGCCAGCAGAACGCGATGGCCGGCGATGAACCTGACCCCCGTCGCGACGGCTTCCCGGATGCCCGGCCGATCCGTCTTCGGCGGGGCCGGGTTGTCCGGGGGCAGCCGGGCCAGTCCCGCGGCGGCGACCAGCTGTGTGGCTGCGCTTACGGCAAGCACGGCCGGCGCCGGGAGAAGCCGCACCAGTATCCCGCCGGCCGCCGGACCGGCCAGGGACACCACCTGCTCGGAGGCCATCAGCGAAGATGCGGCATCGGCGATCCGGTGCCGTCCCACCAGCCTCGGCAATACCGAGGTATGGGCGGCCATAAAGAACACGTCGGCAATCCCGACCACCAGGATCACGAGCAGCAGCTGCCATGCCTCCAGCCAGCCCAGGAAGAACGACGCAACGGCCCAGGCATAGGCTGCTGCACGGACCCAGGTCATGGCGAGCATGGTCCGCCGCTGCCCCCACCGGTCAACAGCCACCCCTGCCACCAGCCCGAAGAGCAGCGGCCCGGCGCTGCTTAGGGGTGCGGCCAGCCCGGCTTGGAACGGCGTAGCGCCGAGCACGGAGATCATTCCCACAGACACGGCAAACACGGCGACATCACGGCCGGCGTGCACCGCAGTGGTAGCCAGCCACAGGCCGCGGAAAGCAGGCAGCGCCCAGACGCCCGCCCCTGATTTTGCCACTCTGTCCCCCGTTGTGCCGCTCCGTTTGGTGCCGGCACGGAAGTGCCGGAGAAGGTCCCGGCAGGATGTGCTGCCGGCCCGGCACTACTATTACCCGGAAGTCCGCCGCCGGCCTGCAGCGCCACGCGGCACGGCCGGTTCCGGCCATGCCCGGCCGGTGGGTCAGCGCTGGTAGTGGGGTCCTGCGGCCTCTGCCCGGACGCCCAGGCCGCGGGAGATTCCGCGGGCAGCAGTCATCAGCGCCGGGATGGTCGAAGAGATGTGTTCGCTGCCGGTGGGCACCACGACTCCGATCGCGGCCACGGCCGTGCCGCCCGGGCCGAAGACGGGCACGGCTATTCCCGTGGTGTCCGGAACGACGGCGCCGGGCAGGCTTGCGCTGCCTTCCAGGCGCATTTTTGCCCAGGAAGAACGCAGCCGCTTTTCCTCGGAGGCATCCGGGTTCTGCTGCGCCAGGTACTCCTCCTGTACGTGCCGCGGCGAGTGGGCCATCATCACCATCCCCGATGAGGAGACGTGGACAGGGAGCCGGCCGGCGACCTTCGCGTGGTTCAGCACCGATCCGTGGCTGGAGAGGCGTTCGATGAACAGCACCTCATCCTGGCGCAGCACGGACAGCTGGGTGTGCTGCCGAACCACTGCCTGGATGTCTTCCATAAACGGCATGGCAATCTGTTTG